>CAJXVN010000018.1 GCA_913060775.1 uncultured Gammaproteobacteria bacterium | reverse complement strand
GATCTACACTATCCTCTTCGTCGGCAGCGTCAGATGTGTATAAGAGACAGCTTTCTAGAGATCGCGTTTGTTGTTTTAAGAAATCATTTTTTATCAACTTATATATTTAAATAAATTTGTTTCAAATCGCATTTTTAAACTCGGGAGAGTTTTTTTAAAATGACCGGGGTCACCTACTATTGTTTCCGCTTAAAAATTACGTTTTTTGAACAATATGTGAATCCATGACGGCGTTTTTTTGTAAAATAATTGCTGGGTTTTGGTTATATAAAAGGCGGTTTTTGTAGCTAATTTTTTTAAAAATGTTCTCGTTGGTGGTAGGCGTAATTCCTTGTTGCAATGGACGCAATGCTCTTCCTGCCCATAAGTTCCATATGGATTTCCAGCATAGTCCATCAGTAGCGAAGATAAAAAATTCGTTCGAGTGGTGGAGTTGCCAATTAATGAAATTTCTACGACATCAAAATTATTAAAAAGGTTTTCGAGCTTTTTGGCAGTGAAGCTGTTTACGTGACCCCATGGTGGGTTTTTTTTGCCGCAGGAGTAGCAAGTTGTGCGCCCGACCCGGGTGTCCTGCTTGTATGGCACGCCGATTAACAGGAAATCTTTCGTTACGCGGCTTAGCTCATTGCATGCATTCTCAAGTAGATGCTGTGGTATGTGTTCAAGTACTTCTGCACAAAATACTAGGTCGAATGATTTGTCACCGTAATTTAGGTTCGTGACATCACCTGCAACAGAATGAATTCCCTTCCCGGTAATGGTTGGTTTTTCAAGGTCAAGGGCTGTAACGGATTCAAAATGTCCAGTAAAAATCTTGGAAAAATGCCCATCCCGTGCACCAACGTCAAGCACTGTAGTACCACCTTTAGGAATTAGTCTAATTAAATCGTCTGTTCGTTTTTTTTCCGCATCACTTTCTCTGTAATCTGTCAATTCCATTCTGGAGGTCCGGTGTGTTTAATAAAGGGGATAACTGGTTTTTGGTGTCTAAAATTTATGTTAGTTGGCTATAGCTCAACACCTTGCTAATAGTATTTATGGAGCCACTATCAACATGGTCATGAATCGGGATAGTTAATAGCCGTTTCGAGAAGGTCGATGCATTAGGGAAACGAGTGGTTGGCTGCAGAACGTTTGGCATGTCGGCTATGTCGGGGAGCGGGTGCTGATATAGGCTCGTAACTCCTAAACCTAATTTGGCCATTTTAAGGAGGTGATCATCTCGTATAGCCTGTGATGGTGCGAGCATTGCATAACGTAACAATGTATTTTGATGTAAGGGATCTGCCCCTTGGCATAGGTCTATCCAGCCTTGGCCGGAGAGGGTACCGCCTAACTGGGCGTAATGGTTTCGTAAACGCTGCTCGCGGGTGGAGGCATGGTGGAGGTTGATGGCGAGGTATTGCAACGCAGTGGGTGAGATACCACCGGTTTTTTTCAGGGGGTTAAAGCGGGTGTCACCAACGTTTATTGGCAGGTAATCGATTAGCCAATATACATGGGGTTTAATCATGAGATTGTACAGCCGATATTTTATGTTGGTCTGGACGTTTGTGGTCCAGGAAGGTATTTGGATGGCTGGGCTAGCAGGAAGGCTGAATGGGTTGTTCGGTGAACGAAGTATCGCCCCGCCGTTGAGTATGCTAACTGGTTTTCCTCGGCCAAAACTTAGCACTACCAGCTCGTCTTCGATGGTTGTTAGCCGTGTTGGGCTTGGAGTCGCCTGGGCACAGTCGTGAATTAAGTAGGCACCGCTGGCGCGGACAATTTCACGAAGTTGGGGAGTTACGCTAGGCAGGCCAAAAAGGTCAACAGTTATAACGGCGGCGGTACGTTCGGTTAGTTGGTTTTTTAAGGCTGGTAAATCCAGGCTGATCTGTTTAGGTGCCAGGTCGACCAATACAGGTTTGGCTCCGTTAAAAAGTATCGCGCTGACAAGCGATGGGCAGGCATATGCCGGTAAAATAATTTCTGGCCGTGCGTTTTGGTGTGCGGTTATTGCGGCGGAGATTGCTGCAGCTAGTGCGGCGGTGCCACTCGCATAAAAGTTAACTTTACAGGGGCTAAAGCATTCTGCTGGATTCTGGTTGGAGCGCTGGCAAATTATTGGATGGCCAACCGGCCTTAATTGTTTAAATCTCATCGTTGGCTTGGCGCCCAGGTTATCGCCCGTTTTCCCATGAGGTAGTCGATCAGTGCCTGGGCGGCGGCGATGTTGACTTGCATGAAAAAGGCTGGAATTTTGAGCCAAATTACGTCTGTTTTTGGGTAAATCACGGAGCCGACTAGTGCAGTCGTTAACAGTGTAAGTTGGCCTAGCAGGGCGAGTTGGTAAAAGCCGTGTTGGTCCACTATCGCCAGGTTGCTGCCCAGTAGGAGTAGTTGAAACCAGGGTACCGCCCAACGCATGATTTTGTGGCTCACGAGCTGAAAGGAAAATAGCGGATGGCGAAAGGGATTGAGTAGATCAGTGCTAGCAGCCACTGCGCTGATGCCGCGCAATATGGTGCGGCGTTTGCGGGGATACTCTTTTACTGGGTTTTGTATGTCTGGATAAATGCCGATAACGTCGTCGGCGCTGATGGCTTTTAGGTGTTGCCGGGCACAGTTGAGGGCGGTATTGAAATCGCTAGGAATGTTGGTGTTCCAGTCAGCGCAAATTTCCCGGCGGACGCCAAAAAATGAGCCGCTTAGCCCTACCAGTGTGCTGACTTGTGATTCATGTTTGCGCAAAGCCATTTCGTAACGTACATATAGGCCTTCACCAACAGCAGTGCCGTCACCGCTAATCATTCGATCTACACTCGATACGGCACCAATCTTGGGATCGTTAAAGTATTTGGTGAGTGCCATCAGGCTTTTCTTTTCTATTTCTGTACCAACATCGCTGAAGATTAACAGCTCCCCATTCGCATGGTTAACGGCGAGTTGTTGGGCATGTTCCTTGCCAAATCTTTCTTGCGCACGAATCACTGTTATGCCCTGGTCGCTGTAGCTGCGGGCAATCTGATCGGTATTATCAGTGCTGGCGTCTGAAGCCACGATAATCTCTAATTGATCTGATGGAAAATCCAGTGCGAGGCTTTGTTCAATTTTTTTTGCGATTCGCTGCTCTTCATTGTGAGCGGTGATGATCAGTGAGATCGTATGGTCTTTTCTTGGATTTTTTGTGGGTGTTTTTTTACGTGTCAGATGACTAGCTGCCCACATGATTGCCGGATAGATTATGTAGCTATAGAGTGTGCCGCCGATACTTATCCAGAAAATTGTTTCCATTAGGTGCTCGTTAACCGGTCAATGAATGATGAATGATGAATTGTTAGCCGCTTATTCTATTGTGGATCGCCTAAAAACGGAGCTTAGAGTGCTGCAATTGGCATCGGGCGATTTGTGGGCGGGCGCGGAGGTACAGCTTTACTATCTGGCTTGTTATCTGCATCGTCAGGAGGGAGTCGATTTGCTGGTGGTCTTATTAAATCCGGGGGAGTTGCAACAGCGACTGATAGCAGCGGGTGTGGCTGTGGAGGTGTTAGATGAGAGCCACGCTGGGTTCGTGCGGCTGCTAATCCGATTATGCCGCATTTGCGGGGGGTTTAAACCGGATGTGATCCACACTCATCGTCAAAAAGAGAATTTGTTAGGTGTCCTCGCAGCGGCGATGAACCCCGGAACCCGTTCGATGAGAACCGTACACGGTGGCAATGAGCATTTGCCGAGGTTTCTGCAGGTAGGCAAACGGCTACGGGTGTGGGTAGATCACTGGCTGGGCCAGCATCTGCAAAAGCCGGTGGTGTGCGTGTCTGATGACCTTAAATCAGTGTTGTCTGCTCATTATGCAGTAGACAGGTTGTTGGTTATCGAAAACGGCGTCGATACCGAGAAGGTGAGAGACTTGGCCCGCGCAGGCGATATCGAGTTAATGCCGGATAGATTCCTTGTGGCGTTTGTTGGGCGGATGGTACCGATAAAGCGGATTGACCTGTTTGTTGAAATTGCCCGTTTGGCAGAGCGGGATTTTCCAGAGAAGTTTTATTTTTATGCGATTGGTGATGGCTCCGAGTTGAAAGGCGCACAGGATCAGGTCAGCGAACATGGCCTCTCAAACATCAGTTTTACGGGGTTTCGTGCTGATGCGCAGTGCTGGTTGGCGAGGATGAATGCGTTGTGTATTACTTCTGATCATGAAGGTTTGCCGATGGGTGCGCTAGAGGCAATGGCCTTAAGGATCCCTGTGGTTGCAAGGGGAGTGGGCGGCATTACGGCGGTTCTCGATAGGGGGCACGCAGGGACATTGATTAAATCGGCGGAGCCTCATTTGTTTGTTGAGGCACTCAACCAGTTGCGTGTCGATAGCGAATATTCACAAAACGTAGTCGAAGCTGCCTGGGAACGCGTGAATGGTCGTTACTCTGTTACGGCAATGGCTGACCAGTACCAGCGAGTTTATGGTCGTTTCCACACAACTAAATCGTAAATGTCATGCTCTGGTAGTTGTTCAAATAATGGCCGGTCTAGCGAAAGGTTGGTGTAGGTCTTCCCCTGTTTGTCGTTACATGCCACCCAATCCAGTTCTCCAACAAGTTCGCGTAATAGTCTTAACGAGTCCAGGGGCTCTTGGTTGATTCGCCTGGCGACATCCCTGTGCGCTTCAATTTGGATTACAAAGTAGGAAGCTTGGCTGATGGTGTTTGCAGCGCCTAGCAGCGCTTCGTATTCGGCGCCTTCAATATCGAGTTTGAGTACAAGTGCGAGGTGAGAGGGCAAACTCAAATCGTCGATTCGGGCTATTTTAATTGGACCCTCCGCCGCCTCTACAATAAATTTGGAATGGGAGTCTGTTAGGGCGCTTGGTGAAACTAACTTTCCGTATCCCGCTTTTTGCCCGACTGCAGCGCAGAAAAGTTGAGTGTGATTACCCAGGGCAGCAAAATTCTTTGAGAGTATTGAGAAAGAACGTTCATTGGGTTCGAACGCGGTGACATGTTTTATCTGGTCGTTAATGTTAAGCAAAAGCTTACTATAAACACCTACGTCAGCACCGCAATCAATTAACGCAAAATCGCCATTGTGGGCAGTCATAGCCATATTCACGGCTTGAAGGGCGTCCTTCTCATATCGTTCGAAAATATTGTATTCTTCGATTCCTGGCCAATCGAGGGGCGCCCAGACTCGGTCAGCTGTTGGATGTAACGGAAACTGGTAAGCCTTTTTTAGTAGTCCTAGCCCGGCAAGTGTACGAAGTATCAAATAGCCTCCGCGTTTGCCGGCTGCTATACGTTTTCGCGCTAATTCAAAGGTGAGAGGGAGCCTCGGTAGGCTTTCTGAGTTCATAAAACTCTACTTTTGGTTAACAACACTAAGCAATTTGCGCTGTTAGATTTATGGCAGATTTCGCACAATCCGTGGTCCGAGCGAATTAGCTATGCATAGCGGTATTTTTTGCCAGAGGTTGATGGCTAATTTGTATTTGGGATTGCTTGGTGTGAGCGCGGGCATCTGCTGTCCGTCAGCCAACCAGTATTGCCAGTTAAGTTGGACGGGTTCTGTGCCCCATTGCTTCTTAAACCGGTAAGTACCGGAATCAACGGTAGACCGACCAAAATCGAATTCGGAGCAGTCCTTTTCAATGGCCAGGCTGAGTGCTTCGGCATAGAGGCTCATGTTTACCGCAAGACGGTTGAATTTACTGCGGGTGGAGGCCCAGGGAATTTCCATGCGGTCACCGTTTTTCACCAAAAAACCGGCTGCCGTGGGCTCACGGTTGATATAGACGACCAGAATGGTTGTGTCGAGCCAGTCTTGATCTAACATGGTTTGAAAAAAATCGACTGAGTACACGGGGGTTCCCAGGTCGCGCATGTTTTCTGAAAATACTCGATAAAAATCAGTTAATAATTCATGGGCGCCGATTTCAACTCTGGCTCCCTCGCGGGTAGGGCGTTTGATTTGGGCTCTGAGTTTGGTTTTGAATGATTTAAAAAGCTCCTCCTTGCTTTCAGGCAACTGTTTAATCATTAGCACTTTGTCCTGACGTAATGTCAGTTCACCCGGCGCAGGATTGATATGACGAAACTCAATGTGGCTGGCGCCGATGTTTGTAGCGGTTGCCGTAGCGTTGGAAATCAGTGCCTGGGCGGTTGCGTCATTGTTGGCCAGCACACCACCATAATTAAAAAATGGAAGTGAAACGAAATAGTCGCCAAAGAGCCGGCTTTTTAATCGGATCGTCGGCAGCACACCGTTTATTGACCCCGATTCATCGAGACTCTTGAAATAGAAAGGTTGTTGCGAAAAGACTTGTTTTATCAGGTCGGCGACTTCAAATCGGTGATAGATGGATGCCTGGGTTTGGTCGGCTATGAAATTGTTCCAGGGCTCTCGATCACTGTCGGTTGCTATTGAAATGGTGGGATGGTTATCCATTAGGCGATTGGCTGGGGTTTGAAGGTGCTATTTCCCAGATCGATTAGCGCGTCGAGCCGTGACCAGGTGAATTGATTGGTTAGTTGCTCGAGTTTCGGCTGCATTTTTTCTAAATTGGAATAGTGTCTGATTCTAGTTTTAAGCGGTGTGTCCGCTATTCTGGGCTGGCCTGGGTCTATTTCCCAGGGATGGAAATAAAAAACGACGGGTGCTTTGTCCTTAGAATTAACGGCATTGATGGCAGTTTTGCTATACCAGTAGGGTAAAAGCCTGAAATAGCCGCCGCCACCGGCAGGCCAGTTTTTGCCGACCCATCGTGCTGTTGTAACGGGCACTTCAGTAAGATCTCCGTTTGGCGTAGCGAAAGGGAGGCGCGGGGCGTTAGGGTCGCCGTAGAGGTCGTGGTGGATGGGGTAAATGCTGGAGCTATAGTGATAACCGGCATTACTAAGTTCTTCGTAGGCCCAGGGCGTTTGGGCGCAAATAGAGTAACTGGCCGCCCGGTAGCCGGTGACCGCAATACCGCTGAGGTCTTCAAGGATTTTTTTGGTGAGTCGGATGTCCTCGCGAAACTCGGTCTGGTTTTGATGGATCACCCGGACGTGAGAATAGCCATGACTTGCGAGTTCGTGACCTTGTGCGACTATGTCTCTTACTAACCCGGGTGCTGCTTCGGCGACGCACCCGAGCATGAAAAAAGTTGCCGTGACCTGATTGCGTTCAAATAAATCCAGGCAGGCGTAGGTATTATTTTCTACTCTCGAAGCATGCGTCGCCCATTGGTTTTTTTTTATTATTGATTCAAATGCAGAGACCTGAAAGTAGTCTTCGACATCAACCGTCATTGCGTTAACCATCGCAGTCATGTCTGATCTTCCGGGAACTGCTCAAGACGCATTAGGGTAATTTCCTAAGTGAAGGGTCTATTGTATTTGCATGCGCTCTTAACAGGTCGGCTGAGTCACTGAATATCTGCTCAAGTGCAGCCAGACGAGGTTCCAGCGGATCAGGGCTGCTCAGCCTCTCTTCATCCGTTATTGAGTTTGCCGGCACATAGTCTTCTGCCTGAAGTTCTTCGATGACGGATGAGACAACGGAAGAATCGATTTTTATGAGCTCTTCAAGGCAGACGTATAGCAGGATTCGATCCATCAGCAGGTTTATTTTTCTGGGTGTGCCATTTGTAAAATCCTGAATCAGGGTAAAACAATCGGCTTCGATGATGGGATTGTCATCCCAGCCGCATAGTCGTAACCGATGATGAATGTACTCGGTGGTGTCTGACCGGGATAACGGTCGTAAATCGGTTGACGCAATAACCCGCTGCCTTAATTGTTCTAGCTGGGGTGAGCCGAGGGTTATTCTGAACTCTTTCTGGCCGAGCAAGAAGCATTGCAGCAGGGGCTGGTTTTCGGCCTCAAAATTGGACAGCATGCGTAATTCTTCCAGAGTCCGAATCGGTAAATTCTGGGCCTCATCAATTACTAGCAACACCCGCCGGCCAGCGATACATTCGGCCCTGAGAAACCCCTGGAACTGGGCCAATAGCTCAGCTTTGGTCAGGTTGGCATAGGGTAGTTTAAACGCGGCACTTACCAGCCCTAGCAGCTCGTTGGCATCGAGTTGAGTGGTGACCAACTGGGCTGCGGTGAGTTTTTTGGTGTCGATGGTTGCAAAGAGATTGCGTACCAGGGTGGATTTACCAGTGCCAATGTCGCCGGTAACCACGATAAACCCTTCCGCCTGAGTCAGCCCGTAGCGTAGATAGGCGACTGCTTTTTTGTGAGCAGGGCTTAAATAAAGAAACCGGTGGTCCGGCGTGAGCTGAAACGGTTTGGCAGAGAGTCCAAAATAGTCCAGGTACATGTTAATCGTTCCTAGAATTTTGCATGAATACTGGCTCCAATGATCGTCGATTCATATTCAGCGCTGGTTAAGTCAGAGTTTCTCTGATTGCTGTTAAGGTAAAAAGTGCCTTTTAAAGCGCTATTTAATTGATAAGCGAGGGTTACGGTGGCGATGTAGTCTTTATTTGACCTGCCGTCGCGTACTTCTCTGTCACGCTGGAAAAAACTCAAGGTTAATGTATGGCGTCGGGTCAGGTTATGCTCCCAATCAAGGTTGACCTCCATTAACTCTTCTTGTGGCCTGGTAACGAGGCTGCGGATATTTTCAGTTTCCCGGTCATCCTGACGCCCTTCCAGGGTTAATTTTCCTCGTCCGTAGGTATAGCGGGCTGTGACAGCCAGTGTTTTTTGCAGAAAGGTGTCCGTGGAGTTGGTTTGCACTGGGGAGGTGACATTTCCCGGTGCTGCTGTCAGATTGGAGATGTCCTGGTCTTGCTGGGAGGTTACTTCCTGGTCGTATGTAAAGGTGAAGGCGAACCGATTCTTTTCATAGGCAACGTCCGCAGAGAGGAAATCGCCATACCAATGGTCCTCATAATTTAGGGATATGGTTACGTTGCCCTGTGGGAACCAACGAAATCCAGCACTGTAAAGAAAGCCATTGTCGGTTTCGGTGGTGAGCCCATCGTCGGTGTCGTTTGTTTCATAACCAATCTCAGCCACTGCCGATAATAGATTAGTCAGGGGAAAATCAAACGAAGCTACGGTTCGACCGACATCGCGTTCCTGATCGTTGTCGTATCGGATGTAGCGTTGCTGAACGGTCAGGCGCCAGTTGAGAGGGCTTTTATTTAAAAATGGATAGATGTCTATAGCGTAATTAGTTGAATCACTATCAATTTGATCGCCTGTCAGGTAATGACCGGCAGAAATTTCTGCGATCAGGCGGTCGGTTACATTCGTGACCCAAACGGGTTCCACGCCGAAAACGGTGCGGTCTGTGGTGTTGTCTGCACCCGTCAGGTTGTTACTACCGGTAGGGTTGTCAAATGAGATTGTTTGCTGGTCATAGCTAGCCACTGACTGAAGGCGAAATTTGGTTGGGATAATATGAATGGTTGTGTCGGCGTTTAACTGGTGAAAGGACGTATTCAGATCGGTGTTAGAGTGATAGAACAGGTTTTGTAGCCGGTAATCAGCATTCGCATCGATGCGGTTAGAGGCTATTTCCAGTATAAATTCAGGATTTATCTGGCTAACAAAATCACTTCTGCCGCCTCTTTTTTCAAGGTCTAAGTTGTCTACGTAAGCGGTTTCAAGGCCAAGCGCAGGCTCAAATTTGACCGTTTCTGAATAGCTCTCTGACGAAAGAGCCAACAAAGTCAATGCCAGTGTTTTTCCACAGTGTTTCATGAAGTAGTGCACGCCAACGCGACCGGCGTTTTAACCGTAACTGCCGTACAGAGACTCTGCAGAGCCGGCAAGGTTGGTTTTATTGAGGATAAACCCAGAAAACCGTTCTGCGTCAAGGTGTTTGGTGGCTTCTTCAATAACCGCGACCGGGGTTTTTTCGGCTTCGACAACCATCACCACCTGGCCCACCATGTAGGCTAAGACTTTTGCGATCGCAGATACCATCAGTGGGGGAGTGTCTAGAATAATTACCCGATCAGAGTATCGAGAGGAAAGTTCTGCAAGAAATTTTTTCATTTTGGTGCTGGTTGCAGACTCGGTGCTAAAAAGTTCGGGGTCGCCCGCGGGGATTATTTTTAACTTAGGGATGTCCGTTGAATAAATAATATCTTTGACGCCAATCTCGTCGGAGCCAAGGTAGTTGGTGAGACCCCGGTCGGCAGTTACACCCAGTAGCTCAGAAATAGAATTTTTTCTCGAATCCACATCAATCAACAGCGCTGTATGGTCTAACTCCATCGCAATGGAAAGTGCCAGATTGGTTGCGGTATAGGATTTGCCTTCGCCTTCGAGGGCGCTGGTAACCATAATTATATTAGCGGGGAGCGAGGTGTCCTTCGAGGCGCCAATTTTTCTGAGTAATGGATGTTTCAGTTTTCTGTATTGTTCGGCTAATCCGGTGTTGCCCATATCGGGCAACAACAAGGCTAGTGACCGCATTTTATCTTTATCGAGCTTGAGCAAGGTGGTTGGTTGGTTGGGCGCCGAATCGGTGGTATCAGGTTTCCGGATGACGCTTCCAGGAGGGGCCAGGGGGGCTTTATCTGTGTGAGTTGCAGAGGATGAGCGAGGATTGTCCGTTAATTTATCGGCAGCTTTTTCGATAGTAGACATTCAAATTACCCGAGCGGAAGGCCAACGACCAGAAACTGATAAAGCATCAGCGTAGTAAATGCTGTGAGGATGGCGGCGACGGCTCCGATGAGTCCGAAGATGTCTCTACGTTTGCTTTTTATTTGTGCGGCGTTCCAGGTCATGGAGACCTCCCCCAGTACCGGCGTAGAAAATGTTTCGAGCAGTTTTGTTTTTGAGTAGATGGCCCCTTTAATCTCAGCCAATAACACAGCGATACCGATACCTGCCCCGACACCCAGAGCCAGCACCGCCATTAGAAAAAGTGGTCGATTAGGACCAACCGGGGCTTTTGGTACGGTGGGAGGCTCTATTACTCTGAACTGAACCGTGTCGCCGCTGCGTTCGGCTTCTTCAGAGATAGTTGCAGATTCTCTGCGTTGAACCAATTGAAGATAGGTTTCTGAGATAACGTTGTAATCGCGGACCAGGGCCGTGTACTCGGCCTCAATTTGCGGGATTTTTTCTACCTGCTGGTTCAGGTCCGTTATACGCTTTCGGTATTCCTCGACACGAGCGTTGAGTACGGCTAATTCCGCTTTGGTTTCGCCGTGTAATACCGATAGTTCCTGATAAACAGGGTTTTCGATCATGACGTCGTCGGCGTTTTGAGCATTATTCTGCTTAAGTTGTGTCTCCAGTCCCTCAATTGCGGCCAGGGTAGCAATGACGTCCGGGTGGTCATCGGTAAATCGGAGGCGGTATTCCCTTAACTGAGTTTCCAGGTCTGCAAGTCGATTAGCACCGGAGCGATCCATTTTTGCAACGTTAGCTGCATTCGTTTCCTTGTTTACCTGCCCGAGTTGGCTAGCAAGCTGATTAGTTTTAAATTCCAGTTCTTTTTGTATTAAGAGAGCTTCCTGTAACTGGGTCTTCGCTGTTTCAAGGCGGTTAAAAAAGGTGTTTTTTTCGCTGGGTAATAGCCCGGAATGCTTGATTTTAAATTGCTTAACAGTTTCGTCGGCCGCTTCTAACCGATTCTTGTAGTCCTGGATTTGTTTGGACATAAAACGGGAAGCTGACGATGAATCCTGGCGGGTCATGCCCAGGGTGCTCTCCAGAAAGACGTCAAGCAGGGCATCTACTACCCTGAAGGTCATTTGGGGGTCAGCGCTGCTGTACGTAAGTCGATAAATATTGGCGTCCGGTCGACGTTTGTCGCCATGCCCGCTGACCGTTATTCCACTGGCCAAAGACAGAATTAACCGCTCCATTTGCTTGTCGTTATCAACGGTCAGATCGAGGTCGGTTTGCAGAATTACTTTTTCTATGTTGGGTCGGGACAGCAGGGTTCTCCGCATTAGCAGAGCGGCCTGTTCCTTGACGGTGTCATCAACTGCCAGACCTTTTAATAGGGGCTTCAATACCGACTGAGTATCAACATAAACCGTCGATTTAACTTCGTATTGATCCGGCAGCAGGAAAACGGTTATCCAACCGATGATGAGTACTACCGAAGTAACGGCAACAGCAACCCAACGGAAGTGCATAACCTTCCATAAGATAACTTTGACCTGATAAAGCAGTTCATCCATTCACATGTCTCGGGCTGATCAGCTGGTTGGCGATTGAGGATGGTTGATGTGGACGGGTCAAAACCAGGCCAGCGGTATTAGCAGAACATCACCGGGTGCAAGTTTACGGTTGGTCGTGAAGTCACCCTTGACGAGAATATCGTCAAGGAATACTGGGATTTTGGTCCCGCCAGAACGAATTATCATGGCTTTGTTACCAGCGGCAAACTCAGTTAGCCCGCCGACGGCAATAACCACGTCGAGCACGGTCATGCCTTCCCGGTAGGGCAGGGATGCTGGCTCAGATGCTTCTCCAACGACTCTGACCTGTTGAGCGTAGTCACCAACGAATTGTTTAATCGTTACCGTGACTCTCGGTTCCTTAATGTAGGTTTGTAGTTTGGTTTCAATCAGTCTCGCCAGTTCTTCCGGAGTCTTGCCAACGGCTTCAATGTTTTCCACCAGGGGAATGGTTAGTCTTCCGTCAGGTCGAATGGGTACCGCCTGAACCGAGACGTCTGGATTACGCCAGACAAACACATCGATCACATCACCGCCACCGATTCGGTAGGCGGTCCAGTTTTCAGCACTGGTTTCTGGCGTTACCTTGGTTGTATTGCTGCAGGCAGCTAAAAATGCCAATAAAAACAAAAAGGAGTAACGCTTCCATTGTTTGAATATAGTCATTGGGGAAACCATTCGTAGTTAAGTTAAAACAAGCTGTTGGCAGGGAGAAACCCATTGCAAAACAAGGGTTTCCCCTGATTGGGGTCAGCTGCCAGTCGCAATGCTTTGCCGCTATAGTCGACCATCGACCAGGTTAGAATCAAACAGCCCTTTGACGTCATAGAGTACGCAATTTGGTTTACCGTATTCTAAGATTTTTTCCACTCCCGCAGTTGCAAACTGGTGATGGGGAACCGCCAACACTATTGCTTCGTATTGGCCCAGCTCGGGCGTGTTAATTAGTGAAACGTCGTATTCCCGTGCTGCTTCGTCGGCGTCAGCCCAGGGGTCATGAATATCGACCCCAATGCCAAACTCTTTAAAGCCGTCTGCCAGGTCAACTATTTTGGTATTACGGATATCAGGGCAGTTTTCTTTGAATGTTAACCCTAATATCAGGACTTTGGCTCCCGTTGCGGAATGTCCCTTCCTGATCATTAATTTGACGACTGTTTCAGCAATAAAATCACCCATGCTGTCATTTAAGCGCCGCCCAGAAAGAATAACTTCTGGGTGATAACCAACTTCCTGCGCTTTATGTGTCAGGTAATAAGGGTCGATGCCGATACAATGACCGCCCACCAGGCCAGGTCTGAAAGGTAGAAAGTTCCATTTGGTGCCTGCCGCTTCAAGAATTTGCAGGGTATCCAGTCCCAGTTTATTAGCGATCATCGCGATTTCGTTAACTAACGAAATATTGATATCTCGTTGCACGTTTTCAATTACTTTTGCTGCTTCGGCCACTTTGATGCTTTCCGCACGATAGGTGCCAGCAGTAACGATAGAACGATAAAGTGAATCCACGTATTCTGCTGCCGTCGGCGTCGAGCCAGAGGTGATTTTTACGATAGTTTCTAATCGGTGCTCCTTGTCACCCGGAACTATTCGTTCAGGGCTATAGCCGACAAAAAAATCTTCATTGAATGTTAGCCCAGAATGTTTTTCCAGTTCCGGGACGCAAATTTCTTCGGTGGCTCCCGGATAGACGGTTGATTCGTAAATGACCACATCGCCTTTTTTTAGGTGTTTGCCAATGGTCGCCGAAGCACTGATCAGGGGCCCAAGGTCTGGGCGGTTACTTTTGGTGATGGGCGTGGGAACCGTGGTTATGAAAATGTTGGCGTTGTTTAACGCCGATGAATCATCAGTGTAGGTGACCATGTCAGCAGCGGCGAGATCTTCAGGGTTAATTTCCAGAGTGCTATCACGGCCCTGTTGCAGCTCCTCGACGCGACTGGGATTGAGGTCATAGCCTATGGTCTGCATTTTTTTGCCGAAGGCAACAGCCAGCGGCAGGCCAACATATCCCAGACCGATAACTGCAACGCAAGATTGATCAAGTGGTTTCATGGTTTCTCATCATGGAGTTCGCTTAATTTGTAGATTGGTTAAACGTTTGCTTAACCTTGTTTAAATCAATGGTAACGGCGTGAACGTTATAATAAGGCGTTATTTTTTTATTTTTAATCGCTCCATAAGGGCGTAAAGGGTGGGTCTGGTTATCCCCAACATTTTTGCCGCACTAGCCACATTGCCAGTGCTGGCTAACAGGGCTTTTTCAACCGCTTGCCGCTCTGCCGCTGCTCTAGCCTGTTTAAGGTCAGTGGTTTGCACAGGGGCGTCGTTTGTCGATTCAATATTTAGATCGGCGGGGGATAGCAGCGTCCCATCAGACATAATCACTGCCCGCTTGATCGTGTTTTTTAATTCCCGGATATTGCCGGGCCATGAATAACTCTCTAAAAGATCAAGTGCCTCAGTCGTCAGGCCTTTTATCTGGGAATTTTGCTGTTTTGCAAATTGCTCGAGGAAGGCTTTTGCAAGTAGGCTGCTGTCCCCGGTCCGTTCTCTGAGGGGTGGAATGAGTATTTCGATTTCACCAATTCGGTAGTAAAGGTCCTCGCGAAAAAGATGGTCAGAGATTAGTGTGGCGATGTTCTGGTGAGTTGCGCAAATAATGCGGACATCAACGGCTATTTCATCACGACCACCCACACGCTCAAAGACCCGCTGCTCCAGAAACCGCAATATTTTGGCCTGCAAGGATATGGGCATATCACCGATTTCATCGAGGAACAGGGTGCCACCTCTTGCCTGTTCGATTTTTCCAGGCGTTGTTTTCACAGCGCCGGTGAAGGCGCCTTTTTCATAACCAAATAGCTCACTCTCCAAGAGCTCTCCCGGAATGGCCGCACAGTTGATAGCGACCAGCGGTGCGGAGTGTCGTTGACTCAACTGATGGAGACTTTGGGCAATCAGTTCTTTACCAGTACCGCTTTCGCCGAGAATCAAGATGCTCGCGTCGCTGTCGGCAACCTTCTCGACCGTTTGTAGCACTTTGGTTAATTGTGGGCTGGCACCGATAATCTGTCCAAGGGCTCCGGCCTGTTGCTGTTTTTTCTGGAGGGCACGATTTTCCGCTTCGAGTTCGGCCAGGTGAAAGGCGCGACTCACGATGAGTTTTAAAGTGTCGATATCAACCGGTTTCTGGCAAAAGTCATAGGCCCCGTTACCGATGGTGTCTAACGCTACTGCACGATCATCGTTTCCGGTGACAACAATTACCTTGGTAAAGGGCTGACGTTTCAGTATTCCCTGCAGTGTTGCCAGTCCCTCAGATGCATTGGCGGGGTCGGGTGGGAGTCCAAGATCCAGCGTGACGACGGCCGGTTGGTGGCGATCGATAGCGTCCAGGGCCGTGGCTCGATCCCCGGCAACCAGAACCTTATATTCATCGAATGACCAACGGAGCTGGTTTTGTAGTCCTTCATCATCTTCGACGATTAATAAAATGGGTTTTTCGATAGTAGCCATTTTTCAGGAGTTTCTCAGGGAATAGTCGGTTGTTGTTCGCGGCAGGAGAATGGAAAACAGAGTGCCTTCGCCGACCTGGCTGGTGACGCTAATCGACCCACCCAGTGACTCTATGTATTCCTTGCTTTCATATACGCCTATGCCCATGCCGGCATTGCCTTTGGTTGTTTTAAAGGGCCGAAACAGGTGGAGCTTTACAAATTCATCGCTAATTCCACAGCCGTTGTCTTCTATTTCCAGACGGCATTCTGCGCTGTTGCTGGTTCCACGGATGGTGACCTGTCCCTCATTATCAGTTGCTTCCTGGGCGTTGGCTACCAGGTGTAGCAGGACATTCAACATCTTTTCCTGATCACATCTCACTGTTAACTGGGTAGTCTCGCCCAGGTCAATTTTCGGCACTGGAAGATAACCACTTCTTCGGAGAACAACTTCCTGC
This sequence comes from uncultured Gammaproteobacteria bacterium, assembly GCA_913060775.1. Taxonomy (GTDB): domain Bacteria; phylum Pseudomonadota; class Gammaproteobacteria; order Immundisolibacterales; family Immundisolibacteraceae; genus QNFC01. The sequence goes on along the minus strand of CAJXVN010000018.1, from coordinate 6,905 downwards.
AGAATGTTCGATAGATCAACCTCCGCGATCGGGTGGCCATTAGCGGCCGCATGGCGGTCGCGGAGTTGGGAAAGCATGGTGTTCATTTTGTCGACAGCGTTATCGACGGTTGTAAAGGCATCCTTAATGAATTCAGGGTTATCGGCATGTTTATCGGCGTTCTTAACCACTAACTGAAGTTGCGCCACTACATTCTTAAGGTCATGAACCAAAAAGGCGGACAGTTGGTTATAGGCTTCAAATTGGCGAGCCTCAGCCAGTTTGTTGATGGCATCGTGAAAAGCCAGGTAGGCTGCCACCTGATAGGCAGCGGCCGATACCAGCGCGATATCTTCCCAGTCTAGTTGACGGGATTGGGTATGGGATTCACCCAGTTGAATGAGTGCTACTAACGTTCCCTGATTGACGAGCGGGATCAATAGCCAGGGTTGGTGGCCACTGGATAGTGCCGCTGGCAGTGCAGCCTGTTCGGTGTCATTCCCCGCGCGCGTCAAATCGATAATGTTCGCCTGTTGCTGCAACTGATTGAGTAACACATCTTCAATTACGAAAACTTCATTACTATCAGGCCACTCCCAGCGGCAAGTTTGCCGCCAGTGTCCCCTGGTGTCTTTAGACCAGAGTGCGCCTCTTGGGCTATTTAGCAAATCGCGAATCGCCGATAGTGCTTCCTGGTGCGGTGAGGTTATCGCCGGGTCTGATAAACGTTGCGTGAGCTGCAACCACTCGTCGCGGTACTCATATTTGTTGCGGTAGAAATGTCGGGCAATGAATTGTTTGATTTGTCCCCTAAGCTGTACTGAACTGACGATGACCAGTAGGCTTAATAAGGCAGCAAATATGAGTGTTACCTGTAAAGTTTCCCCCCAGTTTCCGCCAAAAGTTTTGAGGTAATAACCGGCGATAGCGACCAGTATCAGATAGAGGCCAATTGCGATTAGCGAACTGCTGAAATAGACAACGCTGCGGGAGACGAAAACCTTTACTTCCCAATCTGGGTTACGGGTGGCAGATATAGCGATCAGTGGGACGGCAAGTGCTTGCACAAATCCCCGCGCGGCCCAGGTGCCTGGGTTGATCTGGTGAAAAAGTAGTGCATCAATAAACAGGATTACGTCGAAGCTAATGGCACCGCCGATGCCGATGCAGAGGTATTTGATCGCCCAGCGCTCTGATGCATCGCTATTACGATAAAGCTGTTCGATCACCCAAATGATAAATATTGCACCAATGAGTAAGGGCGTTAATGACGGCAGCTGTTCGGCCGATGATGGGGTGGTTAGACCCGATAAAAAAAATCCGGTAGCCAGTGAATATAGGATCACTATGCCTGGGATTAAATAGCGCTGAAGAGCGCCACCCGGTTGGTTGGAAATGTCGGTGCGGATAACGAGAAGCCGCAACAGAAACAATGCCCAGGCACCTTGTTTCACGCTTTCCAGAACAATGATTTCGGTGAGGCCAACCGTTTCTGAATAGGTCTGAAGAGCACTGGCTGCCGTCGTGAGAATGTTCAGCAGCACGGCTGCTATTAGCAGGCCACCTTGCAGGCGCCCACGCCAGCTTGTGAGTAGCAGTAGTAACAGCACAGTATTAGCCAGCGCAGCGCTTGCGTAACTGGCCGTGCTGACGAATGCTAGTTCCATTAAATTGGGCTCTTCAAGGGTGTCAAGGCAGGTTCATGGGCCATCGGCGACAGTTGTCCTGGGAACGTTATCAGATATTTGCTAAATGGGTGGTTGCAAGGATTGAACCAGGTTAAGTCTTTCGCCATTACCTGATAATAGTTGACAGACGCAACGTGAACGGGGCTAAGGTCGGCGGGTGATGGCACTGATCTTAGGCGCTCTCTGTTGTCAATGTGGGTCTTCGGTTTCCTGATAAAACAAAGCGTCGATGGTCATTCATGCCGTTTAGCTAGCTATATTGGCAGGAGTTCTGGCTTTACGGAGATGATGGAATCGGCTGAAATCGGCTTAACTTAATTCATTTAGGTTCTAAGACTGCCTACTGCATGCCACTGAGATCGCAAATCAGCGCGCGCCCTGGCGCCAGAGACAGACCTGAATGGTCTGGAACAGAATGGTGAGGTCAAGAAACAGGCTGTGGTTTTTCATGTAGTAAAGGTCGTACTGGAGCTTACGCCGGGCGTCGTCTACGGAAGCACCATAGGGATAACAGACCTGTGCCCAGCCGGTGATACCGGGCAGGGTTTGATGACGAATATCGTAAAAAGGGATACTCGTTTTTAGATTGTCGACAAATTCCGGACGTTCGGGTCGTGGACCGACAAAGCTCATTTCGCCGCGAAACACGTTTAATAGTTGGGGTAGTTCGTCGATGCGAGTCTGACGAATGAAGCGGCCCACTCGGGTCACTCGGCTGTCGTTCGCCGTGGCCCACTGAGCCCCTTCTTTTTCCGCTCCCGAACACATACTACGAAATTTCAACACCTGAAAAGTTCGGCCATGTTTGCCGACCCTGACCTGGCGATAAAATGCCGACTCACGTCCGCCGCACTCAAGCCAGATAGCGAGCAAGGTGACGACCATCACTGGCAATGCGATGACTAACAGCAAGGTGCTTACCAGCAGGTCAAAGGTACGTTTGCGCCAGTTACCCATGGCTGCGCGCGAAAATCCGTCACAGAAAATCAAACTGCTGGGTTGAAGGGAATCGATACTGATGGCGCCCGTGTGGCGTTCGATAAAATCGAGCAATTCGGTCACTTTGGTGCCGTTCATTTTGCATTCAAGAATTTGCTCGGCGGGGAGTGCGCCGCGACGTTCGTCGAGGGCGACAATAATTTCATCGACGCCCAATTCTGCGACTAACGAACAGATGTCCCGGTCGGGGACAATGACATCGTTACTGTTGACCTTCTGAATTTTTTCGCCATTGACGGGGACAAAACCGCAAATACCCACACCCCTTATGCGGCTTTCGTGAATCTCCGTTGCAAGCTGCGCAGCCCGCCTGCCAGCGCCGATCACCAGGATCTGATGCTGTAAGGCCTGAGTGTCAACAATGCTGTAAAACACCAGCCGGGTGCCTACGAGCCCGAGCAGTGCAGTGGCAAGGCAAATGCCGGCAATATCGGGTGTTGCCCAGTTGGCAGGGGTAGCAACAAGGATGCCGCCAGTCAACGCGGCACCAATGAGCAGGCTCACGGTCAGTCGGATCATGGTGCTGCGCAGATTGCCGGCGATGCGCAGCTGGTAAAGGCCAGTGGCGAATAGCGAGAACAGCATCACGCCAATGAACACAAGGGCGTATAGGGACTGGATTTGTGGGTTCGCCTGAGCAAGGCCCAGACCGTAATTTTCAAGCGTTAGGAAGAGAGCGATATAACAGGCGCAGACTAATACGAGAAGTTCTGCAGCCCCCAGCCACATTAACGACTGCGGCACGTAGTGTCTAAATAATCGAATCATCGGTAGCTCCTGCCACAAAGCGAATATTGTTCGGCAGGCCATGACTTTACCCGCCCAGTGATACGCAAATAGCAAGGTGTGTGCCAATAATCTTATTAAGGGCGCGACACCGGCCATGGGCGTGTCAATCGGGTGGGTTTTGCCTCATGCAGGCAAAGAAGGGAGGGTTGTTTGGTCGTCGGGGAGGGTTTAGAAGTGGCTGAATTTTGTCAGGGATGATGATATTTCGGCAGTTAGCTGTGTAAAATTCAACAATTCGTCGCCGATTATCGATAAATGGCCTGGGCGGTCACGCCATTACTCGAGGGCCGCCGACTCACCGATAATTGATGGGGTTGAAGCCCGGTGGATTGGTAAACCTGATCGAACCAGGCGATCAGGGCATTAAAGCTGACCGATTCGAACAGCAGGTGAATTTCATCATTGCCCTGTTGTTCCATTCGGGTAAGCAGTTCATCCAGGTCTGCCCGTTTGGCCTCCAGTTCAATTTGTTTCATTATTGCCAATGCGCCTCGCCGGGCAGCCGGGGGGCGTTGACCTGTCACGGGTGTCGAGATTGCGGTCTGTAATTCGTCGAACTGAGCCTGGCTGGCTGCTATCCGCTCAGATAGCTGACTATTGGCGTAGGCCAGGTAGCAACCGGTGATCATTAGCAGCAGGCAAATGACGCCCAGAAATCGATTGATTGTTTTTGCCTGCCTAATCATGTGTGTCCACCGTTAACCGCAGCAGAACCTGATGTTTCTGGCGTTCGGTAATCTGGATTGAGTGAGGAATGTTCGCCGACAGTAAGTTTTCGCCCAGCTCGGTAGCGGCGGTCAGGCCAGCTGCTCGAAGGGTTAACTGAAGTCCGGAGTCCCGGTACTCGATTCGCTCTATTCGTAACTCCGAAGGGAAGTGAGCCAGCAGGCTTGCAAACTGGTTAATGAAGTCAGCCGTCAGGGGTGCTGGCTGGGTGCGCTCAGCCAGATGCTGGTTCAGTGCCTGACGAAAATTGACCGCCGGTGCGGGTTCACCAAACTGTTGCCGGTAGGTGCGATCCGTGAGTGTGTTGAGTGCTTTTAGCTGGCTCAGCTGATGCTGTCGTTCAATCCACTGATCCGCGGTGATCAGAGCCAGTAGCAGGGTCATTAGCAATAAAGGGAGCACGGGGAGTCTTGCCGGCCGGGCGACGATGAAGGCCCTGAACTTGCCCTGCAGCAGATTGATTGCCCGCTCAGAATCCAGACCTCTGGCGAGTAATTCCAATGGCTGGGCGATGGCGCGGCACTGACCCGGATCGATATCCAGCGCCTGCAGAAAGTGGGACGCAGACTCACGACTGGAGTCAATGCAGTAGCAGCTAATTTGCTCAGTTAATGGGGGCCCGCTGCCCTGGTTACTGCTTTGTCGTAGCAAGGCTGAGGCGACCGGAAGCGTTGCCGCAAACCCGAGACCGTCACTCTGGCGTACCAGCACTCGGTCGTCGCTGATTAATAAACTGGTTGACTCAGTGGCCGGCAGGGCCTGTAAATCGGCATAGAGGCCGATCAGGCGAATGCCCTGCCCAGTAATTTGCGTCACTATTCTGGTGAGGAGTTGCTGGTCGATTACTGCGACCTGATAGTGCCCTCTGGTTTCGCTGGCACGGCTGGCAAAGTGCAGGTTTTCGGGTGCATCCGCCAATTGTTCTTCCAGCATAAAGGGTAGCGCGGCGGCGGCCTGGCGTTGACTACGGGCGGTGACCTTGACCTCGGTTAATACCAGCTGCCCGCTATGAATCAGCACGTTGGTCGCCTGATCACCAATCATGTTGGCGGCCGTGGCAAGGCTACCCTGCTGGACCGGGTATTCCATGCGGCCGTCGTTGGCGGGCAGACACCATTGCCATTGGTCAGTGTCGGCGATCTGCCAGAGTATCCAGTGATTATTCAAGGCGAGTACACCGGCGACCGGGTAAGTGAAACGGTGCCCTGGTTGTCGCGCCGTAGCAGCGTCTGGTGGCGCTGGCGCGCGACTCCCAGGCTGACGTCAGTGGTGACCAGAAAATAGCGACTGGAAACCCCCAGGCCATCAAGCGCGGATTGGTCATCAGCCCCCGCCTCTTTTAAGTAGGGCTTCAGGTCGTTAACCGTTTGAAAGGCCTGTTGCTCACGATGGCGGATGACTGACTCCACGTCCAGGTCATTATCATCGGCAAGCGTCTGCAGAATCGCTGCGGGGGCCGTGTTCACATTGATTTCCGTGGGGACCGGTAAGGCGGTGATAAAAGGCAGCAGTTTGGCATAAATATCGTGGTTGACTCCACGCACCAGACGTAACTCGCTAATATCACTCATGAGTTGATTGGCGGCGCGATAAGGTGGTTGCAGGGTATTGTAATAGCGGTCTTCCGCGCCTCCAGCAATTTCGGTGGAGTCTGGATCAAGCCAGTCAATCAGTGCGGGAATAAAGGCATCATCGATTGTAAGGCGGGATAACAAGCGTTGAAAGCGCGCCCGCGATAACGGGTGGATTTTGCCGTTCTGCAGTAGATTATTGATATTAAAACGCCCCTGCAGGTCGCTGATAGAACCGGCAACCAGGCCCTGCTCAATTGCCAGCGGCGCGACGCTTACCGCCCAGTTGTCATTTAAGCTGTCAACGGCCTGGTCGTCGCTATTAAGTACACGCCTGGCCCAGTTCTCTGCGCTCAGCGCATACCAGTGGGCCTGTTCAACGTGAGCCAGGTGAGTGTTGCGTTGTATATCTAATTGCTGGCGGGTGGTCAGGGCCAAAACCAGCAGGGTGATAACGGACAACAGCAGCAGGCTGGTAATCAAAGCGACGCCCGTTTCTCCGTTTGGTACAGGGTTGTATTGGTTCATGGATGTTTAAACGGGCCGCTGAGGTGCTACCCGCCCGCCCCGGTTATAAAAGTGCGCTGAATATCGCCATAGGTGGGAGTCCGGAGTGAGACCCTGACCGCCCGAGGCAATAAATGATCGCTGTTGGTCGTCTGGTTTAACGGCGGCCACTGGTCGTGCCACCGGTAGCGTCGGTCCAGGAATGACCAGGTCAAAGCCGATGCCTTGGGGAACAGTAATTGTGTTCGGGGCTGCGTTCCGGCAATGGCATCAAGACGGTGCCAGTAGAGTCGAACGATGCCTTCCTCCGACCAGTAGTAGTGAACACGTTGCAGATTGCTTTGCGGTAACTGTGCCGAATTGTGGCGACCACCGTGGGTAAATTCGACCCGTGTCGCGTTTCCCGTGCCGCGCGAGTAAAAGGCTGGCTGGCTGTCACCTAGATGATCTCTCGCAGGTCTTGGTGCCAGACTGGTCAGGTCCCGCTCCAGCCTCAGCATTGAGCGTTGCAGTTCGAAGAGCTGATCACTATGACTGGTTAGCTGGCGTTTGGCCGCGATGGTTTGCTGCAAACCCGCATAACCGATGGTGGCAACAACAGCTGTCTCTTATACACATCTCCGAGCCCACGAGACCTCTCTACATC
>CAJXVN010000017.1 GCA_913060775.1 uncultured Gammaproteobacteria bacterium | reverse complement strand
CGAGATGTAGAGAGGTCTCGTGGGCTCGGAGATGTGTATAAGAGACAGGTTCCATATGCCCCCGTAGCGGAATCACCAGCGCCTTTTTACCCAGCGCCAGTACCTCGCTAACGAGGGCAAAACCTGCATTACAGACCACCGCATTGCAACTGCCCAGATCCTGCTGAAAGCCAGCCCGGGAAAAGGGTTTCAGGCAGACCTGATCAAACTGCTGGTCCTGATCCACGTCGGTATAAACCTGAAACCGATAGTCGGAAAAAACGGTCAGGGTGGTCAGCAGCGTCTCAAGTTTCGCCGACGGCAGATAGACCACCACGAGTTTGGGGTCGCAGTTACCAGCCGGCAACATCGATGGGATCAAGGGCGGCAGAATGGGTTGATCAAAATGGTGCCAGTGCAGGCCGACAGCCTCCGTTGCCGGGGCAAAATAATTAAACACGGCTCGACCGGCAAGCGTCGCGCCCCCCAGCGGCACTGGATAGCGAAACGCGTACTGATGGCCGACTCCAATGACCCGGCTCCCGTGTCGTCGGCCCGCCCAGGCAGTCACCGGTTCAAAATCGGTCAATACCAAGTCATAGTCGCGGGTATCCAGATCAAATACATCGCTTAGAAATCGCAGCGGATGATTGCGCAACAGCGTCGCCGGATAATCGAGTCGGCCGGCTTTCATCATCAATGTGAGCCCGGTGAATGCACGGTAATCACCGAATGCCTCCATGTCAAAATAGCGATTTGAATCGCGGCCTGAGAATACATAATCAACCTCAACGCCGGCTTTCCGGAGCGCCGGTGCTAGCGCTCGGGCGCGGGTGATATGGCCATTGCCAGTACCCTGCACGCCATAGAGTATTTTCAAAAAAACCCCCGCAGGTTCAAGGGCGCGTACCGGCAAACACCCAGATCAGGCTGCCCGGGCCATACGCTGTGGATCGTCCTCGACCGTCGACAAACCCAAAGTAGAGAGGTGCTCCAGTAGCTCCAGCCGACCGTCCTGATGCTCTACCAGCGCACTGCAACTCTCTACCCAGTCGCCGGTGTTAGCGTAGATCATGCCCTGCATCTTCTGCAATGCGGCACGGTGAATATGACCACACACCACCCCATCTGCCTGCCGATGGACGGCTGTCTTCACCAGAGTATCTTCATAATGGCCGATGAATTGCACCGCGTTCTTAACCTTGTGTTTCAAATAGCCGGCCAGTGACCAATAAGGGCGGCCGAACACCTTACGAACCGAGTTAACCACCCGGTTAAACAACAACAGCCATTCATAAGCAAGGCTGCCCATCATCGACAACAACCGGCTGCACTGAACCACGCTATCAAACTCATCGCCGTGCATCACCAGCAGACGCTTACCGTCCGCCGTGGTGTGCAGAGCCTCGCGGATAATTTCGAGGTTACCAAACTGATTGCCGACGTAGCCGCGAATCATTTCGTCGTGATTACCCGGTACGTAGACCACCCGCGTATCGTGCTTGGCTTTGCCCAGAATGGTCCGCAACACATCATTGTGGCTCTGCGGCCAGTAAACCGATCGCTGCAGACTCCAGATATCGATAATGTCACCCACCAGATAGAGCGTGTCGCACTCCACGCTGCGCAGAAATTTCAGCAGACTCTCTGCCTGACAGCCTTTCGATCCTAAATGAACATCCGAGACCCAGACGCTCCGGTATTGCTTTGTTTTCGTTGTATTAATTTTCATGGCGCGAATGATCGGCGGTAATAGTGAAGCCAATATTAAAAATTTGTTAATTTTTTGTGACTAATGGCACCGTGCTCAATCGCTTAAACTAGAAGCTAATCTGTATTTTTTATGTCAGCATTACCCATGGAAAAATGGTTCTCTGTGGCCATGTAATATTTTACTTAACAGTGTTAACTAATAACCAAGTACCCTCAATTAATTGATTGCGCCCGGAGGATGCATGGCAGAAATTCTTGGTTTAACCGTGACAGATTTCCCGTTTCTACGGATGAAACCCGCCAATATGCCCTGGGTGCTCCACGGCAACCTCGCCTGGGGCTGGCGTAACCAACCCCATCTGCGTAATACCGGTAACTGGCCGGAGCCAATGCGCAAGGAGTGGCTTAACGACCGGGACCAGGGTCGTACTGCCGGAGCGGTCCATCAGCAACGTCAGTTCAAACAATTTTTACGTCTACGCCGTGAGCTTGATGACTTTAGGCCAGACATCATCGTTAACCTTTATCGAGATGTAGCAGAAACATTTGCGGGTGAAGAACGTCCTCAATTCTGGATTCACGCCCACGATTCGGTGGCAGTCACCCCATACAATCTCTGGACATTTTTCCGCGATAATTATTTTGAAGAAGACCCGGATCGTATCGACATACTGACAGGACATGCCGAGGCAGCGCTCTACCTCGCGAACCACCTACAACAATCGGGCATCACTCCCCGGGTAGTCCCGGAGCCAATCCATCCCAACGGCCTCGGCCACAACGCCATTGCCGCGGCAGTGCACCTCGATTGGGAACGGCGTGAGTTCGGCACGCCCATTATTCCGGTGGGCATCGATCCATTTCGGTTCGGCCGCGATCGGGACGAAGAAGGACTCTCCCCGTTAGATACCAGCCGCGATGATGCCCCCCTAACTCCACAGCAAGCCTTTGATCTTGGCGTCGAGATGGCCAAAGCATGGCGGGCCAGCCCCTGGCGGGTAGCCCTGGTGGCCGGAGTTGACTGGTCCCACGCCAATGATACGGGAAAAAATCTTGAGCGCATTCACCCCGATGTGGTGGCCGATCAGGCTCGCTTTGCCCAGTGGAAGAATGGCCGGTTCGGAAACTGGGGTGCCAGCTGGACATTCGATGAGATGGAGCAACACGCCCAATGGGAGCTACTAATTACCATCGTACTGGCAGGAGCCATGAGCGAGACGGGTAGCCAGGTGACCTATGCGGATTTCCAGCCCACCTGGGTCTGCAATGATAACTTTGTCACCACGGTATTCGAACCTCGCTAGGTGCCAGGCCTACATCAACTCCCAGCTGACTCACCACCGGAGAAACTCGATGATCAATATAATTTTTTATATTACTCAAAAAGCTAACCACCGGGTCTGGAGAAAACGGATATGAGTCGACTAAACGGCAAAGTTGCTCTGGTATTTGGTGCCAGCCCCCACATCGCTGGTACCTGCGCACACAGTTTTGCCAAGCAGGGTGCTCGACTGGCCGTTTGTGACTATTCCGCAGAAGTCGCCCAGCGCGCCACAGAGCTGTTAACCGACAAAGGGTATGAGGCAATTGCTCTACCCGGCGACCCAACGATAGAAAATGAGGCTGCACGCATTGTCAGCGGGACTATCGATCATTACGGCAGGCTGGATATCATGTTCAATCAGGTCGGTAACCAGTATCGTCACACCGTGATGGACTTCAACCTGCACGACTGGAACAGGCAAATCGCAGGCTACCTTACTGGCGGGATGTTAACGACCAAACACACCGCCCGGGCGATGGTGGCCGCCGGTAACGGCGGCAGCATCATCCACATAATTTCTGATGCTGGACACCAGGGAGAGCCGGGCAATTCGGGTTACAGCGCCGCGAAAGCCGGGCTGCTTAACTACAGCCGAGCTGCCGCCATGGAGCTCGCCGAGTTTGATATTCGCGTTAATACCATCAGCCCCACCTTTATGGACCACCTGTTCTGGCAATATCCGGCGAAAATGCTCAACCCGCGGATCCGCGGTCCGCATAACATGTCGGCCGATGATTTTTTGCAGGGGATCCCGCTGAAACGATTTTGCAACGCCGTAGATATTGCCAACGCCGCCGTATTTCTAGCCAGCGATGAGTCCTCCTTCATTACCGCAACTGACATTCCTCTGGATGGCGGCGCACGAAGCAAATACTGGCCCTGGCAGCCAGGCAAACACAGTGGCCTGGATACCCCCAGGGTGCTCGAGGAGTTACAACCTCATCAGTTTGGTGACCCGACCAATGAGATAAAAATCGACTACTAGTTTTTAACCCGATCAGGAGAAACACCCGTGGCAAATGACCCCTTTAATTCACGCTTTGTTCGAGTCGGCCCCTACCGAGCCCACTATATCGAATGCGGTAATGGTATTCCGGTTGTAATGATCCACGGCGGCGGGCCTGGTGCCGCAGGTGAGTTTGGCTGGGGCAATAACATTGCCGCCCTGGGCGAGCATGGCCATGCCATTGCGGTAGATCAGATTGGATTTGGACTCAGCGATAAACCCTTGGATCGTGAGTTTTCTCACATCTTTTTTTGCGAGCATTTCTCCCGATTTATCGAAACACTCTGCATTGATGAATTTTATTTAATGGGCAATTCCATGGGTGCTTACGTTGCTGCGCGTTACGCCCTGGACCACCCGGGCAGGGTAACAAAACTGCTGCTGGTCAGCAGTGGAACTATCGCAACCGCCATGGGTATTGAAATGGGTGTCACCCCGGGGATGAAAACCCTGATTGCCTACGACGAAACCAAAGAAGGATTGCGCGGGTTTCTCAGCGGTATTCACTACCACCCGGAAAATATGAGCGAAGAGAAACTGGAAAAACGCTGGCAATACGCCCAGTTGCCAGGGGTAGCCGCGGTTCAGTCCTCGTTTCTAAATTTTTTTCGCAACAAACGCATCAACGATCCGCAATCGGCTCAGTGGTTTGACCTGCGCCACCGGCTGCCCCATCTCGATATCCCTACCCACTTCATCTGGGGCCGTCATGACATTTTCGCCACCCCAGACATGGCCGGAAAACTGCAAAAACTGCTTCCTAATGCCACTTTTGAATGGTTTGAAGACGCCGGTCATGTAGTGCAAAACGACGAGCCGGAGCATTTCAACGAAGTTGCAGTGAAGTTTTTCTTCGGTGACTAAAATGGCCGCAAAAACGGCACTGCTGCCAGGGATGGCATAACATGGCTCAAATTGTCGGAGCCTGGGCGGTAACCCATTCAGCGGTGATGGTCCGAACATGGGAGCGCGCCTCTACGCAGATCCGTGAGGAAATTTCTGCTGGCTATAAACAGGTCCGCGATCGGTTGCTGGCCACCCAACCCGATTTGGTCATCCTTATCGGTAACGATCACTATCAGAGTTTCTTTCTCGATAACATGCCGGCTTTTTGCCTCGGCATCGGCGACCACAGTCAGGGGTGGGGAGAAGCCGATATTCCCCCATACAGAATGACTATTCCTCGGGATATTGCCGATTCTCTGTTGGATGGACTGCTGGCTCGAAACTTCGATATCGCCTTTGCCAGAAACCTGCCTCTCGATCATAGCTTCATGACGCCCATCCATCTGTTAATGCCCGAAGCAGATATCCCCATAATTCCGCTATTTCAAAATTGCCTGGCACCTCCCTTGCCAGCCCTCGCTCGCTGCCTCGCGCTAGGTCAGGCGCTCCAGAGCACTCTTGAACAGATGCTCGCGCCGCTGCGAGTGGCCCTGATCGCTACCGGAGGGCTGTCCCACGAAATACCCTTGCCAGACTGGCGCGATCTTGGAAAAGAAGAAACGGCAGAAAAATGGCTCAAATTCATGTCCCAGGGCCGTTACCAGGCGGACCGGGAAACTCAGAAAGCAATCGGCGATGAAGTATTACGGTGGGGGAAATCCGGCGGCGGACGAATTGATGAGGATTTCGATCGCGAGATTCTTCAACTCCTAAGCCTGGGGAGATATCAAGATTTAGCCAGGTACGATACCCCCACCATTCGCCAACGAGCCGGCAATGGTGCCCAAGAACTACGAAACTGGGCAACCGCTGCTGGGGCATGTGGTGGCTACCGCGCAGAACAGCTGTTTTATCGGGCGGTACCAGAATGGCTCACCGGCGTTGCGGGGGTTGATCTGCGCGCCAGCAAAACAGCTGCCACGCCGACCAATCCCGGTTAATTTAAAACGTTAACCGGCAGTTAGCCGCTGGGCATGGCGCTCTACCCCGGCATAAAAAAGCCGAGCCGATTCAAGCAACAAGGGTAGGGATCGACGAATCTCTACTTCAATCTCCGGGGTGAGGTGCCGACGCATTGGTTCCCAAACTTTCTTACCAGCATGTTCAAGATCCGCGGTGAGATGGTAGTCAAAGAAAAACACCTGCTCGTCCGTGAGCCCTAACGCTTCTTTCCAGCGTTCCGGCCGGAAGTTGTGCTCTGGCAGCTGCACCAGCACAAATTCATCGATGGACGAACCCATCCAGCCGACGGTCCAGTGCCAATCTCGGGCGAGGTTTTCCAGAATCGAGAAAGAGGCTGCGGTCTCGGTCTCCGGCTCAACGCTATTCATCTGCTCGTCGGTGAGGCCCAGGTTACGCCCCATCTGCCAGAGAATTTTAGTGTGAGCGGCCTTGATCGCCGGGTCGTACACCAGCTCTTCCGACATTTGGGCAATGGTTTTGCGCACAATCGCCTGGTCCGGGCAGCGACTCATCCACGCCGGACGCATCACCGCACTGAAAAAACGGTTACGTAGAATGTGCTGCAGTACGTAGGCCTGACCACGGGCCATCGTCAACTCAGCCGTCACCCAGTCCCAGTCGCGGGCTGCAGTCAACGACGCCGAGGCAACATCATCAACCACATAACCGGCTTGCAGGCCAGCATCAGAAGGGGGATTCATAAAAATTCGCTCCTTAATAGAAAGTTGGCTGGGCTACGGACAGACAATTCTCGTAGATAGAAATTAGCTGCTTGCGGTAGATGGCTCTGCCTTATCAGGCTCCACCACCACCTCCGGCTGGGCAGTTTCGACCTCCATTTCATCCATCTCTGGAAAGTTAAATCCTCGGCCAAACTTGAGCAGGTATCGCCGCCAGGCGATTTGAAACTGGTCTGGCCGATAAGACGGGATCGGGTCATTAAAACCACGACGTTTGGCATAGTCATGAGAGTCTTCGATCATCGCCAGGTCCTGATTATTAAACCGAATCATGCCGACAAAACGACCCCAGGCAAAAAACCTCAGCCAGAAAGAAATTTTTTCTTTTAGCGTCTTTGCGTAACTGCAACAGGTTTGAAAATAAAGATAGTGATCCTCGTCAGTCTGGACAAACCACTCGTAATACATGACGTTACGGATCGGAAAATTTGTGATCCGAATAATGCCCGGGACTTTCACCGACACAATAGTAGTCACGCCCTGCACCGGTGGCATTTCAGCCAGGGGGATTACTTCGCCAATACGATGCACCGGCCACTCCCCAAGCCCCTCAAATTCAGCACTTCGACCGAAATCTGCCATTCGTTCCTGTAACCATTCGCCATCATTGCCCTCATCCATCAACGGCGCTGAAAAATTTTTACCGAAACCAAACATATCGACAAAACGCATGTATAACGAATCACGGTGCAGCATGGTGGCGTGTCCCAGCCCGGGATTTTCGACATGCCATCGCCAGTTGCCACGCACATGCCTCTGAACAATGTGCACCTCTTCTGCGGCAAGCATCGCTGGAGGAATATCCTCTTCGACCGGCACGGGCTCCTCGCTGGCCATCCATATCCAGACGATACCCTTGCGCTCCTCCACCGGGTAGGTCCGCACTCGAATCTGCTTATTGAGGATTGGGCTGTCGGGGCCGTCGGTCAGCGCCGCCATCAGTGCGCCGTCTTCAAGATCAAACGTCCAACCGTGATAACGACAGGTCACCGTATTACTGCCAGGGAACTCACAGGTCCCCCGGGAGAGGCGCGACCCACGATGAGGGCACTCATTTGCTACCGCAAATAACTTTCCATTGCGGCGCATAATGGCGACCTCGTCACCCATGACCGTCAGCGCCAATGGCTTTTTTCTACCGATTTGGCGACCGGACGCTACGGGATGCCAGTAATTACGCATTCCCAGCGCAGGTACTTGCTCGTAAAAAAGCTTGTTAATCGTCGTCTGCTGCTTACGTACCAAGCGATCATCAACTGCGTTCATAACAAGGTATCTCCCGGGTTTTCACACTCCAAAGTCAGCTTAACTAAAGAACCAACCGCTCTCAATCGGAAAAACCCGTAAAAATCTACACAGGGAAGAGTCCAGCCTAACCAGCTTGCAGCTGCCCCGGCACAAAGCGAGAGCCCCGTCGGGTGAAACGTTTCAGCCAGCCATCACAACGCGGGCATTGCTAATCAATCACTCTACGCTATACGACCTCGGTTTTAAGAAAAATAACCCAACGCCGCCCTCATCACCATGAACCAGAGCGAGAAGGCGCTCACCAGATAAAGCCCAAATCGAACGATTACAATGTTCGCGGTACAGTGCATAACACTGTGGAGCACCCGAAATCCGGTAAATATCCAGGCAGCTGTCAGGTAGGTCTCGTCCACCTGCTGGGTCATAAACAGCATCAACACTAGCGCATAAAAAATAACCGGCAACTCGAACAGGTTCTTCAGATTATCCGAAGGCTGGGCGACGGCCACCGGTGCAGCCATATCCAGCTCCAGCGCTGTTCCCCGGTCAGGTTTGTAATCACCGGAAAACACGAACGGCAGCCGGCGCGCGTACATATAAAGCCAGACCACCAGCGTTAGGAAAAACATGACAAAAAGCGGAGCGAATATTTCAGCCTGATTCATGATTCCCCACCTCGATTACCGGATGAAAGATGGAGCGGGTGAAGGGAATCGAACCCTCACTATCAGCTTGGGAAGCTGAAGTTCTACCATTGAACTACACCCGCTATTTGAGCCTGTCTCGCCTTGGCATTCTAGCGAGTTTATCGGGTTAACACGAGCTGGCCTGTCTGAGCGGGCTACCCCAGCATCGGCAAGGCCAGCAGCAGGGCACCCAGCAATAAGCGGTAGATTACGAAAGGGGCCATACCGACATAAGCTAGCAACCGAATAAACGCCTCAATACAGAGATAGGCACTAACCGCTGACACCAGCATGCCGATCAGTAACAGATCGAGCCTTACCGATGTACCCACCTGCAGCAGTTCGATGCCTTTGAGTCCGCCAGCCAGGAAAATGGTTGGAATCGATAGTAAGAACGCAAACCGGGCGCTGCCTTCACGACTCAGGCCCACCATGAGTCCGGCGGTAATGGTAATACCGGAGCGGGAGGTACCGGGAATCAGTGCCAGCGCCTGAGCGAGACCGACAATGGCGACGTCTCGCCAGCGGATTTGATACTCGCTGCGCTCGCCTCGGTGTCGCCAGTCGGCCCAGCCGAGCAGCAGACCAAAACCGATGGTTGCCAGCGCAATGACCAGTGTGGAACGCAGGTTGATCTCTATCCAGTCACCGGCGAGCAAACCAACCAGACCGACCGGAATCGTGCCGAGCAGCACCGCCCAGGCCAGCTGGCCCTCGTGGCTCATCTGCCGGCGGGTGATGGAATCCGTCCAGCCGCGCCAGAGAGGGCGGATGTCCTTACGGAAATACCCGAGTACTGCCGCCAGCGTGCCGACGTGCACGGCCACATCAAAGGCCAGCCCCTGATCAGGCCAGCCCAGCAGCGCCGGCACCAGAATAAGATGGGCGGAGCTGGAAATGGGTAAAAACTCGGTCAACCCCTGCACCAGCGCAAGGATCAGGGCCTGAACAAGGCCCAGCTGTTCCACGCCTATTCCACCGTGATGGTAATGCGCTCGGAAAGCAGGGGCGGATCGTGGGGGATGTGGCTGAAGTCACCGAGCAGTAGTTGCAGGGTATGCTCGCCCGGGGTCAACTCAATGGTGGTTTCTGTCTGGCCGCCACCAAAATGGAGGTGGTTCGCATCGCTGGGGACTGGCAGGTTCATGGGCGGCAGGTCGGTATCGATCAACAGATGGTGATGACCCGTGTGTGCTTGTTGGACACCCGCTGGTGCCACCCCAAACCCGGTCAATCCAAACTGCACGGTTACCGGCCCGGAAACCACTGCACCGTTTTGTGGGGAGATGAAGTAGAGCTTGCCCGCTGTCTCGCCAGCAGAAACGGCTACCCCACTGCTGAACAACAGGCTAATCAGCAGGTAGCGAATTTTCATGAATAACGATCGTTGGGCTTGCATCGAAAACTCCGGGTTACTGGCGGGCCACGCGATAAAGCGCGACCTCGCCAAACAGATTGGGAAACAGTGTTGCCGCCATGCCGCCACGGGCGTGTCGGTGGTTAAGCACCTGCCGCTCGAGCACCTTTAAATCCAGATCCGCACAGAGCCGGTCAAAATCATTGAGACTGCACAGGTGCAGATTCTCGGTCTCGTACCAGGCCGACGGCAGCGCTGCCGACACCGGCATTTTACCCTGCAGCCCAAGCTGTACACGACAGCGCCAGTGACCAAAATTGGGCAGGGTGACAATTCCCTGCTTACCAATCCGCAACATTTCTCCCAGCAGGTCACTGGGGTAATGGGTTGCCTGCAGGGTCTGATTCATCACCACGTAATCAAAGCTGTTATCGGCAAATTCACTCAGGCCCGCTTCAATATCGGCATGAATCACATTGACGCCCCGGTCGATGCATTCATTGACCTTGGCGATGTGGATCTCAACGCCGTAACCAGTAATCTGTTTTTCGCGTTGGAGATAGGCAAGCAGGGCGCCATCGCCACACCCCAGATCGAGCAGGTGACTGCCCGGTTTAATCCAGTCAACGATCGCCCGGAGGTCGGCCCGCAGCGATGACGCCTGATGGGAACTAGGCTGCGACATTAGTGCGCCCTGCCAGCGGTCTGATTCTGTGCGAGAAACGACCGTAAACAGGCCTCATACCGGTCGTGCGGAAGTAAGAAGGCATCGTGACCGTCCGGGGATTCAATCTCTGCGTAACTGACCGGTTTTCGATTTTGATGCAGCGCGGCGACAATCTCGCGGGAACGCTGGGGCGAGAAGCGCCAGTCGCTGGTAAATGAAACCACCAGAAACCGGGCCTGAACATTGGCAAGTGCCTTGCCCAGATCACCCCCGAAAGGCTCAGCAGGATCAAAGTAATCAAGCGCCTTGGTCATCAGCAGATAAGTATTGGCATCGAAACGATCCACAAAGGTCTCGCCCTGATGGCGCAGGTAGCTTTCGATCTGAAATTCAACATCAAACCCGAAATTGACCTTGCCTTCACGCAGCTCGCGACCAAACCGCTCGCGCATCATGTCGTCCGATATATAGGTGATATGCCCCAGCATACGGGCCAGCATCAGCCCATGATGGGGCACTCCGGCGTGCTCGGCATAGCGGCCCTGGTGGAAATCGGGGTCAGACATAATCGCCCGCCGCGCGACTTCGTTAAAAGCGATATTCTGCGCCGAAAGTTTGGGCGAGGCGGCAATAATTAACGCGCTGGCGACCCGGTCGGGAAAGTCGATGGTCCACTGCAGCGCCTGCATACCGCCTAAACTGCCGCCGGCCACCGCCGCCCATCGATCAATACCGAGCCGATCGGCCAGGCGAGCCTGGGTGACCACCCAGTCGGTGACGGTTACCACGGGAAAATCCGGCCCCCAGGGTTTGCCAGTCTCAGCATTGATACTGGTCGGGCCGGTAGAACCTGCGCACCCGCCAATATTGTTCAGGCTGACCACGTAGTAGTGGTTGGTATCAATCGGCTTGCCCGGGCCAATGTGCTGATCCCACCAGCCGGGTCGAGCATCGCCCTCGTGATAACCGGCAGCATGATGGTCGCCACTAAGCGCATGGCAGATCAGCAGCGCGTTTGATTTATCCGCATTCAAGGTGCCGTAGGTTTCAACCACCAGTTGATACCCCGGCAGGGTTCGCCCACAGACAAGCAGCAACGGCTCGTCGAACTGAAACGTCTGCGGCTCAACCAGGCCAACGGAGTGGTCGGTCGCTGTCTGGTCAGCGGAAGCCATTAGCGGTTATTTACTACTACGCTGCCGTAACCGGCTGGCACTGCGAAGGCGCAGGGCGTTGAGCTTGATAAAGCCGTCGGCATCGGCCTGGTTATAGGCACCCTGATCATCCTCAAAGGTGGCAATTTCCGGGTCGAACAGGGAGTCAGTTTCTGACCGCCGCCCGACAACGGTGACATTACCCTTGTAAAGCTTGACCCGAACTTCACCGTTAACATTTTCCTGGGACTCATCAATCAGACCCTGCAACGCTTCACGTTCGGGACTCCACCAGTAGCCGTTGTAGATGAGAGTGGCATAGCGGGGCATCAACTCGTCTTTCAGGTGTGCCACTTCCCGGTCGAGGGTGAGGGATTCGATGGCCCGATGGGCACGCAGCATGATGGTGCCGGCGGGGGTTTCATAACAGCCCCGGGCTTTCATGCCCACGTAGCGGTTTTCTACAATATCGGCCCGGCCGATTCCGTGCCGGCCACCCGCCTCATTGAGCCAGCGCATGACATCCGCCGGCGCCATGACCTCACCGTTAATCGCCACGATATCGCCGTGCTGATAGCTCAGTTCAACCCACTCAGGCTGATCCGGGGCGGCTTCGGGGCTCACGGTCCAGCGCCACATGGATTCCTCGGGTTCGTCCCAGGGGTCTTCCAGAATACCGCCCTCGTAGGATATATGCAGCAGGTTGGCATCCATGGAATAGGGAGATTTCTGTCCCTGTTTTTTGAAATCCACGGGAATATTGTGCTGTCCCGCATAGGTAATCAGTTTTTCTCGCGACAGCAGGTCCCACTCGCGCCAGGGGGCGATGACCCGAATATCCGGCTGCAGGGCATAGCAGCCCAGTTCAAACCGTACCTGGTCGTTACCCTTACCCGTGGCACCATGGGCGATGGCATCGGCGCCGGTTTCGCGGGCAATCTCCACCATCCGCTTGGAAATCAGCGGCCGGGCGATGGAAGTACCCAACAGATACTCGCCCTCATAAATGGCATTGGCACGAAACATGGGAAAGACAAAATCACGGGCAAATTCACCGGTAAGATCGTCAATAAAAATATCGCTGGCACCCATGGTCTCGGCCTTGGCGCGGGCCGGTTCCAGCTCTTCGCCGCCCTGACCGATGTCAGCGGTAAAGGTAACCACCTCGCAGTGGTAGGTCTGCTGCAACCATTTAAGAATTATTGAGGTGTCGAGCCCACCGGAATAGGCTAGCACCACTTTTTTTACATCATTCATCGTCCTAATCAACCTTATGTCTGACTTATCAATTTAATTATTTGCGTTTCGGCACGAATATATCGGTAACGCTGCCATCAAATACTTCGGCGGCCATCGCCACCGTCTCTGACAGAGTTGGATGGGGATGAATAGTCAACGCCAGGTCTTCCGCGTCGGCCCCCATTTCGATGGCGAGCACACCCTCGGCGATTAAATCCCCGGCACCGGGACCGACGATACCGACACCAATCACCCGATGGCTCTGTTCATCAAATAGTATTTTGGTCATGCCTTCATCGCGGTGCAGGCTCAAGCTACGACCATTGGCAGCCCAGGGGAAAACCCCCTTACCATACTTAATGTCCTGCTCTTTGGCCTGCGCTTCGGTGACACCAGCCCAGGCAACTTCTGGATCGGTAAACACCACGGCCGGTATCGCCAGCGGATCAAACGCCGATTTCATGCCCGCAATCACCTCGGCGGCAACCTTACCTTCGTGAACGGCTTTGTGCGCCAGCATGGGATCACCGGCGATGTCACCAATGGCAAAAATATGCGGCACCGAGGTGCGCATCTGCTCATCAACCACGGCAAAGCCGCGTTCATTAATCTCAATACCGGCTTTTTCGGCATCAAACAGCTGGCTGTTGGGACGTCGGCCCACCGACACCAGCACCCGGTCATAAATCCCGCTAGCCTCGCCGTCGGGTCCTTCAAAACTCACCTTAAGGCCGTTTTTCTGCGGTTTAATGTCGGTCACTTTGGTGTTGAGCTTGATCTCTGCTAGCTTGCTCTGCAGCCGCTTCTGCAGCGGTTTCACCAGATCAGCATCGGCACCTGGCAACAATGCAGGCATAAATTCCACCACACTCACTGCACTACCCAGCGCGTGGTAAACACTGGCCATTTCCAGGCCAATATAACCGCCGCCGATGACCAGCAATTTTTTCGGAATATCCTCGAGTTCCAGCGCGCCAGTTGAATCCATCAATCGTGGGTCGTCGTAAGGAAAATTCGGAATACGGGTCGGACTGGAACCGCAGGCAACCACGGCATTCTCAAAATTGATGCGGGTATCGCCATCCTCTCCAGTCACCATTAACTCGTTGGCACTGGTAAAGCGGCCCTCGCCCTGAACGACCTGCACCTTGCGCTGCTTTGCCAGCCCCGCCAGACCCCCGGTGAGTTTGCCCACCACGCTCTGTTTACCGGCGCGGACCTTGTCCAGGTCGATGGTCGGCTTGCCAAAACTAACGCCCATGTCGGCCGATTCGGTGGCTTCATCAACAACCTTGGCCACGTGCAGCAGGGCTTTGGAGGGAATACAGCCAACATTGAGGCAGACCCCACCCAGAATTGGGAATCGCTCAACCAGCACCACTTTTTTGCCCAGATCGGCGGCACGAAAAGCTGCCGTGTAGCCACCCGGTCCGGCGCCTATCACCACCACTTCGGTTTCGATGGAGGTCTTTTCCGCTTTAGCCATTATTTTTTTCCAGAGTCCGTTTAGAGAAGTAGATCGTGGCTGAAAACTACAGCAGTACTCGCCGAATATCGGCAAGATTATCGGCAAGGTGGCGCGTAAAGCGTGCAGCCACCGCACCATCGATGACACGATGATCGTAGGAGAGCGACAGCGGCAACATTAATCTGGGCTGAAATTCACTACCGTCCCAAACCGGTTTCATTTGCGACCGCGACAGCCCAAGAATAGCCACATTGGGGTGATTGACCACCGGCGTAAAGGCCGTACCGCCAATGCCACCGAGGCTGGAAATAGTAAAACTACTACCCTGCATTTCATCCGGCTTGAGTTTGCGTTGTCGGGCACGACCACTTAAATCACCCAGCGCAGCCGCAATTTCGAAAATCCCTTTCTGATCGACATCGCGCACCACGGGCACCACTAATCCCGCTTCCGTCTCAACCGCCACGCCGATATGAAAGTACTTTTTCAGCACCAGTTGCTGACCATCGGCATGCAGCGAAGAATTGAAATCCGGGAAGTGACGCAAACTATGCACCACGGCTTTCATCACCAACGCCAACAGGGTCAACTTCACCTCCTGCTGATCGGCAAGACTTTTCTGGGCCTGTCGAAAAGCTTCCAGTTCCGTAATGTCCGACTCATCAAACTGCGTAACCTGCGGAATTTGGGGCCAGGAGCGGCTCAAATTTTTGGCCGTGAGCTGGCGAATTCTGCTCAGGCTTAACAGTTCGGTCTCGCCCCATTGTGAATGATCATAATCCGGCAGGGGCTCCAGACCTGCGCCGCCCCCACTGCCGCTGGTAAGCAGCCCTTTAACAAACGCGGTGACGTCACTGCGGGTAATCCGCCCTTTACGACCACTGCCGTTAATCGCGCCCAGATCAGCACCGAGCTCACGCGCAAACTGGCGCACTGCCGGGCTGGCGTGGGCGCTGCTGGTTGAACTGTCAGCATCCGGCGCCGGCGTTTCAGCCTTAGCCGCTCGTGTGGGCGTGTCTGGTTTCTCAACCGATTCGACTGAGTCCTTATCCTCCGAGTCCTTCTCCTCTGAGTCCTTCTCCTCTGAGTCCTTCTCCTTGGAAGAATCACTTCCCTCAGAATCGCTTTCCTCCGATTCTTCAGCTTGCTCACTCTCCACCACGGCGATCAAATCACCCTCGGCAAGCTTATCGCCGGCTTTCACCAGAATCTGCACAACGGTTCCAGCAACGTCCGCCGGTATATCCATTGCCGCTTTGTCGGTCTCCAGGGTCACCAGCGTATCGTCTGCCCCAACACTGGCACCTTCTGCTACCTCAACCGCGGCGACATCAACCTGATCGACGCCGTCACCTAAACCAGGAACCTTAATTTCAATTTTCATTTTGCTGCCTTATACGGGCTTAAACAGAAACGGGATCAGGGCGGCCACCGTCGATACCCAGTTGGGCGCCCGCTTTTTTCAGGGTTTTTGAGTCGATTTCACCCTGCTCGGCCAGGGCGTACAGCGCGCTGAAGGCAACGTGATAACGATCAACTTCAAAAAAACTACGCAGGTTTTCACGGGTAGCACTGCGGCCAAAACCGTCAGTTCCCAACACCGTGTAGGGCGAACTCACCCAGTTACGCACCTGATCCGCATAGGCCTTGATGTAATCAGTGGCCGCAATGACTGGACCGGGTTCGCCCTCCAGCTGCTGCTCCAGATAACTAACCCGGGCTTTATCGCCTGGATTCAACCGGTTATGACGTTCCACCGCCAGACCATCGCGACGCAGTTCGTTAAAACTGGTCACGCTCCAGATATCGGCGAGTACGCCAAAATCCTGCTCAAGAATATCCGCCGCTGCGATAACTTCGCGCAATATCGAGCCGCAACCCATCAACTGCACTCGTGGTGCCTTTCCACGCTTTTTTGGTGCCGGACGCAACTTATAGATTCCACGCAAAATGCCCTCTTCAACGCCTTTGGGCATGGCCGGTTGCTGGTAATTCTCGTTCTCTACCGTGAGGTAGTAATAGATGTTCTCATCATCACCATACATCCGCTGGATGCCGTCCTGAATAATCACCGCCAGCTCATACATATAGGTCGGGTCATAGGCTCGGCAATTGGGAATCGTTGCCGCCAGCAGGTGACTATGGCCATCCTGATGTTGCAAGCCTTCGCCGTTCAGAGTGGTGCGGCCGGCGGTAGCGCCGATCAGAAACCCTCGGGCGCCCATGTCGGCGGCAGCCCAGGCAAGATCACCAATGCGTTGAAAACCGAACATGGAATAGAAGGCATAAAACGGCACCATGCTCACACCATGGTTACTGTAGGCAGTGCCGGCAGCCATCCAGGAAGAGAAAGCACCGGCTTCGTTGATGCCCTCCTGCAGAATCTGTCCCTTGATATCTTCACGATAGAACATAAAGCTATCGGCATCTTCAGGCTCGTACTTCTGGCCCTCAGAGGCGTAAATGCCTAACTGCCGGAACAGCCCTTCCATACCAAATGTCCGCGCCTCGTCGGGGACGATCGGCACCACGTGCTTGCCAAACTCCTTGTCCTTGACCAGCTGCGTCAGGATGCGCACAAAAGCCATGGTAGTGGAAACCTCACGGTCACCACTGCCATCCAGCGCCGCCTGATAACTGGCCAGCGGTGGCACAGGCAATGCGGGGGCATTGGGGTTACGGGCCGGCAGATGGCCACCCATGGCCTCACGGCAAGCTCGCAGGTAAACCATCTCCGGTTCATCATCAGCAGGCTTGTAAAGCGTGGCAGCGGTCGCCTCTTCATCGGTTAGCGGAATATGAAAACGATCACGAAAATAGAGCAGATGTTCCGGACCCATTTTTTTCTGCTGGTGGGTAATATTCTTACCCTCACCCGCATCACCCATGCCATAGCCCTTCACGGTTTTACATAAAATCACCGTCGGCTTATCGGACTGCATCGCCGCGTGGTAGGCCGCGTAGACCTTACGGAAATCGTGACCACCACGCTTCAGAGCAAATATCTCGTCATCCGTCAGGTGCGCCACCAGCTGTAGCAGCTCCGGATACTCACCAAAAAAGTGCTCGCGGGTGTAGGCCCCACCTTTGGCTTTATACGCCTGGTATTCGCCATCGACGGCCTCTTCCATGCGCTTGGCGAGGATGCCGCTTTTATCTTTATCAAGCAACGCGTCCCAGGCGCCGCCCCAGACCACCTTGATTACGTTCCAGTTGTCTCCGAGAAAATCGGCTTCCAGCTCCTGAATGATCTTGCCGTTACCGCGCACCGGGCCATCAAGCCGTTGCAAATTACAGTTGATGACAAACACCAGATTGTTGAGCTTCTCCCGGTTGGCCAGCGACAGGGCGCCACGGGATTCCGGCTCATCCATCTCGCCATCACCCAGGAACGCCCAGACCTTACGATCCTTCATGTCCATCAGGCCACGATTGTGCAGATAGGCCATAAACCGGGCCTGATAGATGGCCATGATCGGCCCCAACCCCATGGAGACGGTGGGGAACTGCCAGAATTCCGGCATCAACCAGGGATGAGGGTAGGACGTTATTCCTTCGCCGTCGCCCAGATCCCGGCGAAAATTAAGCAGTTGTTCTTCGCTCAGGCGACCTTCTAAAAAGGCACGGGCGTAGATGCCGGGTGACGTGTGCCCCTGAAAAAACACCATATCGCCGCCATGGTCATCGGTGGCACCTCGAAAAAAGTGGTTAAAACCAACCTCGAGCATGGTCGCGCAGGAGGCATAACTGGCAATGTGCCCGCCAACACCGCTGCCATCGGCGTTGGCCCGCACCACCATCGCCATGGCATTCCAGCGGTTATAACCGCGCAGCTTACGCTCAAGGTCGGGGTCACCTGGAACCGGTGGCTCACGGTCCGCCGGAATCGTGTTCAGGTAAGGCGTGTTCGCATTGTAGGGTGATTCCACGCCGCGCCGACGCGCTTCATCGGCCAGCTGCTGGAGCAGAAAATGGACCCGCTCGGGGCCGTCGGCCTCAAAGGTGGACCCTAGCGCGGCAAGCCACTCCAGGGTTTCCTGGGGGTCAATATCCGATGTCGCGGTGAGGTCGGCCGTCTTGGCCTCATGAGGTTTATTCATTAACTAACGCCCTCCGATTCCTGGGTAGTTGATCGGGTAACTATATTGGCACCGACCGCTGCTGATCTGGTTATCGCCAGCATTGGCGAGGTAATTGCCATCTGCCTGGATGCGGCAATCGCAAAGCGCGCCATTCTACACCAGCCAAATTATCCTGGGCCCAGGAGCCCCTCAGTCAGACAGGGTAAAATGGTGATTAATCACCCGATACTCAACCGCTAACTGGCTGCCATGACTGACTCTATTACTATCTCCCCTCCCGACGACTGGCACCTTCACTTGCGTGACGGTCCCATGCTCGAAACCGTTGTCGGCCACAGTGCCAGTCAATTTACCCGTGCCATGGTGATGCCCAACCTGGTACCACCGGCCACTCAATGCCAGCAACTACTCGACTACCGGCAGCGCATTCTTGCGGCGCTACCGGACGACAGTCAGTTTAATCCGATCATGGCCCTCTATCTGACCGACCAGCTCGATGAAGCCGAAATTAGCGAGGCCGCCAGCAACCCCCATATTGGCGCGGTCAAACTCTATCCGGCCGGGGCAACCACCAATTCCGATGCCGGCATCGGCGACCTGCAGGCAATCTATCCCATCCTTGAATGGATGGAAAAACATGATTTGCCGCTGCTGGTGCATGGCGAGGTGACTGACCCGGAAATCGATATCTTCGACCGTGAAACGGTGTTTCTGGAGCGACATCTGCAACCCATTGTCGATACCTTCACCAACCTGCGAGTAGTACTGGAACATATCACCACGGCTCACGGCATCGCCTTCGTCGAGCAGGCCCGCAGCGGGGTTGGCGGCACTCTCACCGCTCATCACCTGCTACTCAACCGCAACCATATGCTGGTCGGCGGCATCCAGCCCCACCACTACTGTCTGCCGGTGCTCAAACGCGAAAGCCACCGTCAGGCGCTGATCGCCGCCGCCACAAGCGGGAACCCCCGTTTTTTTGCCGGCACTGATAGCGCGCCCCACCCGAAATCTGAGAAAGAATCGGCCTGTGGCTGCGCGGGCATCTATACCGCACCGATTGCCGTTGAGCTCTATACCGAGGTATTCGATAACGCCAATAGCCTGAACCGACTGGAAGGGTTTTTAAGCCACCACGGGGCCGATTTTTACCGCCTGCCCCGCAACCCGGGTGAGATAACCCTGCAGAGAAACCCCTGCCCGGTGGAGAGGGAATTTGGTCAGGATGAGCAACGAGTCGTGCCGTTAAGAGCCGGCGGCTGGTGCCAGTGGCAAATCCTCAGCCGAACTAACTGATCGGCACCAATGGGTTGGCGTTAACCGCCGGCCATGCAGCCCATTGCACCAGCCATTGCTGAATCATCGGCCAGAACTGCAGTGAAAATCCGCCCACCACTAGTTGTTCAAGGCTCACTCCTAGCGCAATAGTCACCAGCGACAGCTGCTGGCCATCAACCAGGTTTTGGGTCAGGGCCAGTTCCAGCTCCGGCAGCAGCTGGTGCAATTTTTCACCCGCACGGTCGACCAAAACCGGCGCATCGGGCGCCTGCGGATTTAGCCGGCAATAATAGAGTTGCTGCGCGGATAGCGGCGCCAGCCTGACTGACTGCCAGTCGAGCCACTGATCGGCCATCGCACGGGCCTGAACGTCGCCGGGATAGATTGCCGCTTCCGTCGGGCGACTGGCGACCAGATAACGCTGTATGGCGTGAACTTCAGCCAGAGTAAAGCCGTCATCGTCGATCATTGGCACTTTACAGAGTGGGTTCAACGCCTCTGGCAGGTAGATCGCATCCCCCTGACCGATCTCTACCAGTTCGCAGTCGATCCCCAACTCAGTGCAGAGAATCAGGATTTCCCGCGTCGGCGCGGAAAGCCGGTGCCCATATAGTTCCATCAACTCAATTCCAATTTCAATTCAGGGGCAGGGGTTAGAAAAACGACGGTGAATGGCCTGAATTCCCTCCAGCACCTCGGCACTTAAACTCACTTCAGCACTGGCAATGTTGCTTTCCAGCTGGCTCAGAATAGTAGCGCCCACAATGGTGCTGGCAAGAAAAGGCCGTGAATTCACATAAGCCAATGCCATTTGTGCCGGATCAAGGTCATTATCCCGCGCCAGCTGCACGTATTCTCGGGTAGCGGCCACGCCCTGTGGATTGGTGTAGCGCGCAAATTGTGGAAATTGATTAACCCGATCACTGGCACCCGCCGTGCCATCGATATATTTACCGGACAGGGTGCCAAACGCCATGGGTGAATAAGCCAGCAGACCGACCTTTTCGCGATGACACACCTCGGCAAGACCAATTTCGAACGATCGGTTTAACAGGCTGTAGGGGTTCTGAATGGAGACGATGCGCGGCAAACCCATGGATTCCGCAGCCTGCAACCAGCGCATGGTCCCCCAGGGGGTTTCGTTGCTGATTCCCAGGTACCGCACCTTGCCGGCGGCCACCAGTTCGCCCAGCACGGTCAGGGTCTCTTCAATGGCAATGTGCTCCGCTTCAGCATCGTGCTGGTATTCAAGCTGGCCAAAATAGTTGGTTTGCCGGTCGGGCCAGTGCACCTGATAAAGGTCGAGATAATCGGTTTGTAGTCGGCGCAGGCTCTGTTCAACCGCCGATTCGATATTTGTCCGGTCGAGTCGGGGCCCGCCACGCAGGTATTTCATGCCCATGGAACGACCAGAGACCTTGGTAGTCAGGATGACCTGGTCCCGTTTACCGCGCGCTGCCAGCCAGTTACCGATGATGGTTTCAGTGCTACCCTGAGTCTCCTGTTTGGTGGGCACCGAATACATTTCCGCGGTATCGATAAAGTTGACCCCCTGTTCCAGGGCGTAGTCGAGCTGCTCAAATGCTTCCGACTGGCTGTTTTGCTGGCCCCAGGTCATGGTGCCAAGACAGATTAGGCTAACGTCTAAATCAGACGTGCCAAGCGAACGATATTGCATAGTGACTCCAGAGGTTAACCACCTGCGAACAGTCAGGCAGGTTGATACGGAACGAAAACAGGCGGCAAATTATGCCACCGAGGCTAATCCGCATCCGCCAGTGACAACAAAACTGGTTATCAACTCAATGATACGTAGAATACCCGCCGCGATACCCGTTAGCTTATTACCGGTGTCCCCTCATCCAAACTAAATAACCCCAAGGACAGACCATGGAACGCGACTCAATAGCCATTCACGGCGGATATTCCCCGGACCCCACCACCAAATCCGTGGCGGTGCCGATCTACCAGACCACCTCTTATGCCTTTGATAACACCCAGCACGGTGCCGATCTGTTTGACCTGAAGGTCGAAGGCAACATCTACACCCGCATCATGAATCCGACCACCGACGTGCTCGAAAAACGAGCAGCCGAACTGGAAGGCGGAATCGCCGGACTGGCCGTCGCCTCGGGGGCTGCGGCGATTACCTACTCGATCATGAATCTGGCCCGGGCCGGCGACAACATTATTAGTAGCGCCAAGCTTTACGGCGGTACCTATAACCTGTTTGCCCACACTTTTCCGCAGTTTGGAATCGAAGTCAGGTTTGTCGACCACACCGACCTGGATGCTCTTAAAAACGCCATCGATGAGCGTACGAAAGCGGTGTTTTGCGAGACCATTGGCAACCCTGGCGGCAACATCACCGACATTGCCGGCTTTGCCGATATCGCCCACGCCCAGGGTGTGCCACTGATCGTGGATAGCACCGTGGCGACCCCACAAATCTGTCGGCCGATTGAACATGGCGCAGATCTGGTGATTCATTCGTTAACCAAGTACATGGGCGGCCACGGTACCAGTATGGGCGGTGTCATTATCGATGGCGGCAACTTCCCCTGGGCTGACCACTCTGATCGGTTTCCCCAGCTCTGCATGCCAGACCCCTCCTACCACGGGGTGGTGATGACCGAAGCCTTTGGCCCGGCGGCAGCTATCGCCCGCACCCGTGTGGTGATACTCCGCAACATGGGCGCAGCCCTGTCGCCATTCAATGCTTTCCAGATTCTCCAGGGAATTGAAACCCTGCCGCTGCGGATGGAGCGACATTGCAGCAATGCTTTGGCAGTGGCGCAGCACCTGGAAACCCACGACCAGGTGAGCTGGGTGGGTTACGCGGGCCTGCCGAGTCACCCCGACTACGATCTTGCCCAGAAATATCTCGGCGGTACCGCTTCCGGGATTCTCACTTTTGGCCTTAAAGGCGGCCTCGAGGCCGGCGCTAAATTTATCGATGCGCTGCAACTCGTCGTACGTCTGGTGAACATCGGCGACGCTAAATCTCTGGCCACCCACCCGGCCACCACTACCCATCGCCAGCTCAACGCTGAGGAACTCGAGGCTGCCGGGGTTACTCAGGACATGGTCCGCCTGTCAGTGGGCATTGAGGCGGTCGGCGACATCATTGCCGACATTGATCAGGCGTTAGCAGCAGCCCGCTAAACCAACGCTGATCCACTATAAAAAAAGCCCCGTTTCCTCACTTGAGGAAACGGGGCTTTTTTTATGTGTCAAATCAGACGCAGCAGCCGCTGCGCCAGACCATTATTCGACGGCCACGTGCAATTTATCGGCGTGGTGTTTTACGTGACCGCTGCGTTTCTGCATGTACTCACGGACCTGCCGGGTCGCGACGTCGAACGCATCGCGAATGGCCACGTAGAGATCCTCTGCAGGCTCACGAGTAATGGCTAGCTCCTTACCCGGCAATGTAAGGTCAATATGGACGTTGTACAGAACCCCTTTATGCTGATGCCGATGCGGGCACTCAACCACCACACGACAACTGGTAAGAAGGTCGGAGAAATGCTCCAGTTTTTCAGCTTTTTTTCTCACCGCTGCGTCAATCGCATCGGTCATTTCCAGGTTTTTAGCCGTAATCTGTAGGGGTATTCTCATAATTGCCCTCCTTAAGGACGTTATCAAAATAGTGACTACTTCTGCCGGTCAACCCTCCTGGCCATCTCCTTAGTAGACGGCGCTGCCTCTGCCGACGATGACCACATTAGCCCTCGGTTGCTGTGGGGTCAATGGTTCAAATCACTCCAACGAGCATCCATTGTCCGCGCTCAGCTAACTTCACCTACACAGGAAACCATGGCGCTGTTTAACTTACAATGTAATTCAGTGGCGGTGCCCAACCATCGCCATCAGCACACCCAACACTATTAACTGACTAACTACTTATGATTCGACAAACGATTGACCAAATTAAGCAAAAACTGCACACAGCCGAAGAACTGGCCGATGATCTGCGTGAGCAGTTACTGGAAAAACTCGAAGAACTCGACACGGAACTGGACTCCGGCGAGGCCGCCGAATACGATTCTGAATCCCTGAATAGTCTGGTCAGTTTCACCCAGCTCTCCGCCCATGAGGCGCTACGCCCGCAACAGGATCCGGAATTATTGAAACTGGCCCTGAAAGGGGTAGAGCGTAACCTCGAACAATTCGAAGCCGACCACCCCCGACTGGTTAACCTGGTCAATAATTTTTGTATCACCCTGTCAAACATGGGTATCTAAAGGGTGCGGGACGACCACGGCGAACTCGATCATGCCGACTGATCTACCGACAAAACTGGCTGCGCTGCGCGACCAGCTAAGCGGATCCCGGTGTCAGGGTGAAATTCAGCGCAGCGAATCCAGCGATGCCGACGCAACCCAGACGATGGTGCCATTGCCGTTGAACGGTAAGCCCATCAGCTGGCCAGATCGCCCAGCCGACCACCGAAACGCGGCCGTGCTGTTTCTGCTCTACCCGGCGGTGCGCGAACACTCCGACCTAAACCTGGTATTTATCCAACGCCCTGAATATGACGGTGCTCATGGCGGACAGATATCCCTGCCTGGTGGCCGCCAGGAACCGAATGAAACCCTGGCGCAAACCGCTACCCGTGAGACCCATGAAGAAGTAGGAGTGCACCCCGACGAAGTCACCCTGATCGGCCAGCTGGGAGAATTCTACGTGCCCGCCAGCAACCACAATGTCCACCCCTTCGTGGGTTACGCACCGAAACGGCCCGAGTTTGTCCCCTGTGAGCAGGAGGTCGCTGAGATTATCGAAGCACCGCTAGAAACCCTGTTAGACCCGGCCGCCCGACAAAGCGAAGTGCGTAACCTGATGCGCTGGGGTGACACAGAGGTTCCCTATTTTTCAGTCAATCACCATAAGATCTGGGGTGCTACCGCCATTATGCTTAAGGAATTTCTAGCCGTGCTTGGAGAAACTATCGATGAGTGACCCCGCCTCACCGTGCATTGCCATCTGTGAACTCGATGCCGGCCAGCACTTCTGCAGTGGCTGCGGCCGCTCCACCGATGAGATCGCTCAGTGGCGCTGCGCGGATGCTGAGCAGAAACAAATGATTCTGGACGCCGCCCGTCAACGGCTGGCCGACCAAACCTGATCCCCAAACCCGCCGACAAGCGTCGGCTAAATTTCAAGGACTGCCATGACAGACCATTTCGAATACCTGGTGATCGGTGCCGGCAGCGGCGGCATTGCTTCTGCCCGTCGAGCCGCCGAGTACGGCGCTAAAGTTGCAATTATCGAAGCGGGTCCGCTGGGCGGCACCTGCGTTAACGTCGGCTGCGTACCGAAAAAAGTCATGTGGAACGCCGCCAGCATTGCCGATGCACTGGATAGTGCCGGCGGGTATGGATTCCCCATCGACAAACCCACGTTTAACTGGCCGCAGGTAAAACAGCAGCGCGACGACTACATCACCCGTTTGAACGGCATTTATTTAACCAACCTGAAGAATTCCAGCGTTGAAATTATTCAGGGCTGGGCGACGATTACTGGCGAACACACCGTCAAAGTCGATGATCGCACCCTCACCTGTGATCACATGCTGATCGCCACCGGCGGCAAACCAACCCTGCCAGAAATCCCCGGTGTGGAACTCGGCATCACCAGCGACGGATTTTTCGAGCTTGAAACCCTGCCGGAAAAAGTCACCGTCTGTCTCTTATACACATCTGACGCTGCCGACGA
>CAJXVN010000016.1 GCA_913060775.1 uncultured Gammaproteobacteria bacterium | reverse complement strand
GTGGCTATCCTGTTTATGGAGCGAAAACGACAACTTGGGTAAGGTGGCCAAGACGGGCGCTCAACTCGTTTATCTGCTTGTCTTTCTGCTAGTGGCTACCCGTTGCCTAAGTAGTGATGTTCGGCGCCAGCAATTAATGGTCGTAGTCGTCGTATCGGCTGTTTTCGGTGCGCTCCTAAGCCTGTGGAATTTCTGGGAGCTTTGGGAACGCCGAGGTGCTGCATACTGGCTTTGGACTCCTCGTCTGACCTTCTGGGGTAGCGCTGATCACCCAATAATTGGAGCTAGCCTGTACGCGATGGCGGCTATTTTTGCGTATTCAGGAAGTTTCGATAGTAAGGGCTGGCAACGCATAGGGTGGTTACTAGGCGGGCTACTGGTGTTGCTGGTTATTGTACGTACCTACAGCCGGGGGCCACTACTGGCGCTTCTCACCATCTTTTTTATCGGGGTGGTTATTAACCGGGGGCGTAAAACCGTGCTCGTGTCCGGGTTGCTGATCGCTATCGTAGTTGCATGGGTGGGCTATCAGGATATTGGCGGTATGTTCGAGCGGGGCGCTGGCGTGCGCCCGCAGATATGGCTCACCGTCTGGTATGACGCGCTAAATGCCCCTCTGTTTGGTCACGGGTTGCTCAGTGATGAGTCAATTGAACTGGCTCGGGCTGATCGCGGGCCGGTAGTGATTGATCATCCTCATAGTATTTTTATGGCGACCCTGTTTTATGGCGGGTTAAGCGGGCTGATTTTGTTGTTGAATCTTTTCAGAACGAGTTTGAAGGAGGGTTTCAGGCTTTTTTCCGGAGGGCAGAGTGAACTGCTACCTGTTCTGTTGTTAGCGTTTGCCCTGGGTGTCACTGACAATAATAAACTGCTGTTGTCGCCGGCCCCTCTCTGGTTATTTTTCTGGTTGCCGATTGCAATGGTGGCAGCCAGACACCGGTTGGAAGCAGCTCCAACCGCTCAATGAAGCAGGTGAAGATCGGTAGCGGTTTTGCGGTTGGGCGGTGCTTTTCCAGGAAATACACCCAAATGTCGTTCAGTCTGTTCCACCACTTGGTAGAATCTAAAAACCAGTAAAGTAATTTAATCGGCAAATTTTCATTATCGTGTTTAATCGTCATGAGCCCTTATTAATTTTTTAACTCACATTAATAGCTTTAGCCATACGCTTTTTGATCGGTTACACGTGCCCTTGTGAAACTTAGAAATTAAATTGAAAGAAGAATCAGGTCAGATGGGAATTCAAGAGGCTACGTCTATTTGGGTCTATTGCCTTGAATAACAAAACCGGCGAGCGGATATTTGTCTACGCGGGTTCGCTGCGCCCTGGGGGAGGCCTGTCCGTGCTCCGGCAAATACTTAGAGCACTCGTTAGCCGATCGGACTATCAGGTCACCGTGATTACCGGAAATGCCGATACTTCTGCGGGAATTGAAGATCTGGTCACAGAGCACGAGAATCTGACCGAGCAGCGGTTTCTCACGGACTATCCGTCGGCCATCAGGTACCTGATTTCGAAGATCTATTTTCCATTTTATCCGCGGATGGATCAATGCGACTGGTTTATATCTTTTAATTATCTGGTGCCGGTCCGCTGTAAGCTTTTTGTTTATCACATCAATCTATTAACTTTTGTGCCACCAGAAAAACGCTCGTTTCTAGACTGGGTTAAGGGTTTTGATGCCCGTTTGGCATGTCGCAAAGCAGATGCGAATATTTTTGAATCAGAATACTTAAAAGAATCCGCTCAGAAAGCAACGGGAACCGCTATTCGTAATCCTGGTGTTTTATATGTAGGGGTTAATCAGGAATTTTTTTTACCTCCGGTTGATCAGCAGCAAAAAGAATTAAAAAACAAAGTCGTTAGTTTGTTGCTCGTCAGTAGTCCACAACCCCACAAAAAGAATGAAATTTGCATACAGGCACTTGCCCGATTATGTTCAATCAGGCCAGACGTCAATTGGCAGCTTGAAATCTGTGGTGGTCAAAATGTCACTCAGTGGTCGAAAGTTTTAGATTTTGCCCGCAAAGAGGGAGTGTACGAACAGGTTCGGGTGCTCGGCCCGCAAAGCCTGTCAGTGCTGGGAGATAAAATGGCTAACAGCTTTTGTTTGATTAATCCCAGCGTTACAGAATCTTTTTGTATGGTTGCGGTAGAGGCCATGGCTGCTGGTTGCCCGGTTATCGTTACTGATCAGACTTCAATGCCGGAGAGTGTCGGCGATGCAGGATTGGTGGTTGAGGCTGACTCGCCAGACCAGTTTGCGGATGCGGTCCTGACACTGGTTGATGACCCTGCATCGCGAGATAGTTTAGTTATCCAGGGTCGTGAAAGAGCTGCTGGTTTTTCTGCCGAAGCCTTTGCCTCTGGTCTGGTGGATTTGCTCAGTTAATGGTCGAACTGGTTTGATTCCAAGACCGCATATTTTTGAGCAACCCTGGTGGCTGGATGTTTGTGCCCCAGACAACTGGTACTCAAATTCAGTCGACACTGAGTTTGGCAAGTTGGCCTTCACCTATGTGGTGCGGCAGCGCTTCGGCTATTTGCGTGAAATTACGCGACCGGCGCTAACGCCCTTTCTGGGTATTTCCTTAGATACCCAGGATAAAGTTCCCAATGTGACTCAATCGCAGAATTTGCTGGTTAAGTACGTTCCTTATTTTCTTGACGGCCTGCCCCGGCACCACCGATTCAAATTAAATTTCCATCCCGATTTTAACTGGTGGTCGCCTTTTTTCTGGGAGGGGTTTTCCCAGCAGTCTCGCTATACCTACCGGTTGACCGACCTGGATAATCTTGAAGCGGTATGGAGTCGCTTCAACAGCAATGCCCGCCGGAACATAAAAAAAGCAGAGAAACAGCTAGAGCTGGATTTCGACGGGGACGTCTCGACCTTATACGACCTTTTTAGCATGACAATGGAGAATCAGAATAAAAAGCCCGGTTACCCAGCCGAACTGTTGAAAAAACTGGTCGCTGAAAGTCTCAGGAGGGAGAGCGGAAAGGTAATCATTGCTCGTGCCCCGGACGGTGAGCCACACTGTGCGCTCTTCATCGTTTGGCACAATAACGAGTGCTATTACCTGGTCGGAGGCACTCACCCGGTATTGCGAAAAAGCGGTGCAATGATGCTTTCAATGTGGGGAGCGATCCAGTACGCGGCAAACCATGCAGCGGTATTCGATTTTGAAGGCAGCATGCAGCCAGGTATCGACAAGTTTCTGCGGAACTTTGGTGGTATTCCAGTCGCCTATTCACAGATAACCAGGTCGCATAAGCTATTTTAGAGAGGTCTTTCTAAAAACCTCCTCTAAAAGAAACCTGAAATGAGTAACTCAAGCCCAGTTAAAGCTTTTTTTCTGCTGTTCCGAACTGGTCTGGTGTCTCAGGCCCTGTTGTTATTGACGCTGCCGGTCATTCTGCTCAAGTACTCGCCCGCTAATTTCGGCGAATTTTCGCTACTAATCACCATTGGCACGGTGATTGGCATGGTTTCCTCGTTCAAGCTGGAACGGGCCATCGTGGTTGAGAATGAATATCTGGTTGCAACGACTTTCTACCTGTCAGCCGGGTTGATCCTGATATCGAGTGCATTTTGTTACGCCACGGTTTTCCTGGTGGCTCCTCGTTTGCTGGCTGCCACTTCTTCAATGTGGGTTATGTCGCTGACCGTTTCGGCCTACTGCTTTTTGATTGGTCTGGTGCAGTTACTGGTGCATGTATCAATGCGTCAGTCCAGATCGGATCTGATCGGTTATTCCGATCTGGCATTTAGTGGCGTGTTGTTGGCGTTAATTATTCATCGTCCGGTTGGTGATGAACCGGTGAATACGCTATTAGGGATTTATCTAGTGGCGAAACTGGTTGCTACCGTCCCATTTCTGCTACTGAACAGGCACCTTTACCACTGGCGGAATGTTCGCCGTCAACTGGTGTTTTCGGAGTGGCCAGTTTTCAAACAGTATTTAAAGCCAGTGGCGACAACACTCCTGTCTACCCTGCAGTTTCGGGGTATCTACTACCTGCTGGGTATCCATTTTGGGCTGGTCGCCACCGGGCACGTTGCGTTGGCTCACCGAGTTGCCTATGCGCCGATCAACCTGGTGGGGACGGCACTGCGGCGGGCTTATTTCTCGGAATTCAGTCGGCTCGAAGATAACCCGAGGGATATCCGTCAGGATATCCGGGTGGTGCTCGAAGGGGGCACTCTGGTCTCGCTTGTACTGGCGTTGATAGTGGTCTATCTGCAGGAGAGGTTTGCGGTTCTGTTGCCAGAAAACTGGTATGCGGCCAGTTCGTACATAGTGATTTTATATCCTGCTGCTTCCATACTGGTTATGTTGTCGTGGCTGGATCGGCTCTACGATGCGCGTGGTCGGCAGGGGACCGCGCTGCTTTATGAATTTAGTTACACTGCGGTTTTGTATTTAATACTACTGGCCAGTGCCTGGTCAGTGAGTGTCAGCACCTTTTTATCCCTCTATGTTTTGGTCACGCTTGGTTATAATTTTTTCTGGTCTGCGATGACGATGAAATTACTGCAAATTGACCAGCGCCCGGCGATGGTGTTGGCGGCAGGACATTCGACCATAGCAATTTTGTGTCTCCAATTTTAGGTTTTTAGACGTGTCGAGTGATCACTGGCAGAAATACTGGTCGTCTCAGCAGGACCCCCACCACGCAAGCAACGAACTGGAATTTTATTCCAGGATGGGTCGGGAGGTGCTTTTCCATACGGGTCCGCTGGCGGGGAAAAAAGTACTCGAGATAGGGTGCGGAGATGGCGCACTCTTCCCCCATTTTGATGTGAATATCGAGGACTACACTGGCGTGGATTTTTCAGAATCGCTGCTGGCCAAATTTCAGCAGCGCTTCCCGGCCGTCAGAACTGTTCATAGTGACGCGATTGGATTTATGGAAAACAACCTGGACCAGTTTGATGTCGTGATCAGTTTTGGGGTTTTGCAGTATCTTGACGCTAACCAGTTGAAAATATTTTTTGACCTGCAAAAAGGCAGCATCGTGGATAAAGGCATCGCCGGTCATTTCGGGATACCGGTGAAGGAGCTTAGTTCGGTATTTTATCGCGGGCTTGGAAGTAGCCCGCTAGTGCTTGCGGGACGCAAAAGAGGGTTAGGCAAGACCCTGATTTCAAGGCTGAGAAACAAAATTGGGCATTGGCATGATTTTGAAACCCTGATTAGTCTTGCTAGACCCGGTACTAGTCGTGTCGATTGTGTGTCGAGCATGTCCTATTTTTATCGCTGTCATTTGTTGCAACAGTTTTAATAGCCGTTGTTTTCTTTTCAGCGATTAAGCGCACTTGCCAGACGCCACCAAAAAGGTGTTTTAGCATCGATAGCCTATGAGGTTTTTATCCGGTGCTACCGCAAAAAACCTGCACGCAATTTCTTGCGGCCTCTGTTTCCAGCCCGTCAGCCTTCACGAATGGTCTTTGTGGTGGGTGTCTACAATTCGGGAACCACAATCGTTAAGGATGCTATCGCACTGCACCCTTCTGTTAATTCAGCGCCGATAGAAGGCGATCAGCTTAGTGGTGCGCTGGATAGTTTTGAGGAAGGGGGCTGGCCGAGGGGAATGTATGGAAATGCCAGCAGGATTATGGGTGCCCGTCGACACGAGGAGGTTGATGCGGAACTATTAATTTCTGACCTGCGGCCCTGGATAAAGGCCGGGCAGATATTCCTCGAGAAATCCATTTCTAATTCTGTCCGCATTGCGCAACTACGAAAGGTTTTTCCAGGTGCAAAGTTTGTCTGGGTGATTCGAAACCCAACCGATGTGGTTAATGGGATTAAGCGGAAAAGTAAGCCGGGCCCGGTCGCCAGAAAAATTCTCGGATCCGGTAGCTACCCAGCCGATTTTTTACTGCGCCAATGGGCCTTTTTTGTCCGCTTGATGATGATGGACATGAAGGGTGGTGATGACTGCTGCGTTTGTAGTTATGAGAATTTTTTAAATGCCCCGGCTCATGAGTTAAAGAAAGTTTTCGATTTTCTCGGAGTGGCAACTATCAAGCTTCAAGAAAATGAAAGGGGAATTACGGTCGGCGATAGCCAGTTGTCCCTGTTGGGTAACCGCGGTGCGGCGATGGATATTGATCTGGAAAGATGGGTTAAAGACCAGTTGCTGGAGATTGAGGGGTCGCTGTGCCCGGCAGGCTGACCATCAGTTTCGATTTTGAGCTTGGCTGGGGGGTACTGGATAGCCCGGTTTGGCTGGCGCGAGAGCGGGCAGGGGATTATCGGCGGCTCCGGGACGTTTTTGGGCGGTTAATTGAAACCCTGAAGGAGCGCGAAGTAGCCACCACCTGGGGTGTTGTCGCAGCAATGCTGATTGATAAAGAGGCTGACCTGGTACTCGGTCACCTGCCCGAGGGATACGTTAATGACATAGTTCGTTTCTACCGTCAGGCAAAGACCGAATCTCGATTCGCAGGCGACCTGATTGAACAACTGCTCGCGCTGGGTCCGCTGGTAGAGATTGCCTCACACTCCACCACTCATTTTTATCCGGGTCGTCCTGATGCCTCTAGAGAGGCCTGCGTAGAAGATATTCTCCGTTCCATCCCAATCATCGAAAGGTTCGTTGATCGAAAGGTAAGCAGTATTATTTTTCCGCGAGATCAGGTGGAATGGTGCGGTGACATTGCAGCGATACATCGAGGAAATTATCGGGTCAATCCTGCTTTTTCTAGTTCTGGTGGAGAACTGGATCGATTTGCCCGGAAGGCCGAAGGGTTTTTCGGTTCGGTACCGGAATCAGTCACCTATACCGGGCGATATGGCGAGGCCTGGCAATCGGGGTCGCTATTTTTTAACTGTCCGACCGGTAAACTACAGGGGTTGCGAAAACTCCGCCTGAAAAATCAGCTGGCGCGAATGATGAACCACTTCAACCGTGGGGAGGGCAATTATCACGTCTGGCTCCATCCTTTTAATTTGTCCGCTTCCGAGGAAATGTTGCATTTATTTCTGGCTTTTATTGAAGATGTTTCGCAGCTTCGAAACAGAGGATTAATTGAGATTCTCTCGATGGGTGATTGTGGTGACCTCAGTCGAAACTTGCCAGGACAGGTTGCGTGACCGTGCATGATTTGAGTGGTGTGCGTCGCTAATGGCTCGTCCTCATACGATTATTCGAATTGACGCTGCGTATCGAGCAATGATGCTTCGATTGTTCCATCGCCGGTTGAATATTATTTTTGTCAACGAGTATCCTAAATCAGGCGGGTCCTGGCTGGCGCAGATGCTATCAGCTGCTACTCGTTATCCCTTTCCAAGGCAAAAGTTTCCGCCATTCGGGAAGGCGATCTACCATGGGCACCGGGTCAGTTCATGGTTGTCCGGGCCGGTGGTCGTCGTTTGGCGGGACCCGCGGGATATTATGGTTTCCTGGTATTTTCATACGCTCTGTCAGTCGGACCGTAACCATCCTCAGTTTGTAAAAAGATACCGGGATGCACTCGGGTTTAAAGATTTTGATGACATTCAGGCCAACTTGCCCCGCTTTATAGACTTCAATTTTCGCACTCCTCTTAGCCCAGCTTTTAGCTTTAATGACTTCTACGACCGTTGGTACGGCGTGCAGCAGGCGATCCATTGCCGATACGAGGACCTGCTTGAGTCGCCGGCTGGCACATTACAGGACGTTGCCGGGCAGCTGGGGTTTGATCTTGAGCCAGCACTCTGTGAAAAAATTGCAGACCAATTTTCGTTTAAGGCGCAGGCAAATCGATTGCCAGGGGATGAAAAGACCAGCAGCTATCTCCGCAAGGGAATTCAGGGTGACTGGAAAAATTATTTCGGAGATGAGGCGGTTGATGTAATGAGTGGTCATCTCGGTGAACGGCTCAAAAATTTGGGCTACGTAGAATAAAAACAGTCCTGAAAGCCACGTTGTTTTTAATTTTATCCAGTACTAAGGGAATCAATGGAACTCAAGAATATAAACAAAGATGATCTGGTTCTTATTACCGGAGGGACAGGTTCCTTCGGCCGGGCGATGGTCGATTATCTGTTAGCAGCTGGTGTTAAAAATATACGCATTTTCAGTCGTGACGAGGCGAAACAGGATGTTATGCGGCTGGAATACGCCAACGATGCACTGAGGTTCCATATCGGGGATGTGCGGTTTCGCGATTCGGTCGATGCGGCGATGCGGGGGGTTAATCTGGTGTTTCATGCCGCGGCGTTGAAACAGGTACCCTCCTGTGAGTTTTTCCCACTAGAGGCCGTTCGGACAAACATTATCGGTAGCGCTAATGTCATCGAGTCAGCTATCGCTCATAACGTCAGTCACGTGGTCTGCCTGAGTACGGATAAGGCGGTGATGCCGGTCAACGCGATGGGCATGACCAAAGCGTTGATGGAAAAAACCGCTCAGGCCCTAACCCGTGAGCTGTCTGCTGAGGATACAGTGGTGTCGTCGGTACGGTACGGAAACGTAATGTGCTCGCGTGGTTCCGTGATACCACTATTTATTAAACAAATTCGAAGCGGTCTGCCGTTGACCATTACCGAGCCCACCATGACACGGTTTATGCTCGGCCTGCCACAGGCGATTGAGCTAGTCGATTTTTCTTTCAGCCACGCAGTGCAGGGTGATGTGTTCGTGCGTAAAGCGCCGGCCTGTTCTGTGCAGATGCTCGCGGAGGTGTTGCTGGACCTGTTTGCGGCAAGCAATGAGATACGGGTTATCGGCATGCGCCATGGTGAAAAATTGCACGAAACCCTGGTTAGCGCTGAGGAATTATGCCGATCGCAGGACATGGGCGAGTATTTTCGGATATCCCTGGACACTCGAGACCTCAACTATTCCAAGTATTTCACCGAAGGTGATCCCGCTGAGGTGGTGGCTAAAGATTACGACTCCAGCTCTACTGAACAGCTGAACCACCAGGACCTAAAGAAGCTGCTACTCTCTCTGCCAGAAATCAGACGCGAACTGGAGTTAGGTTAGCGTTGGCACAGTCTGCGGCAATCAGGATAGAAGCATGAAGGTCGGAATTACCGGGGCAGATGGCCTGATCGGATGGCACTTTTGCTGTCATCTGCTGACACTGCCGGATATCAGTATCGTGACGGCAAATCGCACCACGTTTTCCTCACCCGAATCGCTTGATCGGTTTGTGGCGCAGTGCGACGTGATCTTTCACCTGGCAGGGGCCAATCGAGGTGCTGATGCCGACGTGGAGGCCACTAACATACAGTTGGCGGAAGTATTGGTCGCCAGCCTCAAGCGTTGCGACCGGCAACCCCATGTGTTGTTTTCATCATCAATACACCAGGACCGAGACAACGCTTACGGTCGCTCTAAACGGATTGCTTCGCAGCTTCTCCAGAACTGGGCGGATAAGGTGGGCGCGAATTACACCTGCCTGATACTTCCCCACGTGTTTGGAGAACATGGCAGGCCAAACTATAACTCCGTTGTTTCTACCTTTTGTTATCAGTTCGCTAACGGTCATCAACCGATCATTGATCGCGATGGTGATCTTGAGCTATTACACACCAGTGACGTGGTGGATGCCGGATTAGAGGCCATGTGGTCAGCAAGCGGTGGCGAGCTTCGCCCGGCCGGTAGACGCATCACCGTGTGTGAAATGCTCACCGAGTTATCCCTGCTTGATGATCACTACCGCCGAGGAATCATTCCTGAATTTACTGATCAGTTTTCCCTGAATCTGTTTAATGTTTATCGATCGTATCTTTATCCCCAGTTTTATCCGCAGTCGCTGGTCAAACACCAAGATGATCGGGGCGGTTTGTTTGAAGCGGTAAAAACAGACCATGGTGGTCAGGCTTTTCTCTCAACCACTGTTCCGGGAATAACTCGGGGCGATCACTTTCATTTTCATAAGGTGGAGCGGTTTTTGGTGGTTTCCGGTCAGGCGGAAATCCGACTGCGTAAGCTATTCAGCGATTCGGTAGAGACTTTTACGGTCTCGGGGGATCAGCCAGTTTTTATCGATATGCCAACTTTGCACACCCACAACATAACCAACACAGGCACCACTGAATTGCTCACTTTTTTCTGGTCGCACGAAATATTTGACCCCGAAAACCCGGACACCTGGTCTGAACCCGTGATGAGGAAAAACGAGTCATCATGAGCAAGTTAAAAGTTATGACCATTGTGGGGACACGCCCTGAAATCATCCGATTATCGCGAGTCATTCCAGCGCTGGACCAGATAACAGATCATATTCTTGTTCACACCGGTCAAAATTATGATTATCAGCTGAACGAAGTATTCTTTTCTGATCTCTCGCTTCGGGCACCGGATGTGTTTCTGGGCGCGGATGTCAGTTCCTTAGGCGCTATGCTGGGTTCGACACTGTCGGGTATCGAAAAGGCACTGAAACTGCACAGGCCGGAAGCGGTATTAATCCTTGGCGACACAAATAGCTCCATCGCGGCCATCATGGCCAAACGCCTGAAAATTCCGGTTTACCACATGGAGGCTGGGAATCGTAGTTTCGACCCGAATGTTCCAGAAGAGGTGAACCGTAAAATTGCCGACCACCTCAGTGATTTCAATCTGGTTTACACCGAGCATGCACGTCGGCACCTGATTGCAGAAGGGATTTCTCAGCGGCGAATCTATCTGACCGGGTCACCGATGAATGAGGTGTTGGATTTTTTTCGTTCAGAAATCGAAGCGTCTCCGGTACTGGCGGAATTGAAGCTGGAGGCCGGCCAATATTTTCTCGTCAGTCTGCATCGGGAAGAGAACGTAGATAGCAAAAACGACCTCATCACTTTGTTGAATATTCTCACTCGATTGAATCAGGCCCATGCAAAGCCGGTGATTGTTTCGACTCACCCGCGGACCCGAAAACGGCTTCTAGCACTTGATATAGATTACGACCGCGATGGCATAACGTTTGCCGAACCATTTGGGTTTCACGCCTACAACAATCTTCAAAAAAATGCCTACTGCGTTCTGTCTGATAGTGGAACTATCACTGAAGAGTCATCGCTTTTGGGTTTTCCCGCGGTGACAATAAGGCGTTCGCTAGAGCGTCCTGAGGGTCTTGATACGGGCAGCATCGTATTGACAGGTCTGGATTCTGATATTGTCCTGGCGGCTGTCGACAATGTTGTCGAAGATCATCTTAAAAATCACATACCACCCATTCCGGTTGACTATCAGTCAACGAATGTATCGCAGCGAGTGGCCAGACTGATTCTCGGAACCGCAAGGCTTAGTAACGAGTGGGCCGGAGTCCGCATGCATGATTATCTTTGAATCTGTATCCGGTTGAGTGCTCTTAGCAGGCGCCAACAACAGTTCATTTTGGGCGCTGCTTTTGTGGTCTCCTTTCTTGGTTCAATGTTATTTCTGCATCATTTCGATAATGTCGATTTAAATCGCAATAATTATCATATGGTTGTAAACGTTGATGAGGGTGGTGATTATCATCACATTGAGGGGTTTGTTTATTCGGAAATAGAAAAATATGCTTTGTATGACGGGTGGTACCTTAGAAAAATAAAAGAATTTAATACGCCTTCTCTTTTTAATTTGAATAAATATTTTGTTAAAGAAAAAACTTACTACTGCGGTTTTTCCTGCAACGTCAATCAGAATGACGTTCTTCATAGAATGAGCTTCCAGTTGAGTAACGGAGACTTTTTTGGCAGGGGTTATGAAAAGTATCTGTTAGTAAAAGTTAAAGGGCTTGAGTCGAGTGACAACGTAACGGAAATTATGGAGGCTC
This sequence comes from uncultured Gammaproteobacteria bacterium, assembly GCA_913060775.1. Classification (GTDB taxonomy): domain Bacteria; phylum Pseudomonadota; class Gammaproteobacteria; order Immundisolibacterales; family Immundisolibacteraceae; genus QNFC01. Next base: position 14,296 of record CAJXVN010000016.1, on the reverse strand, counting down.
AAATAAGGTATCTGTACCAGCAGTTACTGATAACGCGGCGTGTGCAAATAAAAAACTGGATACTGGAGGGAGTGGAGCCAGGGTTAGCGGTCAGCGCTGATGGGGACTATCGAGACCGTGTCATGAGCTCGTTTAGCTGGAATGATCTGCAGACGGTCGACAATTTAAAAATAAAATATCTGCAGGACCCGATAGAGGAAGAGATTTTTTATTATTTGGCATTTAAAAAGCTTTTTTTCTCTTTGGTGCTAGGTGTTTTTGTAACACTGGTGGCTGATAAATTGTTTTTTGCCAACGATGAAAATCTATAATTATTATATTTACCGAAAGCAGGTTATCGATCAGTTTTTAATTCGATTGATCGGCACAGCAGCTATCGTAATTTCCTATTTACTTTATGCTCAGTGGCTTGGCCCGGAAGCCTTTGGTTTATATAGTTTTATGATAAACCTTGTCGCTATCAGTTCGCTTTTTTCCAGATTTGGCGTTGACATCATCGCAATGAGGAGGGTGTCAGTTCTTTATTATGATTCCCCTGAAAAAATAGGCGACGAAATCGGCTCATCAATATTGCTGGTTTTTTTAATCTCGGTTTTTTTTGCCATTGCGCTATCATTTGTACTTGTCGCTTTAAAAGAGGCTGGTTACTTTAGCGTCGCAACAAAACAAGAACTGATATTTTCTGGATTTATGGTGGTACCGTTATCGGTCGCGGTTACCGTGTCCGAGATATTTAAGGCGTTGAGGCGTTCTCGACAAACAGCGCTGATTAGAACCTTCCTCATTCCGGTGGGGACACTCATCATTTTTATCCTGGCGTCCGAAAACAGTTTCAGAAGCGTTGCCATAGCCTGGTGGGTAGCGAGTATGGGTGCGGTGGTTTATTCGCTGTTTATGGTGCGTAAGCAGGTTTCCTTTCGTGCGATAGCGGCTGACCTGCATCACTACGGAAAGTTACTCGCCCAGGGCGCGCCGATGCTCAGGCTGGGATTGGGTGCTATGGTTATATCCACGGCCGATGTGGTCATTCTTGGGGTGGTAGCGGGTACTGAGCAAGTGGGTGTTTACTCAGCGGTTGCTAAAATCGCTATGCTCGGTAATTTGGTGCTGGTTACTATTAATTCGATAACTGCACCCAGAATCGCAAGTTTGTTTCATGGGGGGGACACGCTGAAATTAAAAAAAATGGTGGAGCGTGTTGGGCGAATCTACCTGATTTTTGCGGTCGCTCAGGTGGGTGTGGTTTTGGCCGTTTGCGGTCCCCTGTTAGAGTTTCTTGGGGACTCCTATGAAGCGGGATTCTTTGTGCTGATGGTGTTGCTTGCCGGGCAAACCATCAACCTGGTTTGTGGGAATAATGTTTCGTTATTGACGATGATAGGAGAGGAAAGAACGGTCGCCAGAGTGATGGTGTCCTCAGCGTTTTTTTATTTGCCAGTGGCGGTGGTTCTCTCGTTGCAATTCGGTGCACTAGGGGCTGCCATAGCCACCGCATCGACCATGGCAATCTGGAATTTCCGCCTCAACAGTGTCGCTCGTAATAAAATCGGGTTTTCCGCGGCGTCTTTGTAAGAGTTCTGAGAAAAGTAAAAATGGTTTCAACTGCAAATCAGCTTAACTATGCAAAGATCGTCTGGTTAGCGATAAAACGAAAGGCGCTCTGGAATCGGTTGGCAAAGTCGCTGGGCATTGTCTATATCGCTGAATATCCAAAATCGGGTGGTACCTGGTTGGGACAGATATTGTCCGAATATTATGGTTTGCCTTTTCCAAGGAACACCATGTCGCCCCCGCTAGGCCGTTCGGTTCTCCATGGGCATGAGATGCCGAAAAGTCATTTTGATAAAGGGTTCGTGATGGTCAGGGATGGGCGCGATGTCGTCATCTCTTTCTATTTTCATTACCTCTTCCCTAATGACTGGAATCAGCACTCCAGGGTGATGCAGCATCGAAAACGTCTTGGTTACAAAGACTTCCAGGACGTTCGGGAGAATTTACCCAGTTTTATCGATTATCTCGACGAACATTGGGGCCGGCAAATGAATCATTTCACCTGGTCAGAGTTCATCGTTAAATGGTTTGCACACGCGGAAAATCATGAGCAGGTTTCGGTAGTCAAGTACGAAGACATGCTCACGCACCCGCTGGAAGCTCTCAGCCTGGCCATCGAGGCGGTGTCCGGTGAAGCGGTAGACAACGAGCGACTTGCAGGAGCGATCGAAAAATATACTTTTAGCCAGCTATCAGGGCGCACACCGGGCACGGAGGATCGAAGCTCCTTTATCCGCAAAGGGGTTGCCGGCGACTGGGTTAATTATTTGAGTCCGCTGGCAGCCGAGCGGTTTGACGCTTTATCTGGTGATGCGCTTATTTATTCCGGCTACGAAAAAGACCGCACCTGGGTAGGTAAAGTCGGAGCAGAGTAGTTGTGAGTTTCTCGATTGCGAGAGTGGTTTATTTCTGTTTTGCTGCCTTTCTCAGTCTGGCAATGCTTTTCGGGAGTGAGTGGGGTGTGGAAGGGCGGCTTGCTATCAGCACGGCCTTATTTTTTGCACTGTTTTATCACGCAGCCGACCGGCTAAAAGAAATAGGCCCAGCTTTACTACTCTACTTTTTGATCGTGCTGGGTTCGCTCGTTCTCAAAACTTTAATGCTCAAATTGGGTGTTGCGGGGATTCATACCGACTCCGTTCTGTTGGCCCGCGATGATATGAGTGGTTTTCTCTGGGAACATGTTGATGCGGTGTTCATCCTGATGAACTGCCTGCTGGTGGGATATATCCTCGCTGGCGGGAATGCCCGACGGGTTGTTAGCCGCCAGGCGATCAAACAGGTCGTTGGTCCGGCAGCGGCTGGTATCGCCGCATTTCTAACCCTGTTACTGGCGCTAGGTGCCCTGCTGACGGCAGTGATGCTGGTCGGGTTTGAGGATGGTCTGAGTGCAAAACGATTTGGGGGGCTGGCTTCGGGTCCCCAGGGTCGGTTTGGTAATGAGGCCTATTGGTTCTTCAAGTTGGCCCTGTTATCGAAAGTGGCCAGTTATGTTTTCCTCGCGCGTTACATCAATAGCGGTACTAAATTTTCATTGATATTGTTAATCGCAGGGTTTTCCGTTCAGCTGGCAATCGCCCTGTTTTTTTCCCATCGTGCCTCAATGATGCTGTTTTTTGTGGATCTAGTCTTATATTGCTACTGCATGGGATATAAACCCAACCGTCATCAGGTCATTGCAATTATTGTTTTTTCATCCGTCTGTTTGTTTGCCGTCTCCTCGTTACGAAGTTCGGGCGCTGCGGCAAAGAGTCTTGTTGATCATTTATTTGGCGGCCGTTATTTTCTTGATGTCGAGAAAAATGCACTATTGTTTGATTATCTGACGCTTGGTGGCGAGGTCTTGCTACCTGGCGGCAAGGGTATTGCCGGATTCCTCTCAGGCTACGTGTCGATGGGACGGGTCATCGGCGAGAACGTTTTCAATTCAGCGACTTCAGGCGTGCCGCCAGGGCTGGTTGGCGAGCTATTTTCCGCGGGAGGCTTTATGGGTGCTGCCCTGGGTATGATCTTTCTGGGCTTTTTTTTGAAGAAAATCACTCAGGTCGCTTTAGGCACTGAAAAGTCTGATCTGGTGATATTTTTATATGTATTGCTGGTGAGCCGCCTGGTCATAATCGGTTTTAATACAAGCATGGGAGCGGCCATTTATCAGTTTGGATTCGATGCGGTGACACTGGTTTGTCTGGCGTCGGTGGGAGTGCTGCTCGCGAGGTTGACTCCAGGAACATGGATAAAGACTTTTTGCCGCGTTTATTAGCAACATGAAGAAAAAAGTTACTCGCAATAAAAGCGCGCGTATCCTCGCTGTGCATCGATACTTCTGGCCCGATTCTCCCCCCTATGCTTCCATGTTAAGGGCGATTTCAGAACAGTGGGTTAGCGACGGGCATAAGGTAGATATCCTTACCAGCATGCCCTCGTATCGCAAAGAGTCGGCTCAAATAAGCGTTCCCGGTGAGGAGGAGTTATCCGGGGTGTGGGTACGCAGGGTCAGGTTGATTGCCGAGCGTGGTGGGCGCTGGCGTAAAGTTGTCAATATTCCACTGTTCATCGTTAAAGTCGCATGGCACATGGTCCGTCGCGGCCCATATGACGTCGTGATGTGTTCGACCGCTCCGCCGGTCTTACTAGCCAGTATAATAAGCAGGCTGGCGAGCTGGTCGGGCGCCAGATTCATATACCACTGCATGGATATACATCCCGAAATAGGTCGTATTTCGGGCGAATTTTCTCATCCCGTGGTTTTTAATTTGTTACAAAAGCTGGACCGTGAAACATGCCGTCGATCAGCGAGTGTCGTCGTCCTGTCGCCGGATATGAAAACGTCTCTGGAGTCCCGCCGGCCGGGTGCCAGCGATCAGATTGATATCATCAATAATTTTGAACTTCCTGTTTATGGTGCCCCCAATCCGGCTGTCATTCCCCCGGAAATCAGCGGATTAAAAAAGGAACCAGGGCGATTCAGAATCCTGTTTGCGGGGAATATTGGACGGTTTCAGGGGCTGGAAACGGTGATTGATGCCGTTAAAACGCTTACTGATCTGGAATCATTAGAGCTCATTTTCCTGGGCGACGGTCATGCGCGAGAAACACTGGAAAAGCGAGCGAATGATTCACTCGGTAAACAAATACATTTTCTCGGTTATCACCCTCCCGAGGTCGCCAGGCAGGCTATATCGACGGCCGATCTTTGTCTGGTCACGCTTGCACCTGACATTTATCGCTATGCGTTTCCTAGTAAAACGATGACATTTCTCGCTCGGGGCAGGCCCATTCTGGCGGTTATCGAGTCGTCTGCGGATCTGACCAGGCTGGTCCAGGGTGAAAATGCCGGGATTGTTGTGGAATCTGGAAATGCGGCAGCACTTGCCGAGAGTATCCGGCGGATTGTGGAAACCCCAGAAAAATTAGTCGAAATGCAGGTTAACGCCCAACGCGTGGCTGACCAGCAGTTTACTGCCGAAACCGTATTGCCTAAGTGGTCTGCGCTGTTAAGGCGGGTATTAGCAGGGAATGATGCTGATGCCAGCAGTACAAAATACAACTAGTAAGGTAGGCAGTTCATGAAATCGCCAGTCGTAATTATCGGTGCACCAAGGTCTGGCACGAATATGTTGAGAGATGTATTAGTGAAATTGCCAGGATTTGGGACCTGGCCCTGTGACGAAATTAACTATATCTGGCGTCACGGTAACGCGACCTATCCCTCCGATGAGTTTCCCCCCGAGCTGGCACGGCCTGAAGTGGCAAGCTATATACGGGATAAATTCGAATCAATGCGGGCTAAATTGGGGGTTGAATTCCTGGTTGAGAAAACCTGTGCGAATTCATTGAGGATGGATTTTGTCGATCGGATTCTGCCCGAGGCAAAATACATCATTATCAGCCGGTCGGGCCTGGATGCCGTGTCTTCATCCATCAAACGGTGGAAAGCACCGGTTGACTGGTCTTACCTGAGCAAAAAAGCTCGCTTTGTACCCTTCACCGATCTTCCCTATTACGCGGCCAGATATCTGGGTTCGCGTATCTACAAACTTATTTCTCGGGAGAAGAGTCTTAGCTTCTGGGGCCCTCGATTTGTTGGTATGAACGAGATGACCGGGCAATGCAGTGTGGCCGAAGTAGCGGCGATGCAATGGCGCCGGTGTGTCGAAAAAACCGGAGTAGTGAAAGCAAAATTGCCAGATACGCGGGTGATTGAAATCCGTTATGAGGACTTTGTTCAAAACCCGGTAAATTCGCTGGGATTGATCTGCTCTTTTCTAGACGTTCAATACACGCAGGAAGAACTGGCTGCCGCCGTAGTCGGTGTTCGTCAGGGCAGTGTTGGGCTCGGACTGAAAGACCTGGATCAGTCCGTTGTGCAACAGATCAATGCCGTGCTGTCGGAATGAGTGTGGCCGGTGGAGTCTCATAACTTGCAGGGATTGTCGTTTTCACAGGCTTGCGTAAAACGGGGGTTTGATATTCTGTTTTCATGTCTAGGCATCGTGCTGGCTGGGCCAGTTATCCTGGCTGCAAGCGTGGCCGCCTGGATCGATACCGGTAAAAATGGATTCTTTTTACAGGACAGGGTTGGTCGTGAAGGACGGCATTTTAAGGTTATAAAAATTCGCACCATGAGGGACGCCAAAGAGACAGGTACTCCGGCGACGAATGTCACTACCGCGAGCGACCCCAGAATTACCCGGCTTGGGCGACTATTAAGGCGCTACAAAATTGATGAATTACCGCAACTGGTTAACGTGATGCTGGGCACGATGAGTTTTGTAGGGCCTCGTCCCGATGTCGTTGGGTTTGTTGATCAGCTCACCGGGGAAGATCGTCTGGTTCTCACAGTTCGGCCCGGGATCACCGGTCCCGCTTCCTTAAAATATAAAAATGAGGAAGAGCTGCTGGCCACACAGGTTGATCCGGAATCTTATAACCGAGAGGTCATTTATCCCGACAAGGTGAGATTGAATCTCGAGTATGTTCGAAATTATCGGCTCGTCGATGATCTCCGGTACGTTCTACGCACGCTTATTGGTTAACTTATGAGTTCAAACAATTTTCCAGGGTGGCCAGCGTTCAGCGCTGAAGAGGCTGAAAAAGTTTATCAGGTGTTGCTCTCCAATCGGGTGAATTACTGGACCGGCGACGAAGGGCGACAGTTTGAGAAAGAATTTGCAGAATTTTGCGGATCGAAATATGCCATCGCTACTGCCAATGGCACGCTGGCACTGGAGTTAGCCCTTCACGGACTCGGCATTGGCGCCGGAGATCAGGTGATAGTGACAGCGCGCACCTTTATCGCCTCGGTAAGCGCGATTGTCCTCTGTGGCGCGGAGCCGGTATTTGCTGATGTCGATCCAGATACCCAGAACATTACTGCCAGGACTATTGCTGAGGTACTGACTCCCCGGACTCGAGCGATCGTTGCGGTGCATCTGGCGGGGTGGCCCTGCGATATGGAGTCGATCATGGAGCTCGCCGATAACCATGGACTGAAAGTGATCGAAGACTGTGCTCAGGCTCACGGGGCGCGCATAGGTGGGCGGTCAGTGGGTGCCATTGGCGATGTTGGAGCCTGGTCCTTTTGCCAGGACAAGATCATGACCACCGGCGGTGAAGGTGGAATGGTAACGACCAATGATAAAAACCTCTGGTTACGAATGTGGTCCTACAAGGATCATGGCAAAAGCTGGGCAGCGGTTTATGAAAAAGAACATCCGCCTGGATTCCGCTGGTTGCACGATAGTTTCGGAACCAATGCCCGTCTGACAGAGATGCAATCCGCAATTGGCCGCATTCAACTCAGAAGGATGCCGGCCTGGAGTGAAGCGCGGCAGCGCAACGCGGAAATGATCTGGAACACTGCCAGGCAACTGCCCGGATTGCGAGTCCCGAATATTCCGAACGACGTGCAACACGGCGCGTATAAATGCTACGTATTTGTCGTGCCGGAAGCCCTCAACCAGGACTGGAATCGGGACCGAATCATTAATCACATGAATGAGCTTGGTATGCCCTGTTTTGAAGGCGCCTGTTCAGAGGTTTATCTGGAAAAAGCTTTTGCTGATACCTCGCTTAAACCGGCTAAGTACCTGCCCGTCGCCAGGGCACTGGGTGCAACCAGCATGATGTTCCCGGTTCACCCAACCTTGACACCGGCTGATATTAATCGAATCTGTGATGCCCTGAAGCAGACCATGAGTGCTGCAACAGCGTAAAAAACCGGATCGAGCTATTTTTGAGCGGGTTGCGCCTGACTCCGTAATCTAGCCGGTTCGAACGAGGCCTAACCTACTGCGGATCGGTCTGCTGGGGGAGCGCCTTGCGGATTTTCAACGCGTTGAATAATCCGGACATAGATCCCTGTCGGTTCGTGGTTTCTACCGAATCGTCGGGGAGTTCATCGTCAGGCGGCCCCGCTCCCGCCAGATGATTTACAGGAGGCCCCGGTTCGTCATTTGTCGCCGCTGCATTCGGCGGAGTCGCGGATGTCCCCGAGTCCAGGCTATCGTATTGCTCGATGGGCGGGCCAGACTTTGCCAGGGGCAGTGGTGTTAGTACTGGGGTGTTGTCACGCGGCGTCGCCGGGCGCAGCAAGTTAACGCTGGTAAGTTTGCCGGAAGCATCCCAGATGAAGACCGTGCTGTATTCAACGAGTAATTTCTTTAACGCCTCCTCCCAGGTAGCAGCGCTCACCTGAGTAGATAGCTGCTGTTCGCCTATCGCTACTGAATAGGAAAAAGTAATTCCGCTGCTTTTGTTGATGGTGTCCAGTAGAGACCCTAAAGATTCGTCCTGAGCCTGGACGCTTATTAATTGATCGTCCTGCCTGATCCGGGTCTCAGCGACAGCGGCGATCGGCATCAGTGAATTGCCGAGCAGGAAGGTGCCAGCAAGCAGGGCAACTACCTTATTAGTAATCATTCCAGCAAGGTCTCCGGTTGTTCTGCATTATTTAAAGTTAGATAAGGCCAGACTAACTACTGTATTATTCTGTCATTAAAGGTGCGATGACACGTTAATGGGCTGATTTTGTTTAGAAAATAAGCAAAATCAAGGCACTAGAATCGGGTGAGTTAAATGTCACTATACTGGGTCGTCAGGAAAATTGGGACCAATAACTGGCGCGGGAAATTCCATAAGTTCGGTGCCTGGGCTTCCTCAGCAAATGTCCCGCGTTCCACTAAAGTTGGCGTGCCGATTGCGATGGCCATGCTAATGATGACTAATCTCGCTTCGGCGACATCAGTGCGTACTCTAAGTTTCGATGAGCTGGTGACGGGCAGTGAGTTGGTCGTCGAGGGCAAGGTGCTACAGGTTTCCACTGCAGATGAGCCTGCTAATTCGCGGATTATCACTACCAGGGTCCTGGTGGAAGTCATTGAAGTGTTGAAAGGTGATTTTGACCAGCCAACTATTTCACTCTCCTTTTTAGGGGGTACCTACGGTAACCGTCAGCTTAAAGTTGAGGCGATGGAATATCCCCAGGAGAATGATCACGGTATCTATTTCATAGAATCGACTGCGCGGAGCCAGGTGCACCCTCTTCTGGGATGGTCCCAGGGCCATCTGCTTCTGCTGCCGGATTCTGGGGGCCAGTTAAGGGTGCACTCCAGATCCGGTAATCCGGTAGTAGTCAGCAAGGTGACCAACAAACTGTTTGTCCAGTCTGCAGGTCCTGCACCTCCAATCCCGCAAACGCCTGTCGCCCAGGGATTGATCATGACGGAGAGCATCTGGCTGCCGCCAGAGCCGGCTATGCCAGCGGCGGATTTCAAAGCAAAAATTAAGCAGATGGCCGAATAGTTATGTTTCCGGCGAGCAATATTCGATCGGTTTTAATCGCTCTTCTATTTCTGAATATTGCTATGCCGATTCAGGCCTTTGAGCTATCTGGCCGGAGCTGGCCTGGTGCAGAAGCCAGTTTTTTTACGGCTATTCCTGGCGCATCGGGTCTCTGGCAGCAGAGCTTTGAAGAGGCAATGGGCCGCTGGAACGGCTCCACCGGCTTTCGCTTTGTTGCAGTTAATTCCTCGGTGAACGCATGCCTTGACGATTTTAAAAACGGGGCAATGTTTGCCGACGACGTTTGTGGCACGCCCTTTGGCAGCTCCACCCTGGCGGTTACCCTGTCATCCTTCGTTGTGGGTTCAGGCGCCCTGGTGGAAACGGATATTCTCTTCAATTCAGCGGAGTCCTGGAGCGTCTATGACGGCCCGATTTCTAATGGGGCGATTGATTTTCGCCGTGTTGCGGTTCATGAGCTTGGCCATGCATTAGGGCTAGATCATGAAACAGTTAACCTCGCCATTATGAATCCCTTCGTCGGGAATACTTTTTCACCCATCGCTGATGATATTGCCGGCGCTGCGGCGATTTATGGCACCGGAACGCCGCCCTCAGATTGTGATGACCCCCTGTTAATAAGCCCTAATCAAACCGTGAACGGCAGTTTGCAAGTTGGTGACTGCGTGGCCGATCCACCGGCTGATACCAGCCTCGTCGATCCATACCAGATCACGCTACCCGGTTCTGGATTACTGACCATCAACATGACCTCCAGCCAGCTGGATGCTTTTCTGATTCTGGCAAATCAGGCAGCGACAACCGCTCTGGCGGTGGATGATGATTCCGGTTCGGGACTTAATGCCCAGATATCAATCCAGATGAACGCGGGAACCTATCTCATACTGGCGAATAGTGCGACCTCTGTGGCTGTCACCGGTGCCTATCAACTCACTACTACGTTCGTTGAGAATGACACGGACGGAGACGGGATAGTGGATTCATCGGACAACTGTCCGTTGATTGGTAATGCCGGTCAGGAAGATTTCGAGGGAGATTTCATTGGTGATCCGTGCGATCCGGACGACGACAACGATGGGATGTCGGATGACTACGAGAACCAGTTTGGGCTCAATCCCCAGGACGATACGGATGCTGGTTTAGACCCGGACGGAGATGGGTTTACCAATCTGGCCGAATCCGAGGCGGGCAGTGATCCGTTTGATCAAAATTCTGCCCCGAAACGCATCCTGGTAGGGTTAGGTTCGGCCGGCGGAGGATATGCCGAACAGGTCAGCGGCTTTGCCCCTTTTGCCAATCAGCAGTGGCCAAAAATAGACTGGACGAAATACAACCAGGCAGTGGGAGAAACCCGCCCGGCGCTGTGCGATCTTGACGGAGACGGTAACAAGGAACTGGTGCTGGGAATGGGTAGCTACCCGACCAGTGGTGGCTGGCTGGAGATATTCGACGATGCCACCACCGGCTATGCACACCTTGAGTGGGTCAGGGTTCCCTGGGGTGTCTATAACCAGGCGAATGGAGAGACCTACCCGGCCTGTGGAGACCTTGATGGAGACGGCCGAGACGAGCTGGTGATTGGGCTGGGCCCATCCGGCAAAGGGTATCTATATCTATTAGATGACGCCCTGACCGGTTACGCCCCGCTACCGGGTACCCCCAACGGGGTGGGCTGGCTGCGGGTCAGCTGGTCAGATTACAGCAAAGGCCCGGGTGCGACCCACCCGGCGGTCGGGGATCTGGACGGTGACGGACTTGCCGAGATTGCGATAGGTCTTGGTGAGGGCGGAGAAGGCTGGGTGCAGTTAAGGGATGATTTGCCCGCAGGGATGGGTGGACTGGCGGGCACGCCGGCAGCCAATGGCTGGGCAAGGGTGGACTGGAGTCAGTACAACCAGAGCAGTGGCATCAGCTGGCCTGCGATCTGTGATTTGGACGGAGACAATCTGGGCGAACTGGTGCTGGGGCTGGATCAGGGCAGTTCAGGCTGGCTGCAGGTGCTGGATAGTCCTGGCTTTACCGGTGCCCCGGGTACGCCCGCCGCGGGCGGGTGGTTAAAAGGGGCCTGGCAGGAATACAACAGTGCGTTAGGGATTACCTACCCCGCCTGTGGGGACCTTGATAATGACGGCAGAGATGAGTTGTTAATTGGTCTGGATAGTTTCCCGCCAGATGGGGGTTGGTACAAAATAGTGGAAGACCTGATCGACAATTTGCAGCACAAAACCTGGGTGCGGGTGAACTGGAACGGTTATAACAATGACGATGGCGGCACTCGGCCGGTCGTTGAATAGGCTTGTAGTCTGATGCCTGAGGACCGAATTTTTGATTAATACAATAAACCAGACCCAGGATCGTTTCACAACGTCTTCGCAGGACGGACTCCGCGCGTGGGCTCGAAACCTGGCTATTTTTACGCTTCTAATCGTGGCTAGCTTTCAGGTAGCCGCTGAGTGGCTGGAAAAAGCTGAACACAATGGCGTGGTGTATCTGCTCCGGGAGAGCCCGGCTTCGATTGACCGCTACGACCTCACCACCGAGCAAGTACTCCCATCCATATTTCTGGCCAACTCTCCGGCTGATATCGCCGTTGATGACTCAGGCATTTACGTCGCTGATGGGCAGAGTGTTTTGCGCTTTGATCTCAATGGCCAAAATCAAACCACTTTTTTTGCTGCTCCTAGTCCAGTATTACAGATTGAACTTGTTGAATCATACTTGATCGCCCTTAGCGGCGGGTTTTTTGTCCCGAATCACCATACGACTATATCCACTACAACCGGGCAGCTTGCAGTCCAGCAATTTGGAAGGATGCTAACCGGAGTGACGAGTAATTCCGAAGGTTTTATTGGTATAGACAATTCCAATCCATTGAAATATGAAATCGGTACGAATGGCTCTATAGGATTTGAAACCTTTTGTATTGGTATTTGTGGGCCGGGATCCGTTATTTCCTATATCGCCGTTTCACCAGATGGCAATCGAATTTATGACAACAATGGAATAGTTTACTCGGTCAGTGATCTCAATTATTTAAATTCCATTGGGGGAACTTACGACGCCATCGCTTTCGATGGAAATTTGCCTGTAATTCTGCGTGCATCGACTTTAACTCGGTTAGATGATCAGTTCTTTCCTATTGGCAAAGTCGATTTTAATTTACCGATATCAAGAATAAGTGTCGGTAATGGCCGTGTCTACGGTTTTTACGAAACTGCCGGTGGAGCTCTTGCTGTTGAGGTTTTTTCGCTGGCAATAATTAATGAGTTGCCATCGGCGGCCGACGCAGTTGACGCAACAAATTTAGCTTACACGCCTGATGAATTAATCTTGTCTGCTGATCGTAAGGTGCTCTATTTATTCCACAAAGAGAGTAGAAATATTTTTCGTTGGGATGTCGATCAAGAGAAGTATCTTTCGCCGATACAGCTTCATAATCAACCGGAACGAATGGCTTATGACGATATTACTAATGTTCTGTATGTTGCAAATGCTGACGGTTTGGTGTCAAAGGTTGATCTGAATTTAGGGACTGGCGAATTACCGTTTATTAATGTACCGTTTGAAAGTAGTTTACTGAACGTTACCGATTCGGCTTTGCTTGTATCTGAGTATGCTCAGTTTGGTGGCTCTAATGTTGTAATGATTTACGACTACTCAGGCAATTTGACAACGATAGACAGTATACCGAACGCTGGATATATGCGTAGTCCTTTATGGAGTTCACTGAATAACCGAATTTATTACACTAGTGCGAACGTGAAGAAAGTATCCTGGGCAGAATTGGATGTAGCAGGTGTTCCGAACGGGCAGTCAGATTACGATCGTCGACCTGGTGCTTTCGACGTGGGGCCTTTGACTGAGTCGCCATTAGGCAATTATTTGGTTACTGGGCAGGGAAACATATTTGACACCTTGACGCTTGGGCTGATTGGCTCTTTGGGTAGGTCGATCACTGCGTCAGTTTGGGATGCTTCAGGTGACTTATTTACAATAGAGCCAGAGGGCGGAGGGACCAGGTTTTCGAACTGGTCCGCGAATTTTTCTAATTTAGATGCCACCGGTATTTTGGCTGGCGAACCAACTGCGTTGTTTGATCTTGGCGGTAATTTTCTGTTTGTGGCCGAAACTGATATCGGCCCAAAAATTGAGGTGCTCGATCCTAATAACCTACCGATATTCAACGATGTTGATTCTGATGGAATTAATAGTACTGAGGATAATTGCCCCTTGGTTTTTAATCCGAGTCAAGTGGATAGCGATAATGACGGCATCGGTGATTTCTGCGATAACAGCCTGGCAAATAGTGCTGATTATTTTCCGCTAATCGACGGTACCACCTGGAGCTATGTTATTGGCGGGCAACAGGTAACTCTCAAGGTTATTTCCGGTAGCCCCAGTGTGAACGGCAGGGCGACCAGACGCATCAGGGATGTGGCTTCTGGGGACACAATTTATTACTCAGTAACCGCTGGTGGGCTTTTCCTCCATCGCGAGGATGTTCCTGATCCGTCGAGCGGTACTATTGATCGAGTGATTTATAACCCGCCATTGAAACTGCTTAGCGGTAGCCCTCAGGTGGGGGATCAACTTTCTTCTCAGGGGACCGCGTCTTTTGCTTTTCCCGGAGTCGGCAGTGGTAGTCTGAATTACAGTTTTGCTAGTGAATTATTAGATGGTACCCAGGTAACGATAGGTGGACCGGGTAATGAAAACGAAGTATTTGCCTACCCGGTAAGACAGACGCTTAATGTGAGCGGCACTCTATTGGGTCAGCAGTTCAACGAAACCGCCGTATTCACTCAATTTCTTGCTGCAGGTCTCGGTGTCGTGAAAATGGTAGATGATGACGGTACGGCTGAACTGGTGACCTCATCCTTACTGGTCGACACGGACGGAGACGGGATAGTGGATTCATCGGACAACTGTCCGTTGATTGGTA
>CAJXVN010000015.1 GCA_913060775.1 uncultured Gammaproteobacteria bacterium | reverse complement strand
ATACGGCAGGGTGGGCCGCTGCTGTTCCATTTTCTCGAAATACTTCAGGCAGCCGGTTAGGCCGGTGACCGGCTGTATCAGCGGTGACACCGGTAATCCCCATTCGCCTAACTGAAGTAGCACCTGATAATGGGAATCGGGCAAAGTGCCCGAGTGGTCACCCCACCCATAACAAAACAGTGTTAACGGTCGTTGTGCGGTAATCCGAGAATCGAGTTGACGCAAACTTCCAGCGGCGGCATTACGGGGATTAGCAAAGGTCTTCTCCCCGGCCTCCAGCTGCCGGGCATTGAGCTGTTCGAATCCGGCTTTGGTGATGAACACCTCACCCCGCACCTCCAGCAGCTCCGGCCAGCCATGACCATTTAGTTTCAAGGGTAGCGCCCGCAGCGTTCGAATATTGGCGGTGACATCCTCACCCGTGGTGCCATCACCACGAGTAGCCGCCGTCACCAGCTGTCCCTGCTCGTAGCGCAAACTAATCGCTAACCCATCCAGCTTGGGTTCGGCCAGATAGGTAACCGACTGCTCACCCAGTTCGAGCCCCTCGCGCACGCGGCGATCAAAATCGGCTACTTCCTCATCGGCAAAGGCGTTACCCAGCGACAGCATGGGCCGGGCGTGTCGCACTTTTTTGAACAGGTCGAGCGCCTCGCCGCCCACCCGCTGGGTGGGGGAGTTAATATCAAAATACTCGGGGTTATCCGCCTCAAGTTGCTGGAGTTCCCGAAACAGGCGGTCATACTCCGCATCAGGAACCAGAGGAGCATCGTCCAGATAGTAGGCGCGGTTATGTTGTTCGAGCTGTTGCCGCAGGGATTCAATCTGACGGGCCACGGAATCGCTCACCGACCACCTCCGCGACGGCCGTTACCTTGCAACGCCAAATTCTTACACCCCAACCAGCCTGACCGCTTCGTCAACGTCGACAGCCACCAACCGCGAAACTCCCGGTTCACCCATGGTGACCCCGGAGAGCTGTTGAGCGAGCTCCATGGTCGCCTTGTTATGAGTGACAAACACAAATTGAACCTGATCGGACATCTGTCTGACCATGGCACAAAACCGATCAACATTGGCATCATCAAGTGGAGCATCTACCTCGTCCAGCACACAAAAAGGGGCCGGGTTAAGTTGAAAAATAGCAAAAACCAGGGCGATTGCCGTTAACGCTTTCTCGCCGCCGGATAACAGCTGAATTGAACTATTACGTTTTCCCGGCGGCTGCGCGGTGATGGCCACGCCGGCACTTAGCAAATCATCACCGACCAGTTCCAACTCCGCATTACCACCGCCAAAAAGCTGTGGAAACAGCGTTTGCAGGCCGCCGTTAACTTTATCAAAGGTGTCCCTGAAACGACCACGAGTCTCTCGATCTATTCGGTTAATCGCGTCGGTCATGGTCGCCAGCGCCTGCTCGAGGTCAGCCTGTTGATCATCCAGATACGATTTAC
Source organism: uncultured Gammaproteobacteria bacterium (assembly GCA_913060775.1). Lineage (GTDB taxonomy): Bacteria > Pseudomonadota > Gammaproteobacteria > Immundisolibacterales > Immundisolibacteraceae > QNFC01. The sequence continues at coordinate 25,442 of CAJXVN010000015.1, read as the reverse complement.
GCTCATCCACCTGGCGATGCTCATCAATCGCCGCAAGATTAATCGCACCGAGCTGATCAATCCGCTTTTCAAGTTTTTGCTGCTGCGTCTTTAACGCCGCTTTATCCCAGCTCTCCTCCAGGTCCGGCAGCAAGGTCAGCAGGTCATAACCATCACGACTGGCCTGCTCCTCCAGACTGGACTCCCGCACCCGCAGCTCCTGCTCTTTCAACCGCATGGCCTCCAGCGTCTCGCGCTGCGCCTGTATCTGTAACTCGGTGCCCTGCAACGCCTGATCGGCCTCGCGCATCTGCTGTTCCAGTTCTTCCGCAGTTTTACGAGCCGTGGCCAGGGCTTCCTTGGTTTCACCACTGACCGCCAGCGCCTGTTGCAACGCCTGCTGGTGCTGCTCGACAGGCGGGCCACCTGCCGTTATTTCCTCGTCGACACCGACCTGTTGCTCGGCAAGTTTCTCCAACTGCTGGAGCCAGCGCACACTTCCCTGACGTAGCTGGTCCAGCTCCAGAACACTACGCTGGTGAGCTGTTTCCAGTTCCCGGTGCTGAGCAGTTGCTGACTGTAAATGAGTTCGAGCACCGGCAACCAGTTCGCTCGCCTCCCGTTGCTGGGCCACCAGAGGCGCCAACTCGGCCGTGGCCTCGGCCAGGTCGGTTTGCGCCAGTTCCAGGCTGGCCTTAGCCGTTGCCAGCTCCTGCTGTTCTTCGCGGATTTGATTCTGCAGATGATCAAGCTCAGCCGCTACTCGCAGTCGCTCAACCCGTTGGCGCTCCTGTTCCGCGAGCCGTCCAGCGACCTCTCCTTCCAGGCGGACCTTTTCTCCGGAAACCTGTTGATGCGTCTGCTGTAGCTGACGAAGTTCCGCCTCGCTGGACTCGAGTTTCTGTTGAGCCTGTTCTACTTCGGCAGCGGTAACTTTTACGGAAACCTCCGCCGCACTTATCTGCTCCTCAAGATCGGTCAGTCGACGCGTCCGTTCAATTATGTTCTCTTCTTCTCTGGCCCCCGGCAATTCGATCCAGCCGTTTCCTACCAGCACCCCTTCGGGGGTTACCAGCACAGACCCAGGCGATAGCCGTTGTCGGTTTTCCAGCGCAATGGTCAGGCTATCAGCGGCGTAGCACCCCGCAAATAACGGGTCGAGGTTAAGCGTCGAATCGATTCGTTCGAGCAACAGGCCAATCCCCGGAACCGAATCCTGGAACTCCGGCTGGGGCACTTGCGAAGCGACGTCAGTTTCAACCAGAGCCAGTGGCGGCGCCGTCGTGACATTACACCCCACCACGGGACTTAGCGATTCCACCAGCCAGGCAGACACCCGACCACCAAGCACTCGCTCGACGGCCTCTTCCCAACCCGGCTCGACTCTCATTTGGGTGACCAGCTGGTTCAGGTCATTAAACCCCTGCTCACCCAGCCATTCGTCGCCACCCATTCCGCCGCCACGGTTCTCCGATAGGAGCGACTGTAATGACGCCTGTTGCCCGCGCATCACCTGCAGTGCCGTTCGCCGCTGGTCAAGCTCCTCAACCAGTCGCTGATGGGTGCCCGCTCGCAGCGTTTTGCCCTCGCGAATGGTAGTGATCGCCTGGTCATGAGTGGTCAACTGCTGGTCCGCAGCGGCAATGGCTACCTTAAGCTGGTCGAGGGATTCATCGTGGCTGGTGGCGGCATTTTCCTGCAGCTGGTTCTGCAGCCGCTGCTGGGAGCCGACCAGCCGCTGCAGGCGCTGTTCCTGCTGTGTGATCAGTTTCAACTGCTGTTGCTCGCGACGCTGAGCATCCTGCTGATCTCGCTGCCGCAGCGCTCGTCGTTCAGCCACCTCCTGTTCGTTTGCCTGGGCCTGACTAAACTGAGCGTTCTTTTCCTGCAGGTCCTGATTGAGCCGCACAAGTTGTGGTTCAATTTCGGTTAGCTCAGTTTCCAGACGCTGGCGCTTTTCGGCATCGTCATCAACATGACGCTGTATCTCCCGCCGTTGCTGCTGCAATTGCTGACGACGCTGCTCCAGCCGTTTCAGCGCCTCCTGGGCACTTTTAACCGCCTGCTCGTGACGGGCTATTTCAGCACCGGACTCGTAAAATTTCTGCTGTACCGTTGCCAACGAAACGTTCGCCTGCCGCAGCTGCTCGCGCAACTGTTCGAGCCGTTGTTGCTGGCTGGTATGACGCGCTCGACGCGACTCCATCTCGTTTTCAGCCGCCGCCATCAACTGCTGCTGTTCACCGCGGGCAACCTTGAGCGCTGCAAAATCCAGAGTAAACAGCTGTCCGCCGATTATTCGCAGTTCCGCTTTCAACTGTCCGAACCGTTCAGCGGTTTCAGCCTGTCGCTTAAGCGCCGCCAGCCGCCGGGCCAGTTCCTGCTGCAGATCAGCAACACGTTCCATGTTTTCACGGGTGTGACGAATTCGGGTCTCGGTTTCTCGTCGGCGTTCCTTGTAGCGGGAAATACCAGCCGCCTCTTCGATGAAGTTACGCAGCTCTTCCGGGCGCGCCTCAATCAGCCGGGCGATCATCCCCTGCTCGATGATGGCGTAGCTGCGCGGGCCCAGTCCGGTACCGAGGAAAAGGTCTGTCACGTCGCGGCGTCGGCAACGGGTACCGTTGAGAAAATAGACCGACTGGCCGTCGCGGGTAGCCTGACGTCGCACGGATATCTCACCGTACTGGCCGTAACTGCCGGTCAGGGAGCCATCGCTATTATCAAATACCAGCTCAACCGATGCCTGGCCAACGGGTTTCCGGCCGCTTGATCCACTAAAAATTACGTCGGCTAATGCATCGCCACGCAACTGCCGGGCGGAACTTTCACCCAGCACCCAGCGCAGTGCGTCAATAATGTTGGATTTACCACACCCATTAGGGCCGACAACCCCAATCAGATTGTTGCGCAGAGGCAGGGTTGTGGGGTCCACGAAAGACTTAAACCCGGATAACTTAATGCTCTTTAATCGCACTGGGTCGCAACACCGCCGTTATTTGATTAGCAACATTGGTTAAAATGAGACTTTTTACATCTGGAAATTAAATGACCCAATCCGCCATCACCCTGCTCGAAACTTTCCCCAATCCATCCCCTGAACGGGACTATATCATCAAGATTCGTGCACCCGAATTCACCTGCCTCTGTCCAAAAACCGGACAGCCGGATTTTGCCACGTTATTGCTGGAATACGTTCCCGATCAGCGGTGTGTGGAACTGAAGGCGTTAAAACTCTATATCGGCTGGTATCGGGACCAGGGTGCCTTCCATGAGGCAGTGACCAACCAGATTCTTGACCACCTGATTACTGTCTGTGCACCAAGGCGGATGGAACTCACCGCAGAGTTTGGTGTTCGGGGCGGGATCTACACGGAGGTAACCGCTGCCTACGAAGCGCCGAAAAGCGAAACGGACTAACCGCCTGATTGCAACAGGTAAATTAGCGGCTTCCTAGATAGGAGTTAGCCACTCGCCGACGCTGTTCTGCATAAGTCTGGCGTTGACCATCGGTGATCCGCATAAAGTGACGAAAGGCGCCCTGGGCACGCTCTCGTTCACCCAACGCCCACCACGAAATTCCCGTGTTAAAAGCAATCTCGGGCATATCGGGTCTCAGCTGGCGCGCCTGATGAAATGCGTCAATACTGCCCAGGTAGTCTCCTGACTGTTGCTGAGCCATACCAAGATATAGCGCTGCAAGGGGATCACCGGTGTTGAGTTGCGCCGCGCGGCTCAGGGCTCTCACCGCTGGTTGCCACTGGGCCAGATTAAAGCGCGCATAGCCCAGCCAGAAGCTGTCACTGGCGCCCATGCTCTCCTCGTTAAACCCACTGGCCAGCTCGCCACTCTCCTCAAACCGCCCAAGACGGGCCAATAATCGAGCACGGTGCAAACTCAGGTCGCGATCGTTGCTATTGCTAGTGGCCAGGGCCGCGAGCGCCGCCGAATAGTCGCCCCTTGCTTCAGCTGCTTTCGCAGTAGTAATCGCCTCGATCGCAGAGACGTCGGCTAAAACCTGCCGGTTTAGTGATGAGGCGGCGGCAGCCCCGGTTGTTGCAGAAGATGCCTCCGTCGAGGAAACGAGGCCGGTTCCCGTCGGGTTGTCCAAACCAGACTCTGTCCCATTCTGAATACCAGTAGCGACTCCGTCAGGGGCCATGCGGGCACCATCGCCGCTGGTCAGCTCCGTTAACTCAGCGACGGACTGGCCATCCATACCAGCGCCAATCTCTGCCGAAATTGCCGGGTCGGTTTCATCAAAAGCGGTCAAACTGGCCACTGACTCATCGGGCTGGTCCATATCGGCTGAACCCCTGTCTGTCACTATCCCACCAACCGGTTCGACTCCGGTGGACGCAGTCTCAGGCGCGGTTAAAGCGGCGAGCACCGAACTATCCACTGTTCCCCGATCAGTGACAGCTAACACCTCAGTGGATTCAGATAATTCGGAAGTCCCCTCCGTCAATTCTGCTACTGACTCCCGTAGTAGTTCACTGTCAGCCGTCGCCGTTAACTGGGAAACCTCGTCCAGCTCGTCAGCCACACCTGGCGACACTAAATCGGACTGGTCATCTTCGGTCAACCGTGAAACATCGTTCGCATCGCCTTCCAGGCCCACCACGCTGTCAGTTAATGCCGCCACTTCATTAGCCGGGGCATCACCAGCAGGATTCGTGATGGCCATATCCGCGGCAGCAGCTGCTAATTCTGTTTCTCGCTCCCCGCTCGGTTCTGCGGAGCGATCGATTTTCTCGGCACCCGCCACCTCCTGATCCGTCTTCCAGTCATCGCCTTCAAGGTCAGTTTCAGCGACTACTGGCGTTGACTGCTCCGCCTGATCAGTTAGGCCGAACATTGAACTCAGCACCCAGCCACCGGCCACGACGGCAACAATCAGCAACCCAAAAACAAGAGTCCGCGGGAAACGTTGTGTTTGCCTGGGGGCTGGCCTGTCAGTTACTGCTGACCCCTGCTCATCCTGAGACTGGGCGCGCTCCACGCCCTTCAATGCGTCGTCGATAATACTCATGGTCGCTGTATGGCTCCGTACCGATATGAAATTCGGTGACTGTTCAACGGACTAATCGGATCCGTACTCGATTTCTCGGGAGGCCCGGCGGACATGACTCATTCTTACCTGAGGAGCAAACCCGGCAAACGCGGCCAGAATAGCTCGCCCGCATAACAAATTGATCCGCCGCGGAATCCCTGCTGATAGTCGGTATAACCACCAGTGCGCGGGGGCCGTAAGCCTCACCGTTAACTCTCTATCCTGGCTGGCCAGGCGATGTTCCACGTATTCACGGGTCTGCCGGCGATTGAGTGGCTGCAAATGACTACGCACGGAAATACGCTGACGCAACTGGCGAAGGTCCCGCCGTGCCAGCGTATCGTCAAGTTCGGGCTGGCCAACCAGAATAATACTCAATAATTTTTGTTTACTGGTTTCAAGATTGGTCAGCAAGCGCACCCCTTCTAGCACCTCGGCGCCGAGGCGATGCGCTTCATCGATGATCAGCACAACCTGACGACCACGCTCAGCCTCTTCCAGCAACACCCGATAGAGCAGTTCAACCAGGTGATGATAGTTGCCACTGCGAGTGTGCACCCGCACCCCGGTTAAATCATGGATGACATTGGCAATCAGGTAGCCAAAATTCTGAGGGGGATTTAACAAATAGGCGGTTTTCACCTCATCCGTCGCTGCAAAATCATTCAGGATTTTCCGGCAGATCAGGGTTTTACCGAGTCCTACTTCACCTGTAAGTACCGACAGTGAACCGCCCATCGCCGCATATTCAAGCTGTCGGATCGTCTCAACGTGCTGGGCAGAGGCATAGAGGTAATCAATGTCTGGAGTAATTTTGAAAGGGTCTTCTGCCAGACCCATCGCCTGATAAACGTGATCAGGACGCAGCAAGGACGCTCCCGGTCTCGACCGGGCATTTACCTCATCCTGTTCAGGAAAATCGATCTGCGACGATACCGAAGCTACCATGCGTACTGCTCGTCGGCGGTTTCGATAAACTCTGCCGTTGGGGTGATCATAATCACCAACTCGGATTTATTTTTGGTTTTGCTGGTATCTCGAAAGGCCGCCCCCACCATGGGTAAATCACCCAGCACCGGTACCTTCGTCTCGGTCTCTTCAACAAACTCCTGAATCAGACCACCAATAATCGCTGTCTCCCCACTTCTGACTCGAGCGACTACCGTGGTTTGCTTGACATCAATCACCGGTGGCCCAACGCCTTCTGTAAAGGTCACGTTCCCCTGACTGTCAGTCGTGGGAAAGCCAATCTGCGATAGCTTACGAGTAATCACCGGTGAAATTTCCAGCGTAATCCAGCCATTACCCGAAACATGGGGCGTGACCTGAACAACTAACCCGATGGTGGCACTCTCCAGGTCAAACTGAGCCGCTTGAGCACCATCGTCGCCCGACGCGGGGACAAATGCGCTGGTTTGTACATAGTATGGCTCATCACGAGCCACCCGAATTTGAGCGGTTTGATTATTAATGACCTTCAATCGGGGCTGGGAGACCACGTTCAACTCTCCCTGTTCCTGCAGGGCCCGTAAAAACGCCCGAGTATCTGCCCCAATGCTGGCCCGTAAGAAAGTGCCAGGTCCACCGCTTATGCTACTAACGGTGGCTGGCGTAATCAGGGTGCTGCCATCCGGAGAAAATACGGCCGGGATCGCTTCACTAAATGCCGCCTCTCCCCCAAGGGCGTTTCGACTCACCGAAAACCTGCCAAAATTGAATAAATTGGGTGCGGTCCAGTCAATGCCTAGCTGACTATTGTCGGTCAGTTCCACCTCGACAATTTTCGCCTGCAGACTGACCTGGCGCATACTTCCCTGCCTTACCCGTTTCAAATAATTCTCGACAGACTCCACCACCCTTTTGCTCGCCGTAACCGTGACAAAGCCCGCCGTTTTGTTGGCGATCACTCTACCGTCTTCACCAATCAAGGATTCCAGTTCGGCAACCAGCTCTTGCCAAAAATCGACCTCGTTTTCCTGCTCAACGGTAAACTCGTTATCCGCTGCATTCTCCGATGAGTCACCGCCGCTAATACCGAATTTTCCTGACTCATTCTGCGATTCGCTATTGCGGATAAGGCGCAAATAATCGACATCGAACGAACGGGTAATTTCCCGGCGCACGCGAATTAAATTCTGGTTCATTTCCCAGGCGTAGTCATGAGCATCAAGCATCGCATCCAGCGCCTGTTTGAGGGACAGGTCGACAAAATCGACGGTGAGCTCGCCCACCAGACCGCGATCCAGAACCAAATTCAAACCATTGTCCCGCGCAAACAACCGCAGAGCATCCGCTACGGGCACTCCGACCGCATGAAAGCTGTAACGAGGCTCTACTTGCGGCATGGAACTTTGCACCAGCTCCTGCAGCCGGCCCTGACGCTCGACCAGCGGCACATCCACCGTATCGACAACCGGCATTGCCGCACTCTCAGCGGGTAGAGTTTCTGTCACCGGCGGCGGGGTAGGTGCGCAGGACCAGAGAGTTATGCTCAAGCAGATAACTGCGAACAGGCGCCCGGATAGAGAAAGTAAAGAAACTTGGCTAGTCATAAAATAGGCGAAACCTTTATTACTAATTAGATAGCCAGCGATCCGCTCACCGTTGGCCAAACTTATAGTGACTTATGAACTATATAGCCTATCTATTTAAAAATAAATAGGTTTATTTGAAACCGGAGTTCCAGCCCGGCAACGATTGGAGGTAGAAAATCGCCCTACCCAGCTGTGGATAATCATTACCGGTACCTGCTTTCCGGTCACTGACCGTGATCATCTGTTTTAAAGACTGCCAATTAAGCGGTTTCAGCAATTCTTCTACGGCCATCCAATCACGGCAGCGGAATCATTCATCGATTGGCTACTCAATTGATCCTGACAAAAAGGTGGCGTTTGGCAAGATTTCGATTCCCGGATGAACTGCGCTCCTCCCTATTCTATCGATCAGTCAATCCAGTACTTAACCAACGAACAGTCTCTTTAGCTGACCGGTGATAGAGCATTAGCTGCGCAATATCAGCACCCGAAATACTCAAGGTCGGTAAGCGAAGGTTTTATTAATTTACGGAGGGTTGTTTGGCTTTCAGGTTTGCTGCAAAAACCCTGGCTTTGGCGAGAGGCTGGAGACAGTCCCGGCAGAGCGACTAAACTCGCGGTGACAAAGCTCAGACATCTCGCGAATATTCGTTTGTTAACCTGGAATAATTCCGGGCGATGCAGCCCCGCTTAGTACTCCAGTGAGACCGTAAAATTTCCAAAGGGAGATGAAATTCCAACCTCACCCTGACCAATGCTCTGCAACCGGTAATCAAGTTTGAGCATTTGCTGAGCCTGTTTACGCTGCGGACCAGTCAACTTCATTCTGGCAAGGGCCGAATTACTTGGCACTATCAGGTCCCCCACAGCACTGACCTGACGATTAACCAGCGCGTATTTTTTCCCCTCTCGAATTAAAATGGCATTCAGTGCAAACAATCTTTCCGGACCAACTACCTCCACATCAATGACCCCGGTCTTCGAGCCTGAACTCATCACGGGTACCTCAGGGATTACCGACCGGTTTCCTGGCTGACGCGGGTCATCCGCAAGCAGAAACGGATTACGCTGGTAACTACCTCCGTTAAAATATTCGTGTCTCAACCTGGCCAGATTGACCGGTTCGCCATCCCCACCACCCGACATCGGGATCAAGGCCGATGGCTGGTTCGAGAACCCACCGGCAGCGGCTGCAGGCTTATCTGCTCCCGACGATATTTCCATCAACGGCAGGACAATATTGCGAGCACTAAAAAGGATCGCTATCACCGAAAGAATCCCTACAAACCAGGGTTTTTGCAGCCAGATACGAATGCGCTGGATAAACTTCATTGGTTAAAAACCAAGGGGAAATGCTCCCTACCTTTCTGACCATTCATGATTTTAGCCAACTCCGTGGCCGAACCCTGTTTGGCCGACACCATAACCGACAAACAGACCTGTAAAAAGGCATTCAAAAGAGAAGGTCTGACTGTTCAGTGGCGGCGGCCTGTATCGTCCAGAAGCGCAACTGTACCCAACCACTCACCTCCGCCTCTCCACCCCGACCCTGGAGGCTCGCATCTCGAACAAGCAGTACCCATCTGGGTGACTCACGTTCAATTGCCCAGAGATAATCAACGAGGGAATCATAATTCACGCCGGTAAAACGCAGCGTTAAATCACGGATTGACACCCCTTCGACTGACTCAAAAGGGCTGCTCCCTGAAACCTCAATACCCACATTGATGCCCAATGGCGCGGCTAATCCCTGTAACTCGTCGATCAACCCGGGCAAACCATCCGGGTCAACTAGAAAACGCTGCCGTATCTGCTCGCGCGCGTCGACTGCCTCCGCTATATTCAGAGCATCCCGTTGCCCCCGAAGGGTATTAATCCGGAACTCCAGCGCCTCCTGACGCAAACGCTGACGATCAAGCTCGGATGCACCCGTAAGCCGCACACCCACCGCCCACCAGAACACCAGCATCGACAGCATCAACACCAGTGTCGCTACCCAGCGCTGCCGGCTCATATAAAAATAGGTACCCATTACCGGGGTATCTCCGCAGTAATTTCGAGATCCAGCTGCTGACCTCGGCGACCATTAATGTACTGATTGCGCCACTGCTCCCTCCAGCCATCGGGCCAGCGAACCAGCCAGGGTTCTGCTGCAAGGGTCTCGCCAAAGGCGCGCATTTGATCATCAAGCTGCTGAACATTGTCGGCGACCACCTTCGCGTCCAGCTCAACGTCGATCGTAGAGTCTTCGTAGCTAAACCTAACAGCACTCAACCGAACGCGAGGAGGCAAAACAGAGCCCAGATCACGGATTAGCCAATAGGTAAGCATCTGTTTATCAATCCGCGCACCCTCCGCAAACACCTGTTCCCCACGAAGTTTGTCGATCTCTTCGAGCAGCGATCGTTGCTCGCGCTCCCGCAGTTCATATCGGGATGCAAGCTCCTGCAGTGACGCCTGCTCGTCTCGCAATGACCATTCCACCAGTGCCCAGGTGATAACACTGGATATAGCCACCAGGGCAATCCCGGTTTTCACCACCCGATTGATGACCCGATTGTATTTGGCGTATCGAATCTCATCCGGGACGAAAGATTGGGCATCGCGCCGACTAAAGCCTGCGATATACGATGCCAGTACCGGCTGTTCTGCCCAGCTTGTCTCTATCTCAATGGTGATTCGGCGATCCAGCTGTGCCTGTAGATCAATAGCAAGTTGCTGATCATTGGTCACCAATGTGCTGGGTCGCAAGCCAATGTCCTGACTGGCATATTGCAACGAGCGTCGAATTTCGCCGGGCAATCGTTCCCGGCTATGGCCGATTGCCGGTGAAAGGCGGCGCACAAATAATTTCAGGGTCGCCGGATCCATCAGCATGACGGTGGTGCCATTTGCCGTGGTGTTCACCAGCGCAAAGGAGCCCGACTCCAGTCCGGCCTCCATCGCCCAGGTATGGAACAGCGTCACATCCGGAATAATTAGCCGCGGGGTCACGCCTGCGTGGGCAAAATCTGCCAGGTAACCGTTTAATTTAATCTGCGGCCAACAGTGCAGCAAATAGAGATCAAACCCTTTCTCGGCGCCGGAGGAGACCGGCGATGTACCGATCCGCAGGTGCGACCAGGTCAACGAACGGCCCTCTGCCAGTCTAGCTGACTCAATTTTTAACAGTTGCTGCCGCTGTTGTTTGTTAACCGGTGGCAGGGAGACCTGATGGTGCTCCATCTCAACATCACCGACTACTAGCACCGCTTCCTCGCCCGCGCAGTCAAAATGCTCCACTGCCGATTCTAGAAAATAGCGGAACGCCGCCTCATGAAAGCCGTGGGCGCGATCAGAGGCCGACGGCGACCAGCGTTCGATAACGCGAGCCCCGTCCACCATTGCTGCAGTGAATTCACCGTAGAGAAAACTGATTACAAGTTCGCGGGCCATGGCTAGTCGATTCGGTACCCTGAGAAAAATGGGAAGTATCGGTTGAACTTCAAATACAATTATAGTTTGCTAGGAGTTACTCAATATTCACACAAACCATCGTCCGTGGGAAATTGAAATGAGACTCAATGGAATATTGTTATTTACTGTCTTTTCCCTGCTGATAGCACAGGCATCGCACGTCAGTGCCGCCGACAACTCCATAACCGAGAGTCCGCCCTCTTACCTGTTCGAAATACCCTACCTAATAGTTAACTATGGCTTTGCTTGGGTAGACGATATTGAATGGAACAAAGGCCAAAATCCCTCAGCACTTATTTTTGACCCCAACGGGGTTAGCGAACCTATTCGGCGACGCAATATCCCCTTCCCCTCTAATGGAGCCTATCTCGATACATCCACTGGCGATATTTATGTGGAAGATTTGTTTGGCGCTCCCGGCAAAACGAAAGTAATGAATTTCAATGGCACCCATCTCATTGACGCAAATCCGTAACTGTTTCTGATTTCATCGAGAAAACCGGTCCTGAAAACCCTGATAGCTCTTGTTAACCCAAAGTACCTGTTCAACCAAGCCAGAACGCGGTGGCCGCTGACTATCAATACCCTGCCACCGTGCATTCCTGATCATAAGCAATTGCGATATTACAGTCAGACGCATTTGTCAGATAGCCTAATGCGGTGTCACAACCACCCGCACCGGTCATCCAGTTATCCACCGTCTGTGGGGCTGCCGATGCCGTGCAATCGTAGACACCGGGGTCAGGCGACGTCGGTTCCGAGGTGACATAAGTGCGTCCAATTGCGCCGAAAATGCCGCTTATTTCATCCACTCGCCGATTCAACCAGACATCGTCACCGCCAGTGGAATTGTTGACACCGTCGGGTCCGTTGCTCCAGATCACGAAAGAATCATTCTCCGCAGTAATCACCCCACCGTTGGAATAGTTATTGCGGCCTGCCACAAAATTAATGCTATTTCCCCAGGGATCATCATCGTCGGCTGCGCTCACCCCGGCAGCGGCCAGAGTCAGTGGCAGTGAAATCGGCCCAGGTATCTGTGCAAGCATCGCACCCACCACGCTGTCGGCAATCTGTTCAAGTTGTTCGGTCACATCGCTACCCGATTCACACGAGGTGGTCACGAAAAGTGGATTAGTCGGTGGATCGATGGCTGCGACGGCAGTGGGTCCCTCACTCCAGACAACAATGCGGTCGACAAATTTGTTAACGCGCACCTGGGTGCCCCATGAGTCGACGGTCTGAATATTTGGATTGACAGCGGTAATTTCCGCAATCGCATTGAGGTTGGTGGGTGCCGTAAAATCGGTATTGGTCGCGATACCCTGACAAACGTCATTGGGAAGAACCCTGAACGCTTCTGCCGCCGGGGTTAAAAAACGACGTTTTTCCATGGCGATTATTTCGGCCCGCGCTTCAGCCAGATTTAAATTGACCACTTTAATCAACCCGTTTGAAATGCCTGCTGGCATATCATCAGTAGTGGTACCCGGGCTGTCGCCACAGGGATCAACGGCCACCTGAGCACTGCCAACACATCCCGCTGCCAGGGCAGTAGGGGCGGCTCCTCCGAGCAACAGATGAGAAACCACCGACGCCTGTGGAATCGTTGACAGATTAGCTCCATTACTCACGTACAGCCGATTAACATCCCGGTCATTCACCGTTAGGTCCGCTACGCTGGCACCCACATAGTTCCCGGCCAGAACATTTAAATTCGGTGGCAATGACCCATAGGTGGCGGCGTTTTGATCCAGATAAAAGGCACCAATACCCTCAGCAATTGCATCGAGGGCGAGCTGCTCCGCATCGGCCTCGCTATTGTCCAGCTGGTTAAGCAGAAATGGCGCCATGGCGCCGGCGAGCACCGCCATAATCGCAATCACCCCAATCATTTCGATCAGTGCGAATCCCGACTCGTACCAATGCTTTGTCATCCGTTTAGCTGTTAACTGACTCATTGCAGAGAAGAGCCTAGTGAGAGCAGAGGTAAAAAGATGGCCAGCGCCACCAGGCCAACGATGGCCACCATAAACAGAATTAATGTCGGTTCCAGCACGGCGAAAAATCGTTTAATGGTGCGCGGTACCGCCTCTTCGTAATAGCGTGCAGCCTGCTCAAGGGCCCCAGACATGTCACCAGTAGACTCTCCCACCGCAATCATCCGCAGCACCAGGGACTCAAATACTTCGTGGCGGGAAAAACTCTCCGCCAAAGCAGTCCCTTCGGCCACCTCTGCAGCGGATCGGTTGATGGCATCGGCTACCACCGCATTGCCGACCAGCGCTGGCAACATCTGTAAACACTCCACCATGGGAATCCCGGAGCGAAACAGAATGGCCAGATTGTGACTGAATCGCGATAGCGCCAGCCGCAATCGCAACTGACCAAATATTGGCAGGGCGAGCAGAAATCGCTCCCAGCTAAAGGCAAAGCGCGGCGACCAGCGTTTACCTAATACAATCGACAGGGGTAGCAATACCAGCACCATCACTATCAGGTACCAGTGATTTTTGAAGACATCACTGATCCCCATGACAATCTGGGTCGGTAACGGCAGTGCCACGCCCATGGTGGTTAATAACTGGGTGAACTGGGGCACGACAAAGGTAAACAAAATGGCCACCAGCAATACAATGGCAATGCCAATAATCATTGGATAGGTAGTAGCCTGGCGCGCGTCACTGGCTAGGGCATCCGACCATTCCAGGTAATGTTGCATGTCCAGCAATATTTCGGGCAGATTGCCGCTGATTTCGCCAGCTTTGACCAGCTCGATATAAAGTTGCGGGAAGGTACCTGGAAATTGCTCCAGTGCCTGACTAAATGCTACGCCAGTGTTTACGTTAAAGCGTAGGGTACCAATCACTTTAGCGAACTCCGGATTTAGCGCGTCCTGTTCAAGCTGGATCAGCGTCTCACTTAACGGCACGCCCGCTCGGGTCAAAATTGCCAATTGCATGGTGAAATCGATGAGTGCCCGACGCTTCAGTTTTGGTCCGCTGCCCGAACGTTTAACCACCTGGGTTTTACGTTCTTTACTGTCGAGAAGCCATTGACCGTTTTCAGTCAGGTGACTACGCAGGGCCTCTTCGTCAGCCGCGACCAGCACACCCGATAACTTCTTACCGCTACTATCTACTGCTGAGTATTCGTAACTGGGCATCAATTATCCGATTTAATGCACGGAATCCACGTGAAAGGCTGCACCTCCAGCCGGAAAGTTCCACCCAAACAAATCTTTGCCGGGTGTCCTGCAACTATCTGACCAACTGCATTCAACTTCAGCAGCGCTACGATGGCAGGTCATATCAACCGGCCTGACAAATAAACGGCCTAAGTGCCTCATATGCTGATGGGCAATCAGGAAGAGACAACACGCAGCACCTCTTCCACCGAAGTCAACCCTGCCATGGCCTTGCGTAGTCCGTCTTCGCGCATTGACCGATAACCCTCTGCACGGGCAAGACTCTCCAGAACAGGCATATCATTGTTAACAATCGCCTCGTTAAACGCCTGGGTAACTCGGGCCATTTCATAAAATGCGACCCGCCCGCGGTAGCCGGCGCCATCACACCGTTCACAGCCGTGGGCGGTGTAGAGTTTAAAGTCATCATTGGCAGGAATTGGCAGGCTGTGTGCCTCCAGTACGGCCTGGGCATCGGCAACCGGTTCGCGGCAGGCTTCGCACAATCGACGACCCAAACGCTGCCCGATTAGCAGGGGCTGTGCCGCCGCCAGCAGGTAGGGCTCGACATCCATATCGATCAGGCGAGGAATCGCGGCAATGGCAGTGTTGGCATGGAGCGTACTTAACACCAGATGCCCGGTCAACGCGGCCCTGACTGCCATCTGGGCCGTTTCCGTATCTCGCATTTCGCCCAGCATAATCACGTCCGGGTCCTGACGCAGCAGGGTTCTTAATCCCGATGCAAACGTGAGTCCGATATCGTCATTAATTTGTGTCTGCCGAATGATTGGCAGGTCATACTCGATTGGGTCTTCGAGTGTAAATACACTGCGCTCCAGTGCATTGACACAATCTAGCGCGCTATAAAGGGTTGTCGTTTTACCTGACCCGGTCGGACCGGTGACAATGACCATGCCGTAGGTACCGTCCATGGCATGGCTCACCAGACGACGGTCCCGGCGGCTCAAATCGAGCGCATCAAGTTGTAACGTCATGGCGCCTTTATCGAGCAGGCGCATAACCATATTTTCACCATACTTGGTTGGCAAACTGGAAACACGCACATCGATTTTTCGCTGCCCCACCTGGAAACTGGTGCGGCCATCCTGAGGAATACGTTTTTCAGTGATATCCATGCCGGATTTGATCTTGAACACCGCAATCAAGGCCAGCTTCAGCACGTTGGGAATCACTGTCGCCTGACGAATAGTGCCATCGACCCGGAATCGAATACGCACGACCAGTTCATCGGGTTCAATATGAATATCCGTCGCCCGCTCGCGCACCGCCAGCATCAGTATCTGATCGGCCAGGCGCACCATCGGTGCTTCACTGACGGCAGCTTCATCGAGCACATCGTCACCATCCGCCAGCAGCAGGTCGATGGTATCTTCAATGGAGGCTGTGGTGTTATAAGCCCGCTCGATCGCTTCATCGACATCACGAGGCGTGGCTGCCACCACCTGCACATCTTTACCGGTACGCCGTTGAATAGCATCGATCGCAACCACATCATAGGTGTTGCCCATCGCGACCAACAGCATTTCCCCCTCCACCGCCAGAGGAATCAGATTACGCCGTTTGGCCTCCCGATAGGGAATCAGCTCAAGCCCCTCCGGATAGATAATGGCCGTATCAAGCTCGACCATATCCGAGCCGGCATCCTGAGCCAGAATCGAGGAGATAATGTTGTGCTGAACAAACCCGAGACGCTCCAGCACCTCACCCAGCTTACCCCCGGCACGCTGCTGTTCGCGCAGGGATAAATTGAGCTCGTCGGGACTAATCAGATTAGCTTCTACCAGGCGGTCACCCAGTAACTTACGGCCCATACGAATACTCGACAGACTCGGCTCATTTATCTGGGTGGGGGCGTCACGGTCCAGCGCAGGATCATTATCCAGTAGCATTTCCCGGTCGCCGCCGGATCCACTTTGCCCCCGAGCGCGGTGGGGCTGTGGAATATCGACCTGCGTTCGATCCTCGTCCGCAGAAGGAGGAGCCCCCGGCCTACTCATCGGGAGCCCTTCTCATCGATTCTCACTAACAGTTGCCCCAGAGCCACTAACCAACTAACTCTATTAACGATAGGCAATTAGAATGGTCATCACCGTCGGAGAAGCCGATGTATCGTATTTCACACGGCCATTTATTTCTTTGGTACCGGCGACGCCCTCATCAAAAATACTGTCGACCTTCTCAAAATCAGCCTGATCGGCGCCGGTCACCTGGAGTACGACTACCGCTTCAGGGCCATCTCCGGGCGTGTCATTCGTGGTCGTAGCATCTCCATCCAGATTAAAAGCCAGATTGGTTGATGCTGCGGCAGCGGCCGTCGCACTGGGCGCGGCATCAGCTACAAATAAAACCTGGGAGGTACCAACAGCTGGCGCACCCGGAATAAATTTTTCAAGGTAAGGGCCGTTAAACCGGCGCCAGGCCCCAGCTGTTCCAGGAGTAGCATCTAGCGCCACCCGTGACGTCAAGGTCTCCTGATAGTCAGTACCCGGTGCGGCATCGAGCTCGGGATTCCCCGTGGTTCTATTAAGATCCTGAATCGTCCCCGTATCACCGTAGTACCGCGTGACACCGGTCTCGATCGCTCTAACCTCAGTCGCCATACGGGTACCGCGCGAGTCCGCAATAACTTCAAACACCCGAGGGGCCACCGCGGCGGCCAATATAGCGATAATGGCCAGAACGCCAATCATCTCGATCAAGGTAAAACCGCCGGCCGCTGCCCTCGCAGGCATCCGACCAAACAAAGCAGGCTGTTGGTAATTCATACTCAATACTCCAGAACTCAAAAATTATAAAACCGGGGCACCGACATCACTGCTCCCGCACCACTCTAAAACCTATAAAAGCCAATTTCTTATCGACGGGTGCCCGGCCTCGTGCCGCCACCGCCACATTTCTCGGGATGTCACTCCATGACCCCCCACGAACAACTCGCTTACTGCAGTCTCCCTGCAGATTCGCGCCGCCACCGGACGGTGCCCCATAATAGTCAACACTCCAACAATCCTGCACCCATTCCCACACGTTACCGAGACTATCGTGCAGCCCATAGGCGTTGGCCGGGAACGCCCCGGCGTGACTGGTCTCTTCGCCCCACTGGTCAGCACCGCTAATTTTTCCACGGCAACACACTTCGCTACCAAAATTAGCAAAGTCATGATTTGGCCACTCCCCCCACCAATAATCAGAGCTAGAGCCGGCTCGGCTGGCGTATTCCCATTCTGCTTCGGTCGGTAAACGATAACGATTCCCGGTTTCAACCGACAACCAGGCGGCGTAATCGGTAGCATCCTGCCAGGAGACAGAAATGGCTGGACGATTCCCACGCCCCCATTGATGGTCATCGGCCGGTGAGCGACCCGTAGCACGACTGAACTGATCAAACTCATCAAAGGTGATTTCGTTTACTCCGATTGCAAAATCACGACCAATGTGAACGGTACGCACGGGTCGAGCACTAGGTCCGTAACGACCTGAAATATCGCCCATTTCAAAGGAACCTTTAGCGACAACCACCATTTTTGGTCCAGAGCCGCCGCTGGCAAGAGGATCGGCGAAGGTGACCTGTTTGCGAGTCGGGGCAGTCCAGCGAGATTCACTCAACTGAACCTGTTCATCAACCTTGCTAATTTCTGGCACGTTTCGCTGGCTGGCCAGGTAGACCCCAGCACCAACGTTGACCACGGTAATCACAATAGCAGCACCAATCGAGGCTACCACCAGTTTTGATATTTTTGGCTTCTCGCTGGCTTTGCGGATAGACACCGACGGAATCTCACCCCGAGAACGCTCGCGAATACCTTCTTGTGGAACAGATTGAGTGGACGCCTGAACAGAGGGTTCGGCGGCACGCTGAACCGGGGCTACCGAGGGCTCTGTTTCTCGCTGGAGCTGAGTCTCATCGACTTTTTGCTTCAAATAATCGCGGCTGTCGATCCGCTGTGGCTGGTGATCGGCACTGGCAGGCTGTCGCGATAATTCACCAATATCCAGCGACCCCACCGAATCGCCATCATCCACCAACGACAACGGTGGAGCGTCTATTGATGCCGGTTTTAATGCCTTATTTGAAAAGTCATCAACCGCTTTCAGCACCTCTTCGGTGGTGGGACTGTCATTTTCCTCCAGTCTCAATTCACCCGGCTGCTCCCGTTGCCGACCATTATTATCAAAAAGCGAAGGTTTAATCGGTGTAACCGAATCTTCGTCAGTATATTGTTCAAGTTCTTTGGCCAGATCCTCACCGTACTGATACCGATCTTCCGGCTTTTTCGCCATCAGCTTATCCAGTATTGGCTGGAGCCAACGGTACTCATCGGGCAGCTGTGGGATGGGATCCCGCAGGTGTTTCATCGCCAAGGCCACCGGATTATCCGCCGTGTACGGCTTGGATCCCGTGAGCATGAAATAAAACACGCAACCCAGGCTATAAAGATCGGACCGAGAATCGACCTGCTCACCGAATGCCTGTTCCGGGCTCATGTACGCAGGCGTGCCCAACGTCATCCCAGCGGCAGTCACCTGCGTATTGTCGGATAACCCTTTGGCCAGTCCAAAATCGGATAACACCACGGTGCCATCCTCCCGGAAGAGGATGTTCCCGGGCTTTATATCGCGATGGATATAACCCTTGCCATGCGCATAGGCAAGCGCCTTGGCCACCTGCACCATCACCTTGATAATTTCCGACACCCGCATGGTGGTTTTTACCCGCCGGAACAGATCACCACCGTCGACACACTCCATGGCGATGTAATGCTGCGCCCCGACGACGCCATAATCGTAGATGACAATAATATAGGGGTAGGTAAGCTGAGCAATAATGCGCGCCTCTTTCAAAAAGCGCTTGGTGTAAGTGGGGTCATGGGTGAGGCTCTCGGCCATCACTTTCAGGGCCACTCGCCGGCCCAGGGACTCCTGCTCGGCCAGATAGACGGTGGACATGCCCCCGTAACCGAGCACGCTCTCTACCTTGTAACCAGGAATTTCTACTAGTTCAGCCATCAGTGCCTAGGTTTCCAGCCATTACCCTGAGTCAAAACGACTATCGACCCAAACGGGACGCTCATGGGGAAAAGTGAGCATAACAAAAAGTGCGTAGATCGTCTCGCTATAAGTTCAACTAACGGAATAGATATCGAATCTAACTCGCTGTCCTTTAATAGAATAATTCGGTGAACCCGCCAACCAGCCTCCTTTGATCGGTCTTTTTACTACGACCCGTAACCGCGCCCGGCTCTTTGCAACGGCCAGCAACTCCTCGCCGCTTGATTCCAGCTCGGCCATCTGCCGCAGGAGCTGCATGTTTTTTTTGGGCAAAGCGCGCTTACCCGTTTCCGCAAACATGGGGTCCAGATAGACGACGTCGAAGCGTCGGTCGCTATGTTGATTCAGCCACGCCACTGCTTCGGCACAGACCAGTTCAGGGAGATCGGTCAGCCCGGACGAAGCGGCGCGCTGCAATCCATCATTCACCAGCTCAAACAACCAACCCGACTTTTCCAACGCGACTACTTTATGGCCCATGGTAGCCATCAACATGGTATCGGCAGCCATCCCCATGGTTGCATCAAGAATGGTTAATGTTCCACGATGGCGCCCCTGAACCGCCTTAATCAGTAACTCACCCTGAGCCTGACGCCGGCGTTGAACGCTGGCATATTCGACATAATCGGCACTGACAGTCATCTCAGCCCCTGATTGATCGACAGTGATCGCCTGCAACACACCGTCTCGGTATCGAAGCCTCACCGAATCACTCGAGCAAATGGGCTCTGCTATCAGCTCAACCCCCAGACGCTCAGCAAGCTCGTGGGCCTGCTGATCGGATACGTCGCCCTCAACGGTGACGATCAAGGGTTACTGCTCACTGCGATCTCTCTTGTTGGACAGCAGGTAATCTTCAGATTGCATTTCTATGAGCCGGCTGACCACTCGCTCAAATTCGAAATGAAATCGGTCGCCACAGTAGATATCCCCGGGTTCGGTTTCAGCGGATATCACCAGATTAATTCTCTGATCATAAAGCACATCGACCAGGTTCATAAACCGATGGGCCGAATCGTAATCATCAATGGCTAGCCGAGGCACTCCCAGCAGGAACAGGGTATGAAACTGCTCGGCAATAGCCAGGTAATCATGGGTGCTACGTGGCCCGCCGCACAGCTCATCAAACCCAAACATGACGACATCACCGCCCATCCCTGCCACCTCTACTGGGCGACCATTAATGTCAATTTGCCCAGGTTGCGGAGTAACCCCGGCTGCTTGCTCAAAAGCCTTCGCCATTGCCTGACTAGTAGCGGCTGACAGAGGGGTGATGTATCGCGTCAGCTGGCGTAAGGTTCGATAACGATAATCCGTATCGCTATTCAGGTGATGCACCGCCATCTGCTGTTTTATCAAGCCAATCGTCAACAGAAAACGTTCGCGCTGCAGCCCGTTCAGATAAAGCTCATCGGGTGCCCGGTTGGAGGTACCTACCACCACTACGCCACGGCTAAACAGGGCGGAAAGCAGGCCACCCAGCAGCATCGCATCGGCGACATCATGAACCTGAATTTCATCAAAACAGATCAGGTCAACCCGGTCGGCAACCTCTGCGGCGATAACGGCCAGTGGATCGGCAAGATTATCGACTGTTTTCAAACGTTCATGGATTTGTTGCATGAACTGGTGAAAATGGATGCGCTGCTTGCGCTCTCCCGGAACAGCCGCAAAAAACAGGTCCATCAGGAAGCTCTTTCCGCAGCCAACGCTGCCCCAGATATACAAGCCCATGGGTCCCGACGGACCCGCAGCTTTCGGCCAGAGACTGAACCACCGACGCCTCGGGCGGGCCACCGCTAACCCCTCATATACCCGCTGTAAAGCTTCTACCACTGCGCCCTGAGCCGGGTCTTCAAAAAACCCTTCTCGACCGAGCTGCTGTTGATACTGATCGCGGGGTGAAAGGCTCACGCCAACAACTCCGTCATGGGTTTACCGGCCAGGGTTGAAAAATCCAGGGCGATAGGGGCGTAACCGGCCAGCAGCAGTTTTGAACCGTCAGGATCAGAGCTGACGCATCACCAGGCGCTTTTTAATATCGGCAATCGCTTTGGCCGGATTGAGCCCCTTAGGGCAGGCACTGGTGCAATTCATGATGGTGTGACAGCGGTACAACCGAAACGGATCCTCAAGCTGGTCGAGGCGATCCCCTTCGCCTTCGTCTCGACTATCAACGATCCAGCGATGGGCTGCCAGCAAAATAGCCGGCCCAAGAAAGCGGTCACTGTTCCACCAGTAGGAAGGGCAGGAAGTCGAACAGCAGGCACAGAGAATACACTCGTAATGACCATCCAGTGCCTCACGATCCTCCTTCGACTGCAGACGCTCACGGCCTTCAGCGGGCGGCGTATCCGATTTCATCCACGGCTGGATCGATTCGTACTGGGCATAAAAATGGGTCAGATCCGGTACCAGGTCCTTCACTACCTCCTGATGGGGCAGAGGAGTAATCTTGAGGCGTCCGTTACGGGCCACACTTTTTATATCCTGGGTACAGGCTAGCGTGTTTGTACCGCCAATGTTCATGGCGCAGGAGCCGCAAACACCTTCGCGACAGGAACGCCTCAGGGTAAGCGTACCGTCCTGTTCGTCTTTAATTTTGAGCAATCCGTCGAGGACCATAGGCCCACAGTTGTCCAGATCGACGTCAAATTCATCATAACTCGGCGGTTGATCAGATTCCGGATCGTAGCGGTAAATTTCGAAAACTACCTTGTTGGTTGACACCTTGCGACTCCTCAGTAGACCCGTTTCATCGGCGGCACTGACTCCACCTCATCATTAAGCGGCGCAGATTTAACCGGACGATAGTCCAGGCGAACCTCGCCCTCCACCTGATTATCAACCCAGGCCAGGCTATGTTTCATCCACTTGTCATCATCACGCTCAGGAAAATCATCTCGGGCATGAGCACCACGCGATTCTTCGCGAGCATTGGCCGAATCCATGGTCGCCAGGGCTACTCCGAGGAGGTTGTCGAGCTCTAACGCCTCCACCAGATCAGTATTAAAAATCATGCCGTGATCGGAAATACCCAGATCGGGCATAAGCGCCGCCACTTCACGCATTTCCCTGACCCCTGCTTCCAGGGTCTCGGCGGTACGAAAAACCGCGCATCGATTCTGCATGGTGCTTTGCATCCCCGCCCGTATTTCTGCCACCTTACGGTTACCCTTTGCCGTGCGGACACGATCAAAGCGCTCCATCGCGCTGGCACTGGCCTGTGGATCCAGTTTCGGCTCTTTCAGATCCGGCAAGGTCTGTTCCAGGCGGAGGGCCGCAGCGCGGCCAAACACGATGATATCGAGCAGACTATTGGCACCCAGACGATTCGCCCCATGTACCGACACGCAGGCGCATTCGCCAATGGCGAACAGACCCGGCACTACCTTGTCTTCGCCATTTTGATGATTGATAACTTCGCCATGGAAGTTGGTGGGAATACCGCCCATGTTGTAGTGCACAGTCGGCAATACGGGAATCGGTTCGCGGGTCACATCGACGCCAGCAAAAATCATCGCCGTTTCGGAGATACCCGGTAATTTTTCCGCCAGTACATCGGCACCCAGGTGTTCCAGATGCAGCATGCAATGGTCTTTGTTTGGTCCACAACCGCGACCTTCCAGAATCTCCAGCGTTTCGGCTCTGGACACCACGTCACGAGACGCCAGGTCTTTAGCCGTGGGCGCGTAGCGTTCCATAAACCGCTCGCCATCACCATTGGTCAGGTAACCACCCTCCCCTCTGGCGCCTTCCGTGATTAGACAGCCTGCGGGATAGATGCCCGTGGGGTGGAATTGCACCATTTCCATGTCCTGCAAGGGCACGCCGATGCGAGCCGCCATGGCCTGACCGTCACCGGTGCAGATGTGCGCATTCGTGGTCGATTGATAGGCGCGACCATAACCGCCCGTGGCCAGCACCACGGCTTTAGCGGAGAAACGATGGATAGAACCGTCTTCAAGGCAATAGGCCATCACCCCATTAACTTCCCCGTCGGCTCCCTGCAACAGATCGAGAGCGACATACTCCACAAAGAAGTTGGCTTTATGACGCAGGCATTCCTGATACAGGGTATGCAACATGGCATGACCGGTGCGGTCCGCAGCAGCGCAGGTACGATGAGCAATGGTTTTATGGTCGGCCAGGTACTGGCCACCAAACGGTCGTTGATAAATTTTCCCTTCTTCCGTGCGTGAGAAGGGCAGTCCGGCATTTTCCAGCTCGATCACGGCCGGAATAGCCTGCTGGGTCATGTACTGGATGGCGTCCTGGTCACCAAGCCAGTCAGATCCTTTAACCGTATCGAAAAAGTGGCTACGCCAGTCATCTTCGACCACATTCCCCAGGGCCGCATTAATACCACCCTGTGCAGCCACCGTGTGAGAACGAGTTGGAAACACTTTGGTGATACAGCCCACCGACATACCCGCAGACGCCATACCAAAGGTCGCCCGCAACCCTGCACCACCGGCACCGACGACTATCGCGTCAAACCGGTGGTCAACTATTTTGTATTTGTCCAATTTAGGAATCTCTATTTATTTTTGCTGTTGCGTTACGACAAAGCCATAAACAGGCTGGTGAGTACAGAAACCGTTGCAACAAGGCCCGCACCAGTGGTCAGGACTGCAACCCCGGCAATCAGCAGCAATTTCAATCCATGTATGTGCACATAATCTTCCAGCAAAACCTTGCTGCAGATGAAGGCATGCACCATCCCAAAGTAAAAGAAGGCCAACATCAAACCGGCATTAACCGGAGAGCCAAGCCAACCTCGGGCCTCTGCCAGGTCGATACCACCTGCGCTAAGAACTAGCAGTTTGGCGCCAAGAACGATCCCCAGCAGAATCAGCACAAGCGCAGTGAAACGCTCCTGCACGAACTCGCCGGTACCCGTGCCGGCAGAACCATGATTGCGGGCCGCAGACATTGCAGACCTGAACTGACTCATGACGCTCCCCTCAAAATAACCAGTGACCAGACGGCGAGTGTTAACAGGGCCGAACACACGACGGCAATGAGGCCCGTACGTTTTGCCGTTTCAATTTCAAATCCATAACCAAGGTCCCAGCAAAAATGGCGTAACCACTGAGCGGCACTGTAGAAAGCGCAGAAGGTCCAGCCAAACAGCGCGACCCTGCCAACAAAACTAGAAAGGAGTCCATTAACAAACTGGTAAACCTCGCCCCCCGCGGCCACACTACCTAACCAAGCTGCCAGCACAAACATGCCGCCCAGCAGCGCCGCATTGGTTGCCCGATGAAGAATCGAAGTGAATGACCCCGTTAGAGGTCGATAAACCTCGAGATGGGGAGACAAGGGCCGCTGTCCCTGACTCATCACGGTTACTCCTAAGTTATCTGTAGATTTTAAAGGGGAGGAATTAATTGGTTGCAACGCCCGGTCTGCGCAATCGCCTGCATCATAAAGTCTGAAATATTAGTTGAGCGTCGCTGAACTGCCGACAAAATCATCGGTGGACGAAGCCCGCTAATTTTAGGCCTTGACGCTCACTTCGACAAGCAGATTCACCCCGTTTACCCGCCTGCGGGTTGCACTTTACCCGTCTCCAGCCAAACCCGGATCGGTTATTTTTGATTTGTAGTTGACCAATCAGCGACCTGTATCATGCTTAGCGCCGCCAAAGCAAAATTAAACAGCGCGCATGGATAGGCTTTGGTATAGAATCCCCGTGCTTTTTTAACCTGTTTTAAGGAGTCGGCAATGCCTAGCACCACAACTAGCCAGGAGCCTACCCGGCGAGAATTCAAGCCTTACAAGCCGAAGAAAAAAGAGGCTTACATGAGTCCTGCCCAACAGGATCATTTCCGCGCCATTTTGAATGCCTGGCGTGACGAACTTACCGAAGAGCTGGAACGCATGCGCAACCGCATGCAGGACGAAGTCATCAATTGTCCCGACCCTACCGATCGGGCCTCCCAGGAATCGGAGATGGCACTTGAGTTACGTACGCGTGACCGAGAACGGAAACTCATAATGCGCATCGACAAAACCCTCGAACAGATCGACGAGGGTGATTATGGTTACTGTGAAGAGTGTGGTGCCGATATTGGCTTACGCCGACTCGAAGCACGACCAACGGCTAAACCTGTCTCTTATACACATCTCCGAGCCCACGAGACCTCTCTACATCTCG
>CAJXVN010000014.1 GCA_913060775.1 uncultured Gammaproteobacteria bacterium | reverse complement strand
TCTCGTGGGCTCGGAGATGTGTATAAGAGACAGGAACAGATTAACGTCAGGTCCGCTGGGCAAGCATTATTGCGCCTAAACCGGCAAAGAAAAACAACACGGTTGGCAACAGGGCTGATACCAGCAGATTAAAGCCGTAAGCCAGGCCGAGGTAACCGGTCATCTGGCTGGTGATATGGAAAAGCAGGCCGACAACGATTCCGACGAAGACCCGCTGACCCAGATTTCCACTACGCAAACTGCCGAACACAAACGGCAGGGAAATCAACACCATGACCACGATGGTGAACGGACGAACAATTTTTTGCCAGAAGGCTAACTGGTATTGATTCGCGTTCTGTCCATTTTCAGCTAAAAAACTGGCGTGGCCGCGCAGCTCCCAGAGAGACATTCTCCCCGGCGGAACAGCCCCTACCGCCATATTCTCCGGAGCAATCGGCGAGTCCCAACTAGCCCGATCTGCGTCGACCCGCCGGGCACGTCCGTCCTCAAGCAAGGTCTGCCGCACCCCTCGCAGCATCCAGTGGTCATCTTCATTAATCGCTTTTTTAGCAAAAGCAACGCCCTTCAGGCGATGCTGCTCATCGAACTCGTAAATAGTCACCCGGTTTAACGACAGATCGGCGCCGATTACCCGGACATTGACAAAAGCCTGATTGTCTCTGGCCCAGGCTCCCCCCGCCTGCTGACCGGAAAATTTATCATTCAGCGCCTGGCTACGAATCTCCTGACCCCACCGCTCCATTGGCGGCACCGCCAGCTCGCCAAGTACCAGTGCAAAAACCAGGATAGGTACCGCCGCAATCAATAACACCCGACCAACACTCATAATCGACAGGCCCGCTGCTCTTAACGCCACTAACTCGCCCCCCACCGCGAGACCACCTAGCCCAACCAGCGCACCCACCAGCGCGGCGCTGGGTAACAATTCAAACGCCCGGCGAGGCGTCGTGAGTAACAGGTACTGAGTCACTTCGGTCAGGCCATAACCGGCTTTCCCCAGATCAGCGAGCTCCGCGATCATGGCAAACAGGGAAAACACCGCCGTCAATCCGAACAGTGATAATAAAAAGCCGTTGATGACCGCCCGCGTCAGGTATCTGGAAATGAGGCTCATCGGTGCCCCCAGCGAAGAAAGCGCCGATGCCAGCTGACCATCGGGTTGTTGAGATTAACCATCATCACCAGAAAAAGCGCCATTATTGCCAGGTGGACCCACCATAGACCCAGCCAGTCCGGTATCTTGCCATCCGCCAGCCAGGCGCTGCTTACCTTCAGGAAGTTGGTATAGAGCAAATAAACCATGACCGCCACGGTTAACCCGACGACTCGCCCCGATCGCGGCGGGGTATAACTGAGTGGCACGGCCAGCAGCATTAACAACACAGTGGACACGGGGATCGCCAGTCGCCACTGCAACTCTGCCTGGGCGGCGGCCCCCTGTCCCCAAAGCTGGTGGGTAGGCAGGGCCTCTTCCTTACGCCGTTTCTGTTTCAGTTCGGGCTGCTGAATTAGCAGGGCATATTCGGCAAACTGCATTTCCCGATAGTTGAGCTTGCCCGGCTTACCGTCATATCGGTAGCCCTTCTCCAGCACTAGAAACTGATCACCGTATTCGTCAACCTCGATTCGACCACGGGGAGCGGCTATCACCGTTTCAGCCTCAGGGTTGGTAAGGTCCCGGATAAAAACATTCTCAAGTCGAGTCCGGTCCTTATTTAGTTTCTGCACATAAAAAATTCGCTTTCCACCGTCGAGCGTTCTAAAAACACCGCTGCTTATCCCTGTCAGTGCAGGTTCGCTTTCTATCCGTTCTTCGATCTTGATGGTCTGCTCCTCAGCCCACGGAGCCAGGAAAAAAGAGAGGTAGCTGATCGGGATAGCAGCCGCCAGACCCAGCAGTCCAACCGGAAATAGAAACTGCAGGGGCGAGACCCCCGCCGCGGTCAGCGCTACCATTTCACTGTCTCGGTACCACCGCCCCAGGGTCAGCAGCGCCGCAAGAAACAGGGCCACCGGAATAATAATGGTCTGCGCCCACAGCAGCTTTAACCCCATTAGCCCTAACACAGCACCGCCGGGCAATTCGCCCTGAGCCACCGAGGCGAGATAACGGATGATCCGAGTGCTCGAAAGTACCAGGGTCAATACCGTCACTGCACCGACAAAATTGACCGCAAACTCTTTTAACAGGTACTGCCGAACAACCTTCATTAAACAACCTTAGATAGAAACTAGCGATAAACACTAACGCGGTACCACGCGGCCGGAAATCCCGTGCTCAGCCGCTCGATATCCACCGACAGGATAGCGAAAGAATTAGTTAATATAATGGGCCCACGATCCAACGCTCGGGATCGATGCTCGACAGAGTGACTGCGGTCTGCCAACAATTCACCTGAGCGAATACACGCTGCTGTCCACCCGTTACATTAAAGGTGTTGCAAACCTAAAAACCTTTCGGCAATTTTTGGAGTATGGCATGAAATTTTCGTTGGCCACCAAGCTCGCGACTGAAGACAACACCCACTGCCTGGTAGTTCCAGTGGTCAGCGGCAAACAGTTACCCGATGTCACTAAACAGGTGGATCAGGCCTCTGGCGGCGCGATTACCGCTGCCATCAAGGCTGGCGACGCCTCGACCAGTCACGGCAAAACCCTGCTATTAAGATCACTAGCCGGAATCAAAAGCGACCGGGTATTACTCGTCGGCTGCGGCAAACCGGGGGAGCTCACTGCCACCCAGTATGTCGACATTCTACGCGCGGCCGGCAGGGCCGTGAAATCGCTGGGCGCGGCTAGTGCAACCTGCCACCTGAACGACCTGGAAGTTGCTGGCCAGAACAACCACTGGAAACTGGCGATGGCGGTGCAAACTCTCGCCCACTGCAATTACCGGTTTGATGAGCTTAAAAGCGCTAAATCCTCACCGGCTAAACTCAAACGTATTGCACTGGGTATGGCCGACACCAGTGCCGCGGCCGCCAAACAGGCACGGGCGACAATCACAACGCACTCGGCTATTGCAGACGGTGTAAAGCTGGCACGCGATCTGGGCAACCGGCCTGGCAATGTCTGTACACCCGTCTATCTGGCGGATCAGGCCAAACAGGTTGCCGCTGAACTGGATTTGAAAATTGACGTCCTTGATGAATCCCGGATGGATAAACTGGGGATGAATTCTCTACTCTCGGTAGGCCGCGGCAGTCGCCAGGAATCACGACTGATTGTGCTGGAATACCAGGGAACGGATAAAAAAGTGTCGCCCACGGTGCTGGTGGGTAAAGGCGTCACCTTTGATGCCGGTGGAATTTCTCTCAAACCGGCCGGTGGCATGGAAGAGATGAAATATGACATGTGTGGTGCTGCCAGCGTATTGGGCACCCTCAAGGCTGCCGCCACCGCTAAGCTTCCGGTTAATGTCATCGGCATTATTCCGGCGGTTGAGAATATGCCCGATGGCCTGGCTAACAAACCGGGCGACGTGGTGACCAGCATGTCCGGCAAAACCATAGAAATTATCAATACCGATGCGGAGGGCCGACTCATTCTGGCCGATGCGCTCACCTACGCAGAGCGCTACGACCCGGCAGTGGTCATCGATATAGCCACGCTTACCGGTGCCTGCATTATTGCGCTTGGCAACCACCTTAGCGCGGTCATTGGCAACGACCAGCCACTGGTCGATGACCTGATCCAGGCTGGCCTCGATAGCCATGATCGCTGCTGGCAGCTACCGATGATGGACGAATACCAACGGCAGATAAAAAGCAACATCGCCGATATTTCTAACGTCGGTGGCCGCCAGGCCGGCACCGTGACGGCTGCCTGTTTCTTATCCCGCTTCACGGAAAAACAGCGCTGGGCGCACCTGGATATCGCTGGCACTGCCTGGCAGACCGGTAAAAACAAGGATTCTACGGGTCGTCCCGTCCCACAGCTAACTCAGTTTCTGATCAACTCCGCCACAGGCTAGCAACCGTGACCAAGGTTGATTTTTATGTGCTCGAAGATAATGGCCCTGGCGCCCTGCTGCGTTTTGCCTGCCAACTAACCGAAAAAGTATATTCGCTTGGCCATCAGGTTCATCTGCATAGCGCCAACGAACAGATGGCGCGGAAACTGGATCAATCACTCTGGACTTTCTCGGAACTGGCCTTTATCCCTCATCAGCGGGTCGACGCCGATCACCCACTGCCCGCCGGAGAACCGGCGCCGGTTACCATCGGCATGATGACGGAAAAAATGGACCCGGTTCATTGCGAGGACGTCCTGGTCAATCTGGGTGGAGAAATACCGACCTGGTTTAGTCGCTTCAGCCGAGTGGCTGAAATCGTTGCCGGCGATGATGAGCAACGTCATCAGGCGCGAGAGCGTTACCGGTTCTACCGCGACAGGGGCTACAATCTTGATATGCACACGATTAAACCGACACCGGACCCGACACCAGCCACTGAAGCACCCCTGTCATGAGCAATGATGAAACCTATTCACCGAAAACTGATCGGCCGCAGGAAAATCAATCGGACGGTTCACTCGACGAACTGCTTGACACGGTACGAGACCACCTTGGTGATGCTTCATTAGACGATGTTGATATCCCGGTGCTAACCGAAGTGGTGATGGCCGCGCCTCCCCAAAACGCGCCCCGCACCGATACCGGCCATACTGAAGAAGCGGTTGACCTCTCTCCCGAACCGCTAATAGAAGATCCGGTACCGCCCCCGGGTGCGGCGAGCACTCACGAGATTGGATCAGCATCAGAAAGCCCCTTCACCGTCGATGAAAATGCATCGAACCCCGACCTTGCTCACGACCCTTTAAACGCTGAAATTGTTGATCAACCCCCAGCGTGGGCCGATAACAACGACAACGACTGGTCAGGCCAAAACGACGAGGAACAGTGGCCTGCCGACACCGCGATCGGTGACGACTCCCTGCGGGATGCCGAACGGACAGAACTCGAAGACGATAACGACGATGAAGCCTTTGATGTCACGCAGGTAGCTTCATCCGGTGAACTACTGGATGACGACTCCCCCGAACTGGAACCGACGCTCGCGCACTCCCCTCCCGATTGGTTAGACCGTATGGATCAACTCATCGATGAACGCTGCTACGCACTTGCTGCGGATCTTAAAATGCAGCTACGTCAGTCGATGGATACGACCTCCAATCCACAGGACAGTAACTCAGCTGGCTAGCACTTCTGCCGGCACCACCGTTTGATGATGACGTAAGTGACTCCTGCCGAGTCTCAACCGCTAATCAATTTCATCTCCTATTTGGGCCACTATCGGGACTCATAAATAAAGTGATCCCTTCTCAACAATCGACCTGGAAACATGGATAAAACCTACAACCCCACGGATATTGAACAGCGCTGGTACCAGCGTTGGGAGCAGGACCAACAGTTCGTCCCTGCCACTGATGGTAATAGCGATAGCGACCCCTACTGCATCGTTATTCCGCCACCGAATGTCACTGGCTATCTCCATATGGGTCACGCTTTCCAGGACACCATCATGGATCTGCTGGTGCGCTATCAACGCATGCGCGGCGCCAGCACACTCTGGCAAGTTGGCACCGATCACGCCGGCATTGCCACCCAGATGGTCGTGGAACGACAGCTCGCGGCGGACGGCATCACTCGCCACGATCTGGGGCGGGAAAAATTCATTGAAAAGGTCTGGGAGTGGAAAGAACAATCCGGTGGCCAGATCACCCAGCAGCTGCGTCGGATGGGTGCTTCAGCCGACTGGAGCCGCGAACGT
Organism: uncultured Gammaproteobacteria bacterium; assembly: GCA_913060775.1. Taxonomy (GTDB): domain Bacteria; phylum Pseudomonadota; class Gammaproteobacteria; order Immundisolibacterales; family Immundisolibacteraceae; genus QNFC01. The sequence continues at coordinate 22,502 of CAJXVN010000014.1, read as the reverse complement.
TTCACCATGGACAGCGGCCTGTCCGCCGCCGTCCGTGAAGTCTTTATAAAACTCTACGACAAGGGCCTCATCTACCGTGGTAAGCGGCTGGTGAACTGGGATCCGGTTCTCCATACGGCAATCTCGGACCTGGAAGTCGACTCGGTCGAAGAACAGGGTTCGCTGTGGCATATCCGCTATCCGTTAGCCGACGGCAGCGGCTCACTGGTGGTCGCGACCACCCGCCCGGAAACCTTGCTTGGCGATACCGCCGTCGCTGTTCACCCGGACGATAGTCGTTACCAGCACCTGATCGGGCAATCAGTACAACTGCCGATGACCGGTCGGCAGATTCCGGTCATCGCCGATGACTATGTGGACCCGGAATTTGGTTCTGGCTGCGTCAAAATCACACCGGCCCACGACTTTAACGACTATCAAATGGGCCAGCGCCACCAGTTGCCGATGATTAATGTGCTGACGGCGGACGCAACCATCGGCGACGACATGCCGGAAGCCTACCGCGGACTGGATCGGTTCGATGCGCGCAAACGGTTAATTGCGGATCTGCAAGCGGCTGACCTGCTGGAAAAAATAGACGATCACACCCTGATGGTACCCCGTGGTGATCGCAGCGGCGCGGTCATTGAACCCTGGCTCACCGACCAGTGGTATGTCAAAGTCGCTCCCCTGGCAGAACCCGCCATTGCCGCCGTCGAAAACGGCGACATACGATTCGTTCCGGAGAACTGGTCGCGAACCTATTTCGAGTGGATGAACAACCTCGAAGACTGGTGTATTTCACGGCAAATCTGGTGGGGTCACCGGATCCCGGTCTGGTATGACGCCGATGGCAATCATTACGCCGGCCACGACGAAGCCGATGTGCGCCAACGTCACGCACTGGACGATCAGATCACACTGACTCAGGATGAAGACGTCCTCGACACCTGGTTTTCATCGGCTCTCTGGCCGTTTTCCACCCTCGGCTGGCCCGATAAAACGGCCGAACTGGAAAAGTTCTACCCCACCAGCGTGCTGGTCACCGGCTTCGATATTATTTTCTTCTGGGTTGCCCGGATGATCATGATGGGGCTGGAATTCACCGGCGAGGTGCCTTTTCGGGAAATCTATATTCACGGCCTGGTGCGCGATGCCGATGGCCAGAAAATGTCTAAATCCAAAGGCAACGTCATCGACCCCCTCGATTTAATCGACGGCGCCGATCTGGATAAACTGGTCCAGCAGCGCACTGCCGGTCTGATGCAGCCAGAGATGAAAAACCGCATTGAAAAGGCTACCCGACGCCAGTTCCCGGACGGTATTCCGGCGTTTGGTACCGACGCACTGCGGTTTACCTTTGCCTCTCAGGCTACCCTGGGTCGGGATATTCGGTTTGACCTTCAGCGCATCGAAGGTTACCGAAACTTCTGTACCAAGCTCTGGAATGCCGCTCGCTATGTGCTGATGAATATTTCCAGCGACGGTAACGACCAGCCGACCAATGAAACCACTGCACAGCTGAGCACCGCCGACCGCTGGATTCGATCAAGGTTTGGCGAAACTCTGCGCCAGGTCGAATCGGCGATTGCCGATTATCGTTTTGACTATGTCGCCAATGAGCTTTACCAGTTCGCCTGGGACAATTACTGCGACTGGTATATCGAATTGACCAAACCGGTGCTTAACGGCGACGATGCCACTAGCAGTCAGGCCGCCCGACAGACACTCATTACAGTGCTGGAAGCGTTTCTGCGAGCGGCCCACCCGGTAATGCCCTACATCACCGAAGAGATCTGGCAGCGGGTTAAAGCGCCAGCCGGCATCACCGGCGATAGTGTGATGGCGCAGCCCTGGCCACAAAGCGAAAGTTTTGCCCAGGACAGACCGGCAGAAGCAGAAATTGAGTGGCTACAGCAGGTGGTGAGTGCGATCCGCACGATCCGTGGTGAGATGAACATCCCACCGCGTAAACCGCTGCCGCTGTTGCTCCAGAATGGTAGTGATCAGGATCGTGAATACCTTAAAAACAATCTGGCGCTACTAAAAACCGTGGCAGTCGTGCAAAGCGTTGACTGGGTAACGAGTGGCGAAACCCCTCCGGATAGCGCCATCGGCCTGGTCGGCAACCTGCAACTACTGGTGCCTCTAGCCGACCTGATCGACCCCGCCGCCGAGTTAACTCGACTGGATAAGGAAATCACCAAACTTGAGAAAATCACTGCCGGCAGTGAGGCCAAGCTCAACAACGAAGCCTTTACCGCCCGAGCACCGGCGGAAGTGGTGGCCAAAGAACGGGAGAAACTGGAAGAATTTCGGGAGCAACTCGCCGAACTACAACAACAACAGGAACGAATTGCCGCCCTGGCCAAATCCAGATAACCCGGGGAGCCAGCCAATAAACCCACGAGCTTAGCGTTCGCGAACGGCCAGAAATTGCACCTCTGGCCAGCGCTCTTCGGTAAGACTCAAATTAACGTGGCTCGGGGCCACATAAGTCAGGTCCCCACTGCCGTCCAGCGCCAGGTTAACCTCGGCTTTTTTCTTAAATTCCTGCAACATTTTCGGGTCGTCACACTCAACCCAGCGAGCGGTCACCACATTCACCGGTTCAAACTGGCAAACCACTCCGTATTCATCCTTTAACCGGTAGGCGGCCACCTCAAACTGCAGCACACCCACCGCACCAAGAATCAAATCGTTGCTAATCAGCGGTCGATAGAGCTGGGTCGCGCCCTCTTCGGAAAGCTGTTGTAGTCCCTTCAGCAGGGCTTTCATTTTTAGGGGGTCTTTTAACTGGGCTCGCCGAAATAGCTCCGGAGCAAAATTGGGAATGCCCTGATATTTTAGCGATTCCCCTTCCGTAAACGTATCACCAATGCGAATAGTCCCGTGGTTATGCAGGCCGATAATATCGCCCGCATTGGCCTGATCGGCATGTTCGCGTTCGCCGGCAAGAAAAGTAATCGCGTTGGAAACGGCGATATCTCGGCCCAGCCGCACGTGCTTCATCTTCATGCCTTTCCGATACTGCCCGGAACAGATTCGTAAGAATGCGATTCTGTCTCGATGGGCCGGATCCATATTGGCTTGAATCTTGAAAACAAAACCACTGAATTTATCTTCAGCCGGCTCAACTGCCCGTTCGACTGCCTGACGCGGCAGGGGCCCAGGGGCAAATTCAAGAATCGCGTCCAGAAAAACCTGCACACCAAAATTATTAATCGCCGAGCCAAAGTAGACCGGCGTCTGCTTACCTGCCAGATAGGCAGTCAGATCAAATTCCGGGCAGCCACCACGCACCAGCTCGATCTCTTCGCGGTACTCGTCAATTTCATCCTCACTCATCACTTCCAGCAACCGGGGATGATCCAGGCCCTGCAACACTTCGATCCCGTCGGCGGATGAATTTTTCCCGTCAAACAGGTGCACCTCATCCGTTTGCAGGTGATAAATCCCCTTGAAACGTTTACCCATGCCAATTGGCCAGGTCACGGGCGTGGCTTCGATCCCCAGCACTTTCTCGATCTCGTCTAGCAGGTCAATCGGGTCCCGCCCCTCACGATCCAGCTTATTAATAAAGCTGAGTACCGGGGTGTCACGCAGGCGGCAAACATCCATCAGTTTGATGGTGCGCTCCTCGACCCCCTTGGCGACATCGATAACCATGAGCGCACTGTCAACGGCCGTTAGTACTCGGTAGGTATCCTCGGAAAAATCCGCGTGTCCGGGGGTATCGAGCAAATTAACGGTAACGTCCCGGTAGGGAAATTGCATGACCGAGGCGGTCACGGAGATGCCACGCTCTTTCTCCAGCGCCATCCAGTCGGAAGTCGCATGGCGTGTTGATTTGCGCCCTTTGACGGTACCCGCCTGCTGAATAGCACCACCAAATAGCAGCAATTTTTCAGTCAGGGTTGTTTTCCCGGCATCAGGATGGGAAATGATCGCGAAGGTTCGTCGCTCAGTTTGGGAGGAATTTAGCGAGTTCATAGTCCGTTAATAATCACGTGTATGGGCAGCGCGTCGTCACAACACCTGGCCGAAAAAAAGTTAAAAATACTCAGAAAAATCGGGGCGGCCAGAAGGCCTCAAGCGACAGGAAAAACTGACTCCGCCGTCTCTCGCTGATCAGCATCCAGCCCAATGACGGATATCTCGGGAAAGCACTATGGCGTCTTCGCGACCTTTCAAGGCCCGATAATAATTTTTTCTCACACCAATCCGGGAAAAACCAAATTTACGGTATAGCCCGAGGGCGCCCCGATTGGAGGGACGCACCTCCAGGTAGACCGTGTCAGCACCCAGATCGGCAGCAATACCAAGAATCACGTTTAAGAAACTACTTGCGTGGCCCCGTCGATGCTCCGTTGGATCCACACATATGTTGAGTAAATGCGCCTCACCGGCTGCAATTGCAACCAGCGAATAACCCAGCAGCTGGTCGCCGTTCCAGAGGAGGTGACAGCTATAACCGGCCCGCAAGCAATCGACAAAGACGCCGCGACTCCAGGGAAAATCATAAGCAGCCGTCTCCAGCTCGATAACCACGGGTAAGTGGTCAACCAGCATGGGGGTTACTCGAAGCGGGTTATCGTTTTCAGAGTTGCCAATTGCCCCTAAATCTTGATTTTGAAACCGTGCTACCACAACCCCGGTTATCCTTTGGCCAGAACAGCATTATAACGTTCACGGGCAAAGCAGAGGTCGCTCCACGCCTTGCTTTTTTCCGACGGGGACCGCAACAGGTAAGCAGGGTGATAAGTCACCACTAACGGAATCTCTGACGTTCCGTAATTAAATTCGCCCCCCCTGAGCTTGCCGACAGCCTCCTCCGTTTCCAGCAGGGCGTGGGCAGCTACGCGTCCCACCACGACAATAATTTTCGGCCTCAGGAGTGCGATCTGGCGTTTGAGATACCCGCGACAGGCGTCACGTTCGTCCACGTGTGGATCACGGTTGCCCGGCGGACGACACTTAACAATATTCGTAATATAGACCTGCGACCGTGCTAACCCGATGGCCTGCAACATATTATCCAGTAGCTGACCGGCACGACCGACAAAAGGTTCGCCGCGCTGATCTTCCTCCTGACCCGGTGCCTCCCCGACGATTAACCAGTCGGCGGACTGATCACCCACGCCAAACACTGTCTGAGTACGCTGCTGAGAAAGCCCGCAGGCGTGGCACCCGGCTACCCGCTGATAGAGATCGCTCCAGTTCAGTTCATCGATCGATGGCGACGCTACTACTGTCGGGTCCGGCGAACCATTTCCGGGTAGAGGTCGATCGACGGGAATGTCGGCAACCATGGGTTTGGAGGGAGATTCCAGGCCCGATTGCGGCCTGGCCACCGGTTCTATAACTGCCTCCGTCTGTCTCAATTGCCACCGAGGAATATCAAGGGCATCAAGCACGTGGCGCTTGTTCGCAGAGAGCATTAACTTACCGGTCATTAACAGAAATCGTGTTAATCGATCTCGCGGACCAGCCGGAATCCAAGATTATCCTGCCGCACATCCGCTCGCATACCCACCCGCTTTGCCGCACGACTGCCATCCGCCGGGTTACTCCATGACCCCCCACGGACCACTCGTTCGGAACAACCCGACTCTTGCCAGCTGCTGCCATCGACAGGCGCACCTTCGTAATTTTTGTGCATGCAATCAGCAACCCATTCGTGAACATTACCCGCGCTGTCCCGTACGCCCCAGGGATTACCTGGAAAGCTCCCGACCGGCGCAGTCTTCACGCCGTCCCATTCACTACCGCAACCCCAGCAATTAGCTCGGTTATGTCCCGGTTTCCTACCCCACCAATAAGGGCCGGAGGTTCCGGCTCGGGCGGCATACTCCCATTCAGACTCACTCGGCAGACGATAACGCTTGCCGGTTTGACTCGACAACCAGGCCGCATATGCCCGCGCATCATCCCAGCTGACGTTAATAACCGGTCGGTTATTACGACCCCAGCCCTGATCAGCAGGTAGCTGACCACCCACCGCTGAAACAAAGGCACCGTATTCAGCAAAAGTAATTTCAGTCACCGTGATCGCAAACCCAGGCACTGACACCTCTCTTGAGGGCCGTTCATTGAAGGCCGGAGAGAGTGAAGAGCTGCCCTGAGTAAATTGGCCGGATGGAATTCCAACTAGCATTGGTCCCATGCCGCCGCTTTTTAGCGGGTCCTGAAACGGCTCCACCTCTACCGCCGGGGTGAGATCACCGGGCTGATTCAGCGACGGATTTGATGCCCCGTCGGTACCTGCTGAGGCAACGCTTTTTTCAATTTGCCCCGAATCACTACCCAGAACCGCCAACCCCTGATCGGCCGGCGTTGATGAGGTACCCGAGAAAAAATAATAGCCGCCACCCACCAGCAGCAGCACGACTGCCACCAACACGGCGATGACCGTGTTTTTACTGTCTGCGCCAGCCGATGCGCCCTTATCCGGTGCAACACCTGGGGTTGGCTGGGGGCGCGCAACCGGTTCATTTTTTTCAGCCACCACATCCAGACTCGGCACCGCAGGCTCCACCGATTGTTCGGCAGACTCTGGTTCTTCACCGGGAGCCTCACTCGTTTCCAGATCCTGCAGTGTTATATCGGGTTCACCGTCATCCAGACCCGGCAGAAAGGTATCCCCTACCCAATCACCGGGGGTGTCCTGGGTGGTGTCGTCGCCAGGGCTACCGATGACATCCACAACGACAACCGTTGTATTGTCCTGATTCCTTTTACCTACCTGCTCGACTGCGTCAATCAGGGCATCCGCAAACGCCTGTGCAGTATGGGCATTTTTTGACAGCGCGGGAAAATCGTCACTACTAATGGTATCGAGGCCGTCGCTGGCCACAATGAGTCGATCACCCGGCCGCACATCGTGCCCCTCTTCGGGACAATCAATCATGGCGATTTCTTCGCCATTGATATAGCTCATCAGCATGTTACGACGCGGCGTAAAGCCTGGGGTTTCGGGGATTTCCTCCCCGGCGGCGATCAGTCGATCCATGTAACCACCGTAACTGTGGTCATCATTTTTACGGATCACTTCGCCACCCCGGAGCAGGTAGAGGAGGCTATCGCCAATACTGATCCAGTGGAGGGCCTTTTCATCCAGATTAAAGGCAACCAGCGTGCACCCCATGCCCTGTAGTTCTGGACGTTCGCGCGCGCGCTCCTGCACGGCTTTGTTCGCCGCATTGGTAGCATTCAGCAGGGCGTCCGGGAAGTTTTCTGCCGGGTAATCCTTTGACATTTCCCTGACGACTTTCTCGACAACGATCTCACTGGCGACCGCTCCACCGGCGTGCCCGCCCATACCGTCGGCCAGGACGATTAAGGCCTGACGCTTATCAACGTCATCGGTTTCAGGGAAAAAAACCTGGAAACAATCTTCCTGATAGTCCCGGCCACCCTGTACCTGTTTTGCACCTACCTCGTAATACATCTATTTGGAGCGCTTTTTATCGAGTGAAAAACGGATATGACAGCAGCTTTCCACCCTGATTGATCAGGCAAAAACGCTTTAATAACGATCTGTTTTCGGCACTGAAAATGTCGAAAACTCCTGTTAACTGTCCGGACGATTGAATTCTGAATCTCTGATATCGAATCAACACCAGCAATTCCTGCTTTTGCGAAGTCGAAAAGGTACCATAAATAGGCCAATAAATTCCCTCTTCTATTTCATCTAAATCCGCCATGGATAGAGGTTAATTACCATTATCGACCCTCCTCTCCCCAACTAAGTGGATCAAGCATCCATACCCGCGGATTAGCTAACCAGACCCGGCCTCCTGACAGAATAAATTTTTGCAGCAATATCCACGCTGGAAATAGACCGCCTCGCTATAATACCGATCCGTTGATTCTGGGCACGCCGAGGCGGTCGAACTATCGGCACCAACCGGCCTTCACCTTAGCCCTCCCAACATTCTTTTACTAGCATTCAGTCCATGACCGCCAATTCTTTGCCTCCTGCTTTAAATACGCTCGTTTCTGGTACCGGCCCGGGGGTCGTTCCGTGGCAACCGGGTCACGGCTCCGATCAGGCCCGATTTATCAGCGACCTGGCTGCGACCGCTGATCGACCCATACTCGTCGTTGCCGATTCCATAACCGAAGTACAACCTTTAGCAGACGCTATCGCTTTTTATAGTTCGGGGGATTATCCCCGGCCGATGCTACTGCCTGACTGGGAAATGCTTCCCTACGACCATTTCTCGCCGGATCAGGAACTAGTTTCGGAACGGCTCTCAGTACTTCATCGTATCCGCGCATTGGAACGGGGCGTGGTGGTGGTGGCAATTTCCACGCTACTGCAGCGACTTGCACCAATTGATTACCTCGATCGCTACAGTTTATGGCTTGATCAAGGGCAATCCCTGGATCTGGAAACATTCCGCGAGCGGCTCTCCACCGCCGGCTACACCTTTGTTAACCAGGTCATTGCCCATGGGGATTTCACCATCCGCGGCGGCATTCTCGACCTGTTTCCAATGGGCAGCAAAGTGCCTTTTCGCATCGAGCTCTTTGATGACCATGTTGAATCGATTCGTACGTTTGACCCGGAAACTCAACGGTCCAACCTCCCCCTCGACCAGGCTCACCTGTTACCGGGACGCGAATTCCCAATCACCGATGAATCAATCACCCTCTTTTTTCAGAACTTTCAGGCGCACCTGGAGGCCAACGCCAGTCAGGCATTTCTCTACCGCGAACTCAAATCGGGCCGAATTCCGGCAGGCATAGAGTTTTATTTACCCCTGTTTTTTAACTCGACGGCAACCCTGTTCGATTACCTGCCCGGGAACACCCTTGTCGTTTATCCGGACGACTGCTTCGGCCACGCGGAGCGCTTCTGGGCGATGGCCAACGAACGCCGCGAGCATCGTCAGGTTGATATCGACCGACCACCACTCCCGGCAACGCTGCTCTATCAACAGGCCAACGAACTCTTTAATGAGTTTAAAAACTGGCCCGCAATCAAAATTGAGCGCCTGCCGAGCGGCACACCCCTGCCTGATGTCAGCGCCGATGCCCATAGCCCGAAGCCGATTCAGCGTCTGCAGGAATTTATTGACTCGAATCCGGTGCGGTTACTGCTGGTGGCCGAATCAAATGGCCGACGCGAAGCGCTCATCTCAACATTAAGAGGCAGTGGTCTTACCCCGGATTTTTTTAGTAGTTTCGACGAGTTTTTAGCCAGCAGCAGTACCCTGGCAATCACCGTTTCACCCCTCATTGAAGGCCTGTACGATCCCGATGCGCGGCTGATCATCATCACTGAGTCGATGCTGTTCGGCAAGCAGGAGGTCGCTCAACGTCACCGCCGACAGCGCGACCCTGACCTGGATGCCATCGTTCGTGATCTGAGCGAATTAAGAATCGGTGACCCGGTTGTCCACGTTGACCACGGAGTCGGTCGCTACCAGGGACTACAGGTGATGGAAGTGGGCGGTAGCGGCGGCGAGTTCCTCTGCCTGGAATACGCCGAGTCATCGCGGATTTATGTTCCCGTCGCCAAACTCAGTATGATCCACCGCTTTGCCGGCAGTGCTGGCAGCAATCCACCGCTGCACAAACTCGGCAATGCTCAATGGACCAAGGCCCGTAAAAAAGCGCAGGAAAAGGCCCACGATGCCGCGGCAGAATTACTTGAAATTTATGCCCGCCGGGCAGCCAGAAAGGGCTTTGCTTATCCACTGGATCAAGCGGAGTATGAAAAATTTGGCAACAGCTTCCCCTACGAAACAACCCCGGATCAAAGCCGTACCATTACCGAGGTAATTAACGACCTGCAAGCGCCCCAACCCATGGATCGCGTGGTCTGTGGCGATGTCGGCTTTGGCAAGACTGAAGTGGCGGTTCGTGCTGCCTACGTGGTGGCGGCGGCAGGCCGACAGGTCGCGTTGCTGGTGCCGACGACCTTACTGGTACAGCAGCACACGGAAAGTTTTCAGGACCGGTTTGCCGATACCCCCTACAAGATTGCCGGGCTGTCTCGTTTTCAGACGCCCAAAGAGCAACGGGCGGTTCAGGATGCCATGGCGTCCGGCAAAGTGGATATTGTGATTGGTACCCAGAAACTGCTCGGCAAAGAGATCAAATTTGCGGATCTTGGGTTGCTCATAATCGACGAGGAACACCGCTTTGGCGTGCGCCAGAAGGAACGCTTTAAAAGCCTTCGGGCGGAGGTTGATATTCTCAATCTCACCGCGACACCGATTCCTCGAACCCTGAGCATGGCGGTCTCCGGCCTGCGTGATTTGTCGATGATCACCACCCCGCCGCAAAGACGCATGCCGGTAAAAACCTTTGTCCGGACCTGGGACCCCCTGCTGATCAAGGAAGCCTGTCAACGAGAGTTTAGCCGCGGCGGCCAGGTCTATTTGATTCACAACCGGGTGGAAACAATAGACAAAATTGCCCGCGAAATTGGCGAACTATTGCCCGATGCGAGCATCCGTACCGCCCACGGCCAGCTCCCCGAGCGCACCCTCGAAAATATCATGCTGGACTTCACCCATCAGCGCTTCAATTTACTGGTCTGTACCACGATCGTTGAAAGCGGCATTGATGTTCCCTCGGCAAACACCATCATCATCGACCGGGCTGACCACCTGGGTCTTGCGCAACTCCACCAGCTGCGTGGCCGCGTGGGACGGTCCCACCACCAGGCCTACGCCTACATTCTGGTGCCCGATAAAGCGCGTTTACGCGGCGACGCCCTGCAACGTCTGGAGGCGATCGAAGCACTAGGCGACCTCGGCATCGGCTTTAGTCTCGCCACCCACGATCTGGAAATTCGTGGTGCCGGCGAACTCCTTGGAGATCAGCAAAGTGGTCGCATTCAGGAAGTGGGGCTGACTCTGTATCACGAACTGCTGGAACGGGCAGTCGCCGATCTGAAAGCAGACGGCGACCAGACAACACCGGCTGTCGAAGCGCGGCAGGTAGAGCTGGATTTTCGACTGCCTGCGCTATTGCCAGAAGATTATCTACCCGACGTTCATTCCCGCCTTGTGATCTACAAACGCATTGCCGCCTGCAGCAGCGAAGATGCGCTTAAAGAACTACAGGTAGAACTGATCGACCGGTTTGGACTGTTACCGACGCCGGCTAAAAACTGTTTCCGCCTGGCAACGCTGAAACTCCAGGCCGCCAGTCTCGGCATCAAAGCGATTACCGCAAATTCAGAATTACTCACTATCCAGTTCAGCCCCGATCCAAAGATCGATCTGGAGGCACTGATCAGCCTGATTCAGGGCAAACCCAGAGAGTATCGGTTTGACGGTGCCACTCGCCTTGAGCAGCGCCTTGGGGAGGAGGACGTCGACGCCCAACTGGATAAAACCCATGCCTTACTCACCCTGCTCACCCCCACCGACCAGCAGCAGGTGGCCTGACCAGTCCATCAAATTAAACTAATCCTCAACCGCCAGTGCCTCTTCAAAACCAAATTCACGCATATCGCTGATACGTTGAGGATAGAGGATGCCGTCCAGGTGATCACACTCATGCAGAACCACCCGGGCATGAAAACCAGAAACCGTTCGGTCAATCGGTTCACCGGTCGCATCAAGGCCCTGGTACCGAATCGCCGTGGGCCGCGCCACCCGACCCCGCATACCTGGTACGCTGAGGCACCCTTCCCAGTCCATCAGTTGAGTCGGGTCCGTTACTTCTATCCGTGGGTTAATGAGCACAGTTCGTGGCACCGGTGACTGCTGGGGATAACGGGCATTTTCGTCAAACCCGAACACCACAACTCGATATCCCTCACCAATCTGCGGTGCCGCCAGCCCGACCCCATCCGCAGCCCTCATGGTGTCAAACATATCGTCTAACAACCGGTCCAGCCAGGCGGACGGAATCGACTCCACTGGGCTGGCTACCTGCAGTAGCCGAGGATCACCCATCCGCAAGATTGTTCGCACCGCCATGATGTCACTCCATTCAAGTTCGTTATCAATAATTGATTTCAGGGGTTGTCGGATTAGAGCCCAGAGTTCTTCCGCGATTCCTTAACCACTATACTTTCGCACATGATGCATAAAACCTTATCAACACCCGTTTCGTTAATCTTACTGTTGCTGATATTTTCCGGCACCAGCAGCAGCCAGACGCAGGACGATCAACTGTTTGAAGTCGAACTGATCGCCTTTACCCATCTCAACCCCCACGACAGCGGTGAACAATGGCCTGTGCGCGCCCACCCTTACCGCGACGGCAGGGTTCAAAAACCGATTACCCAGAGCAACCAGCAATCCGCAGCTGACCCCTCAACCGTCTTTGGGGATAAAGCGGAATTTTCACCTGAAGGGAGTCAGGAGAGCAGCCACGAAGAATTTACACAGCTGATCGACAATGAATTAAAACTGGGCGGACTGGCAACGAGCTTACGCCGGAAAAAACTCGCTGAACGAGTCCTACTTCACATCGGCTGGCGCCAGAAAATAAAGCCCGCCAATGCGACCGTACCGGTACTGATCGAAGGTGGTTTTCCACTGGCGGTCACTTACGGCTGGCAATGGCCGCCGGCCCAGAAGAGTCAACCCGGGGGACCGGATTTGGCAGAGCCTCCACCCCTGCTGCTCAAAACCGACCCAACGGCTAACAACGCCGATAGCATTAATGGCAACGAGGGTGTGTTTGCCGGGGGATTTGAACTGGAAGGCACGCTGGCGTTCTATGAGACACGCTATCCGCGTCTGGAAACCAACCTCTGTCTGGCGATCACCGCTAATTCCGGATCACCTTTACTAATACAGCAACCGGCCACTCTGCCGACCACCCCGGAAGTGGTTTGCAGCCGCGAAATACGTGGCCTGAAATACGATGACCTGCTCTATTTTGATACGCCCGTGCTAGGCCTGCTTGCTCAGGTAAGACGGGTCACCAAACCAACGCTGCCCGGACAGCTTTCGGCGGACCCGCGGTGACTGATATTCGTTACTGATCCAGCACGCGCAGATAATCGACCACACCGGTAGCCACCTCTTTAAACGGCGCCCCATATCCGGCGGACCGCAATCGCTCCATATTCGCCTGGGTAAAACTCTGGTAACGACCCTCCAGTCCCGCCGGAAAATCGACGTACCGAATGAGTCCTTTCTCCTGAGCTTGCGCAAGACTCAGCGGTCCGGTCGTACCCCCATCAACAAAATAATTAACCACCGCCAGTCCAACGTCATTAAAACTGCTCGCCTTTCCGGTTCCCAGATTGAATATCCCGGAGCGAGAAGAGTCATCCAGACAACTCAAATTGACTGCCACGACATCGTCGACGTGAATAAAATCACGGAGCTGACAGCCGTCGCCGTAACCATGACTGCCCTTGAACAGATTGATATATCCCTGGGCTTTGTACTGGTTGTAAAAATGGAAAGCCACCGATGCCATTCGGCCCTTGTGCTGCTCTCTGGGACCGTAAACGTTGAAATATCGAAATCCGACCACCTGCGCCGTGAAACTGGACATTCGTCGGCGAACATACTGGTCAAACAGAAATTTCGAGTAGCCATAAACATTTAGCGGCGCTTCGTAGACACGCTCTTCAGCAAACACTTCTCCGCTACCGTACACCGAGGCAGAGGACGCATAGAAAAAGGGAATCCGGGCCTGCTGGCAGGCAGTTAACAGTTGCTTGGAGTATTCAAAATTATTGGCCATCATGTAGCGGCCGTCTAATTCCATGGTGTCCGAACAGGCGCCCTGATGAAAAACCGCCCGAACATTGTTCTGCAGGTAACCCGCCTCCAGCAGCTCGACAAAAGCCTGTTTGTCGATAAAGTCCGCAATTTCGCAATCCACCAGGTTGGCGAACTTTTCAGAATTATTTCCCAGGTTGTCGACAACAACCAGATTGTTGTAACCGCGCTGATTAAGCCCCCTGACAATGTTGGAGCCAATGAAACCGGCCCCGCCGGTTACCACCATTAAATCGTCCATTAAAGCTGTCCACCTGCGTCTGCAATTTCAGCCAGTGTTGCCGTCGCAACCCCTAGTTTGCCAACCACTATACCGGCAGCAACGGTCGCCAGGTGTATCGCCTGTTCATCGCTAAACCCGGCCCCCATCGCCACTGCCAGCGCGGCAATAACGGTATCACCTGCACCGGAGACGTCATACACCTCCCGGGCGTGGGTTGGTTTATGGCTAACCGAGCCGTCCTTACGAAACAGGGTCATGCCTTCCTCACTGCGGGTGAGCAGCAGCGCGTCAATTCCCAGCGAGCTAATCAATCCTGCGGCGTGACTTTGTAATTCTGCCTCATCGCCCCAGGCACCCCACGCGTCAATCAATTCCTTACGATTAGGGGTAAGCATGGAAGCACCGTGATAACGGCTATAGTCATTGCCTTTGGGGTCAACCAGAATGGGAATATTGCGGGATCGCGCCATCTGAATCATCTGATCGATATGCAGCAACCCGCCTTTGCCATAATCCGAAAGCACCACAACATCGGTCTGTTCTAGCTGCTGCTGGTAAACATCCAGTACTTCCAGCAATATTTCATGATCAGGCAGTTGTTCAAAATCGAGTCGAATTAACTGCTGATGTTGAGCCATGACCCGCAGTTTTATGGTCGTTTGCGCGTTGGCATCGACACGGATGTGGGCGCTGATCCCGGCCTCTTCCAGTAACTGCTGGACCCTTCGACCCGCTTCATCGTCACCTACGGATGAAAGCAACGCAGTACTGGCCCCTAGCGCCACCAGATTACGCGCTACGTTGGCAGCGCCGCCGAGCTGCTCTTCAATTTCTGTCACGGCTACCACCGGTACCGGCGCTTCCGGGGAAATGCGATCCACCCCACCAAACCAGTATCGATCCAGCATCACGTCGCCCACGACCATTACCCGAGGGGCGTTATCGGACAACTGCCCAAGAAGTTCGACCAATTGTTCTGTCAACTGCAACTCCACGAAAAAGGGCACCCTCAGGTGCCCTTTTATGAACTTTTTGAAGAAATTTATTCAGAGGATTTTACCACGATATTATCGCGATTCTTTTCAAGGATTTTCTCACCTATCCCCTTCACCTGCAGGAGCTGTTCGGCCGACATAAAGGGGCCACTCCGTTCACGAAAGGTAACAATCGCTGCCGCTCTGGCTTCACCGATACCATTCAGTGATTCAGCAATCTCCTCAGCGGTTGCGACGTTGATGTTGACGGGTGCAGCGGAAACCCACCCGCCAAACAACAAACTGGTTAACAACAGCACAGTTTTGACATATCTCATAATTCCTCTCCCAGATTAGAGATTAACGTGGCAGCACGGATTGCCGATTCGCCACACCATAAAGGCTTCTGCCTATCGTTAGATTAGCACCCTCCCTTTTTTAGTCAAAGCTTCTTTTTACCAGTCTCAGAAAAAGAAAAATTAACCAGCAGATACCACCACCGGCTCACTCCCCAATGTCGCTCCGAATCTCCCTGATCACCTGGGCTGGATCAGCCGCGCCCGTAATGGGTCTGCCGATCACCAGATAGTCACTACCGGCTGCCATGGCTGCAGCAGGTGTCATTATCCGTTGCTGATCCCCCGCCTGCGAACCCGGTGGCCGTATCCCCGGTGTCACCAAAGCGAACTGGTCGCCAAGCAACCCGCGTAACTGATTCGCTTCCTGAGCAGAGCAAACCACCCCATCGAGCCCCGAAGCCTGAGCCATCTGAGCAAATTCGACCACCCGCTCCGCTATATCCCCCCGGTATCCGATCGCCTCATATTGTCGGGCGTCGATACTGGTAAGCACGGTCACTGCTATAACCAGTGGCCCCCCTGGCTCCACCGCATCTGCCGCCGCGGACAGCATTGCTGGGCCACCCGCAGCGTGCACATTGACCATCCACACCCCGAGCTCCGCAGCCGCTCGGCAGGCCTGCGCAACGGTATTCGGTATGTCGTGATATTTCAGGTCTAGAAAAATATCGAAACCCAAATCTGCCAACCGTCGGACCGCATCAGGGCCCGCAGCCGAATAGAGCTGGTGACCCACTTTAAGTCGGCAGCTACCCGGCTCAAGCCGCTCAGCAAACTCCACGGCTAGCGCCAGTGTTGAAAAATCCATTGCCACGATTATTCGTGGACCAGCCATCGATCGACCTCCTTATATTGAATACTTTCCCATGCCCCGCAAGTCGGGCACCGCCAATGATGTTCCCTGGCTTCAAATCCGCATTTACCACAGCGATGATGACCGGCACTTAAGGTCAATCCCTCAAGCAATTCTGCAGCGAGTTTTCGGGACTCTGTCCCTTCCCCAGCCAACCCGTCTAGTTCGCGAAGCGAAAGCAGTTTAGCCTGCAATAGCGGGGACCAGGTTCGATTCACGTGCTCTTCGAGCAAACTAACGGTAGCCTCGTCACCCTGAATTTTGCGGAGTTTCTCGGCAATCTGACAAACCAGTTGAGCCCCGGAATCCGGATCAGCGGCTAGCTCCAGCAGCCGGGCTACCAGCTCTGATTCCCCGTTCGATTCGAGGTAATAACTCTCCAGATCATCCAGAACCTGCAATCGGTAGTCGGGACAGTAATTAATGATCGCATCCAGCCAGCGCAAACGAAGGCGTTGCTTACCCCGCAACTTTGCAAGCCTGAGCTCTAAAAGCAGGTAACGAGGTGACTGCGGGGCCAGACCACGAATCTGGCGTACCATTTTGGCGGCCCCTCGTAGGTCGCCCCCTTCAAGGGCCGCCTCTGCCAGTTCCGCATAAAAATGGCCAATCAAATGGGTTTGATTAACGGCATCGTCAGCCTGCAGCTTGCGGGAAACCGCGATTGCCCTGAGCCACTCTTTTTCGTGTTGATAGATCTCCAGAAGGCTTTCCAGGGCTTTCACCTTGCCCGGATGAGACTCCTGAGCCAGCTGCTCGAACAGGACGACTGCACGATCATTCAGCCCCGCCTGCTTATAATCAAGACCGAGATTCATCAGCGCTTTTGAGCGTTCCCCCTTCGACAGCGTAGGACGCGCTATAAGGTTTTGATGGATACGGATGGCCCGCTCGACCTCACCCTGATTGCGAAACAGGGTACCCAGCGCAAGGTGCGTTTCGACAGCTTCACTATCCACCTCAACCATCGATACCAGCACATCGATCGCCCGGTCGGGCTGCTCGTTTAGCAGGTAATTCATACCCTCCACATAACTGGCAGAAAATTGTCCCCGCTGCTGTAATCCCGATTGGCGGACGCGCCGCCTGCTTAGCCACCAGCCGGCAGCAAACCCGGTCAGGCCAACCAGCGAAACCAGCCAGAGCCAATCAGTCATGAGTCAGAGCGTATCCCGTACGGGCAATGCCCGTAAATTCTCGAGCTCTTTGTCGAGCCTTTTGATCTGGCGATTCGCTACTCGCAACTGGTTTCGATATTTAATCGACAGGATTAAACCCATCAGTGCTCCAACCAACACGCCGACCGTAAGCGCCGCCAGTAGCGCCAGCGCCAGGGGCATTTCCTGGCTATCCAGGTAAAAATCGACCACCACCGCATCGGTGTTGACGCTGGTAAAAAGTGCTCCGCAGAGGAAAACGACAAGCAATAGGATGATCATTAATATTCGCATATGAATAGATAGACCTGATTAGGAAAAAGGCTGGTTCTAATGGCTTATTAACCCATGAAGTTGTGCCGGCTGCCAGAAATATCTCTCTTTGCATCGTCAACCGCGCAGGCACCCACCGGCAGGGGCATTGGCCGGCTCAACCGGGAAGCGCCCTTGCTACTGCGGCTTCTGCCGCTTACGCGAGCGACTCTTAATTAACTAAAGCAGACCACATTAATGAAAAAGCGGCGCAATGTGAACATTACGCCGCTTTTATACCAACGGGTTTCATCTTATCGGTGCTGGCCGAATCAGGGTCCGTTAGTGAACCTGACTCAGCACCGAATCAACCGCCGTTACTGATCACGCTGATCCAGCTGCTGCTTTAACAGCTCACCCAGATTCGTGCTGCTGGCAACGTTGGTTTCCTGATAATCACTCAGCGCTTCCGTCTCTTCCTGCTCATCTTTGGCACGAATCGACAGCAGGATATCGCGGCTACGACTGTCAACCCCGACAATTTTCGCTTCGACTTCATCGTTTGGACGCAACACCTTGGTGACATCTTCGGTCCGCTCGCGGGAGATATCGGCCGCCTTAAGTACGCCTTCAATGCCTTCAGCCAGTGTAATCACGGCAATGCGGGCATCCGCTTCCTTAACCACACCGGTCACGATAGCGCCTTTACCACCGACGCTATTCATGTATTCCATCACCGGATCGCTTTCCAGATCCTTGATGCTCAGTGAAATCCGCTCGCGACTGGCGTCGACCAGCTGGACAACCGCCTCGACTTCATCACCTTTTTTGTAATTGCGAATGGCGTCTTCACCGGTGAGATCCCAGGAGATGTCAGACAGATGAACCAGGCCGTCGATGTTACCGGAGAGCTCAACGAAGATGCCGAAATCGGTGATGGACTTGATCGCACCACTAATTTTGTCGCCTTTTTTGTAGAGCGCGGAGAACTCTTCCCAGGGATTAACCAGACACTGTTTCATGCCCAGTGAAATCCGCCGACGTTCCTCGTCAATCTCGAGGATCATCACCTCTACCTGCTCGCCGATCTGCACCAGCTTGCCGGGTTGAACGTTACGGTTGGTCCAGTCCATTTCGGACATGTGAACCAGCCCCTCAACGCCCTCCTGAAGTTCGACAAAACAGCCGTAATCGGTCACGTTGGTTACCGAACCGGTCAGCTTGGTCGCCACCGGATAACGACTGCTGATGTTCAACCACGGATCATCACCCAGCTGTTTCAGACCCAGCGATACGCGAACCCGCTCACGATCAAATTTCAGAATGCGAACATCGATTTCGTCGCCCACGTTGACGATTTCACTGGGATGACGAACCCGACGCCACGCCATATCGGTGATGTGCAGCAGGCCGTCAAGCCCACCCAGGTCAACGAATGCACCGTAGTCAGTGAGATTCTTGACGATACCTTTTACAACCTGACCCTCTTCGAGGTTTTCCATCAGTGCATTACGCACCTCGACCAGGCCAGCCTCGAGTACAGCGCGGCGGGAAACCACCACATTATTACGTTTGCGATCGAGCTTGATACATTTGAATTCGTGCTCGCGACCTTCCAGGTGAGTGGTGTCGCGAACCGGGCGAACGTCCACCAGTGACCCCGGTAGAAACGCGCGTATGTCACCAATCATCACCGTAAAGCCACCTTTAACCTTATCGGTCATCAGGCCAGTGATCGGTTCTTCTGCCTCAAAGGCCTTCTCAAGACCCACCCACTGGGCAGCGAGACGTGCTTTTTCACGAGAGAGAATTGTCTCCCCGTAACCATCTTCAACCAACTCCAGAGTGACATCGACATCATCACCCACCGCAATTTCGAGCTCGCGGTTTTCACCGATAAATTCCCGAGTGGGGATCAACCCTTCCGATTTTAATCCTGCATTGACAAGGACGTAGTCATTATCAATCTTAAGGACACGAGCACTAATTAAAGCACCGGGTTTGAGTTCAGTTTTAGCCAGGCTCTCTTCGAGCATATCGGCAAAGGATTCAGACATAGAGTTTCCTGCGGTTGAGAAGTTATGGAGCCTCTGACCAACTCAAAAACAAATAGACTGGGACCGCAGGATATTTAGATTAAAGACACAAAGTGCGTGAAATAGCAGAGCTATTGCAAAACCTTGTAAAACAGAAAATAAATGTCTGGGCTGCAAGCTACCCGTTTATGGGTTTATTAGCGGTTCCTATTAAGTGAATGAACCGTTCCGGGAATCGCCAAACTTCCTTAGCGTATTCCCACCAGTCAATAATTCAGGATTATTGCTCGCTGAACGGGCCTTAAATAGCAGCAAATAGTTGACGTTCACTGCACATACTGAGGATCCGATCCATCACCTGATCAACAGTCAACACTGTCGTATCAATAGTGGTCGCATCCTCGGCGGGGACTAACGGTGAGACGCTCCGTTCCCGGTCGCGCTTATCACGGTCTTCAATCTCCGATAAAACGGCGCGCAGACTAACACTCAAGCCATTATCTTTCAACTGCTTACAACGCCTGCGAGCCCGTTCCTCAGCGGTGGCATCGAGAAAAATTTTTAGCTCGGCATGAGGAAACACCACACTGCCCATATCTCGGCCCTCAGCCACCAGTCCTGGCGCCTGTAAAAAGTCCCGTTGACGCTCCAGTAACGCAGCCCGCACGGCGGGGATCGGTGCCAGTTTAGAGGCAGCGGCTCCGCTCGCCTCGGTCACCAGTTCATCGCTAATATCCTTACCCGCAAGCAATACCTGGGTCTTTTCGTCAGCGACACTGAACCGGACCTGCAGTCCTGCCGCAAGGGCGACCAGAGCAGACTCGTCCTGTAGATCAATCGACAACTGCCGTGCCTGAACCCCGAGCACCCGATACAGCGCTCCACTATTCAGGTAATTCCACCCCATCCGTAACGCCAGCGCCTGGCTCACCGTGCCTTTACCAACGCCGGCCGGTCCATCAATGGTAAGACAGGGCACCTCCGTTGAAATCCCCACGTCAGGCTTGCTCAACATGTAATCCCAACCCGGACATTAATGCCACAAACCCGGGAAATGAGGTGACCACGTTGTCACAATCTAGAATTTCAACCGGGCCACTTGCCCGCAATGAGGCCACCGCAAATGCCATCGCCAGACGGTGGTCACCAGCTGCGTCGACCAGACCCTCAGCAAACTGACCACCCTGAATCACCATGCCGTCCTCCCGCTCTTCGGCATCGATATCCAGTGCGGTGAGCCCAGCCACAGTGGTGGCAATGCGATCACTCTCTTTAACCCGCAGTTCAGCGGCGTCGGCAATTTCTGTTGTTCCTTCGGCGCAGGCTGCCGCTACGGCTAATGCGGGCACTTCATCAATGGCAACGGCCACGAGATCTCCGTCAATTCGAGTTGCTTTCAGGTCAGAACTCAGCACCCGGATATCAGCAACCGGCTCGCCGCCCTCTTCGCGCTGGTTCGATAGATAAATTCTGCCCCCCATCCGTTGCAACAATTTTAATACGCCATCGCGGGTGGGGTTGATACCCACCCCCTCAAGCAGCAGTTCGGATCCCGGGGTAATCAACGCGGCCACAATCGGAAAGGTTGCCGATGAAATATCGGCCGGTACCTGAATGTTGCAGCTCCTTAGTAAGCCGCCCCCCTGCAACGAGACCTGCGGCCCTGCTTTTTCAACCTCATAACCAAACCCCCGCAACATACGTTCAGTGTGGTCTCGCGTCGGAGCCGGCTCGGTAACCCGGGTCGTGCCGCTGGCATAAAGCCCGGCCAGCAACAGACAGGATTTAACCTGTGCACGATAATTAAACCCTTGCTCGGTAAAATTAAGCACAAGTCCAATATCAACTGCACTTTGCCCTTCAAGTGACCCTTTTAAAATACCTTGCCCGCTATCGATTAAAGTATTGGCATCAAGTTGTGCATTAATATCTATGTTTGCTTTGTAGTCACTCGCTTCACTTTGGCTGTTGTAATTAATTGCCAGCGGCATCCCAAGCCATGTAGCGGTGGCATTTTTAAGTTCGATATTATCGTTTTTAAAGTTAAGCACGCCGGTTAAGTTATTTAATGCAATACCGGGTGTGGCAATAAATACGGGTAAATCATCTAGCTTGACAGTGCCGCTAACACTTGCACCACCTTCAAACTTTGAACCTACCAGTAACTCAATGCTGGCATCGGCTTCACCTTGGCCTTGTATTACCTCAAAAATATCAGCTAACGGGCTCGCAATGGGCGTGGCTTTAAAAAAGGTGTACAGGTTTTCCATCGGTGCTTTTTTATCTATTTGCACCACCAGCTCATCGGCATTCATTAAATCATTAATGCTAACTTTAACGCTATTACCCACATCTAAATTAACCAAAGAGCCTTGTTGGCTGTAAATGTCCATGCGTTCATTAGCAAAATGTAGCTTTACCTTTGCATCTGTTACTGCTGGCCACTGCGGGTCGAACTGGTACGTAGCATTGTCAATTTGAGCAAGTACATCAAATTGCCCTGAGCCATCTTTAAATGGAAATCCTGATAACGGCCCTGCAAATAGAACCTGCGCTTTTGATATTTCGCCGCCTTTTATAGCCCCGTTTAGGTAGCTAACTAATTCTGGGCTCATCGCTTTTAACGGAAAATAATGACCGGCAATACTGGCATCCTCTGCAAATGCCTCTGCGTATAAATCAAGACGCGGTGTATCACCAAAGCTCAGCTGCATTTCTGCGGCTAGCGTTATCTCATTGTTATCAAACCAAATATTATCACTGCTAATACGCCAGTTATTATTTTGCTTTGCGAGGTCTAATTCTATATTGAGCTGGTTATAATTAATGTTGTCACTAAAACTATCGCCAGTTATTAAAGTGCCGTTTTCGCCAAATAAGCTGATACGGCCTTTATCTTGGTTTAATAAACCGCTTACGCGTAAACCTGTCTCTTATACACATCTGACGCTGCC
>CAJXVN010000013.1 GCA_913060775.1 uncultured Gammaproteobacteria bacterium | reverse complement strand
AGGTCTCGTGGGCTCGGAGATGTGTATAAGAGACAGGCTAGAGTTAACATAACTGCACGGAGTTACAACAACGTTATCGCCGATTTCCCATGGCCCTAAAATAGTGACGTTGTAACCTAACTGAACATTATTTCCGATAGTAATTAATGAGCGCTCACCCGTTTTAGGGTCCGTAACCCCACCACCTACTCCCGCTCGCCCAAATATAGTGACATCATCACCGATCACTCCACCTATGGCTAAACCAACCGTATGGCCGACAAAGGCACGTTGCCCGATTTGGGAGTAAGGCAAAATATCAGCTCCGGTAAGCGTGATATTAAATGCCCAGATTGGCCAGGCAAGCGGCCGCAAAGGAGTTCCATAAAGCCAATGAGAAGTTCGAAACAGGGTTAAAGCGGCAATTCCCGGAGTGAAGAAAAGCCTAATAATGTTTAGAAGAGTTAACCGATCACCCCATAAATCTGCGGCCCGCTCATAGTCGGATCGAATCAACCTCAAAGTTTCCCTAAATTTCACCGAACTCTTTCTCCAACCTACTAATGAATTTCCGCCGAACGGGCCGTAACATTTACAGATGAGGGAGCCTGTGACACAACACTGCCCACCTCAAGATCCGCTGTTACTAGACAATGGTGGCCGATAACAACATCACTCCCTATGTTAATTGGCCCCAAAACTCCACAACCAAACCCTAAGGTCACACCATCACCGAAGACCGGCAGCCCTGGACCAGCACCGATATCCAAATCACTAACGCCCCCACCCACACCCACCGGCCCCAAAATAGTCAACCTTTCACCAGCCTGGCCGACAAAGATCACCGCTGCAGGGTGCGATATCAAACAACCGGCACCCAACGATGTGATTGGCGCTATATCAGCTCCAGTCAGGAGAACATTGAGATGCCATAAAACGCGAGCAATAACTCGGTTCTGTCGCTGATAAAAATAGTGTGACAACCGATGCAAGAGTATTGCTACAAAGCCCGGCTGCAAACTAATTGGCCCAATGCTTCGCCCCCCGCTTTGGTCCTTCCAGCGCTGTCTATCTGCTGCCAGCCGGGATTTGGTATCTGCCCATGTGATACCAGAGGAGTGCGAGCATTTATTATCCATTTTTTTTCATCATCTGGCCCATTTTAACAACTTCCTCTCGACTGACCACACGGGTCACAACTAAGTACACAAGATAGCAAGGCACCAGAACCATGATTAGATAACCGGAAGAAAACGACAACATTCCAGTTAACATCCAAACGAATCCTATAACGAATAATATTGGATGCAGAATACTCCAGCTAAAGGGATTACATCCCTGTATTTTATAGAAAATCAAATTACGAATGGTCAGGCGAATTAACGCAGCAATTAAAACGGAAAGTGCTGCCCCTGCAGCCCCAAAGTTCGGAATGAGCAGTGCGAGACTAACCGCCACAATTACCAGCGTGACGGTCGCCACGAGCAGATCGATTTTCTGCATTCCGGTCGCTAGCATACCCATGGTAACTACCTGATCGAGTGCGTTCAATAAAGCAGTAGCAACCAATAGACTCAGAATACCTGCACCCTCAACGTACTGATCTCCGAACACCATCGTAATGACCTGTTCACTCATCATTATAAAAATGACAACTGGAACAATACCAACTAATAAATAAAATCTGACAGTAGCTACAAACAGGTTATTAAACGCTATCCTTGACGTTACTACCAAACTAGAAAACATCGACAACAAAACAGTTGCCATCATTCCAGGAACCATCATTGCGACTTCATACAGCTTAAAGGGTGCAGCGTACATAGCTACTTGATCCATTTCTGCAACCCAGGATAGCCACAAGGTATCTATTCTCAACGCAAATGCAGAGACAAATAAAATCCCAGCAAATACAGGAATTTTTCTTATATAGCTTTTAAGAATAATTAATATACGCAACCAATTATTAACAGATAAGTTAGAGGGAATAAAAAACCTCCAGAAAACCAAAAAGCTCACTGACAAAATAATCTTGGTAATTAGAAAAATTATAAAGAGCCCGTCAATACCACCGCCATTGGTAAGGATAATAGCTGACCCGATAAATCGCGCAATTACTTCAGCCATGGAAAATAGAGCCAATGTTTTGAGCCTTTGCAGTCCAATGAAAGCGGCTTCAAAAACAGCAATCACTCCCAGGGGTAAAATAACTGCTGCAGCGTACAGGACCGGCCCCTGGAGCAATGGTTGTGGATAAACAATTGGTAACAGATACCAAAGCAGCAACGCCACCAATACTGCTACGGGTATTGCCACGCTAAGCCCCGCCCCAATAAAACAGGCTTGCTTTGTTGGCTTTGCGGCACAATCTCTGATAATCGCAAGATGAAGACCCAACAATGGCAACTGAGTCAGCAACATGAGAAGCGAAAACACTGTTGCATAGCCGCCAAACTGGTTGGTCGTTAATGTCCTCGCGAGGTACTGAAGCAGGAAAAAAGAGAAACCCGCACTAATAATCCGTAACCCACCATAAGACGCGAACCGCGTGATGATTTTGGCTCCCAGAGCGTTGTTGGGCGAACTATTCAAAGCGCTATTTTCTTGACATCAACACGGCTCTGGCAGCTTGCCCGAAAAGTAGAAAGCGGCGTTAATTGCACACTATGTCGCCATTTTCTTAAGGCCTGCGGCGGCCATGTCCAATCGCTCAACCACCACCAACAACGCAAACACCAACCAGAGCTGCTGCATGCTGATCTCTGAATAGAAATGGTCAACCATAAAAAACAACATGTGCCCCAGGATGGTCGCGGATAACCCAACACTTAGAGAAAAAAGCCACGGATCATGCCAAACGCCGCGGGAGAATGGCATCCTGACAAAATGAACAAGCATAAACAGGAAAAGCAGCAACCCCACGACTCCTAGCTCGCTAAGCACAAGGAAGTATTTGTTATGGACAACGCCCTCCTTAAGCCTGGTGACGTATTCATCCGGCAATGCGGCGAAGGAAGCAGGTGTAGCCGTTTGCGCACCACTACTGTAATTACCGGCACCTATTCCAAGAACTGGGTCATTTTTAATAATCATGAGTGCCTGTTCAATCAATAGTAGGCGCGACTCACCAGATCGGTGATCTGGCTGCGTCACCCTTAAGAGCAGCGCCGGGTAAACCACTATTGCTATCGCCACCGCCAACATCGCACCGATACCAAGATTCACAAGAACCCGTTTTGGAAGCATTCCGGCCTGGACAAATACAATCAGCACAAATAGCATCGCTATAGCGACGCTCAGCCAACCACCACGACTAAGCGTAATTCCTAACGCCGTCATTCCAGCGAGATAAAGCAAAAAAATTAAGCGCCATAACCAGCCGCGCCAGTGATTACGATACATCAACAAATAGCTGGCAATGACTGGCGTTATAAATACCATCAACGAGGCCAACATATTTGGGTGCACAGTCAGGCCGCTGGGTCGATAAACCTCGATTGCACCGCCACCATACTGAAGTCGTGTTGCGTCCAGTCCGACCTTAACACCTTGCAACTCAAAGTTAGCCGTAGTCAGGAGCTGCAATAGGGACATGCAGGCATTTGCAGCCAGCGCGAACAACACCCCGGCAAATACATATTTGAGCAGCCCTTTTTCCTGTAACACATCAACTAATACGACCATTATCAATGTGATACGAACGTAATTAAAAACGGACGTAAAAACATACGATGGGTGCTCGCTCCAGATAACCGATACCGCTATCCAGGCGACCAGGATCAACACCCACTTGTAATGAACCGACACAAGTGGAGCACGTCGCTCGATGAATACCAACCGCCATAGCCAGAGCAGCGCGAGGGCAAAAAACACCACATCGCATAGGTATATCGATATCGGCAGTGTAAAAGTACCTGGCGGGGAATAAACATGCTTACTTATCACTATGGGCACGGAGGCCATAAAAATGAAAAGCAACCCTGGTATGAGCTTACCAAACCAGATAAGCCCAGCCAGGGCGGCTGCGCATAAGCCCAGCAGGACCATCCAGGTAAAACCTAAATCCTGAGCCAATACCAATAGCAAGGCGAACAGTGCAATTGGAAGCACCAGCCAGAGGCCATGCAGACCATTGATCACAACCGAGAATACAGCCAGTGAGGAATGTAAAATTTACGCTTATTAAGAATCACACCGAGCGTTTTATCACCAACGCCATCCATTTTAGCAAGGCCTGCAACAACTACTTCTCGGCGGGTTTTTTCGGACTCTACAACCCAAATCAGGTGATCAGCAAAACGGGCGATGCTATTAGCGTCTGCACCATCCACGAAAATCAGATCGAACTGGCTAGCCGCTTCGTTTATGACTCGCTCTACCGCCTCAAAACGATATAAATCCCCGGGCCGAGCATTTGTCCCTCTTGGCAGAAGACACAAATTACCAGGGCCAATTTCGCGAACAACCTGCTGAAAAGCGAGGCTTTCGTCATCAACAAGGTCAACCAAGCCTGGCGCTTCATCAGCAGTAAACTTCTTGCTCAAACCGCCGTGGTCCATATCAGCATCGATTAGCAGCACCTTGAGACTACTCAAAGCCGAACAGATCCTGCCTAGCCTATTCACGCAAAACGTCTTTCCCTCACCGCGGTGTGCGCTAGTAATATAGATTGTCATCCCTTGAGGTCGGCATTCTTCCCTTTTTTGGAATAACGTCAACGCTAAGGGACTGAACACGTCATCCACAGGGAGTCGCGAGTTACTCATTTTCGCCCCCAAACTGGCCCTGAACAGACTCGCTGTCAAGCAACGGAATGACTGCTAAAACTGGAAGGCCCAAATACAGACCGACACTTTCATCCGTGTAAAAAGTATGATCCAGATATTCCCTAAAACCAGCCAGGGCTATCGCAAAAAACCAGACGCCAAATACACCGGCCATCATCAACAACAAGTCTTTCTTCCAGCTAGATTCCCGAGGAGGCAAGGCGCCTGCAATAACCACCCGATCGGGAATTTTGTTCTGTAGCATATTGATGTACAGATCGGTCGCCGCCAATTTGTTGATCAATCGCTCATAGGCCGTATCGGCTAGCATCATTTTTTGTCGAACACGCGTCACTTCGCTCCCTTGAACCGCCTGCTTACCCATCTCCTCACCGATCCGTTGCTTTATGAGCTCAATGGAGTTCTGTAAATCAACAACGTTCTCTTCATCAGAACGATAGATCTGCTGCAAACCGACGAGATCTAACTCCATCTCCGTTAGATGAAGTCTCAGCCGATCCACTACAGTCTCCTGTGTAGCCTCACCCGCATCGGAGAAAGCATATTCAGAACCTGTTTGTATGAGGTAGTCACTCAACGACTGTCGCGCCTGGTCAGCTCTATCGCGAGCGACTTCAACCTGGGTCTCCAGAATACTGCGAGCCTGGCGTGCGGACTCCTTAGCCACACCCAAATCAAACCTGAGATACCCCTGGATGATCGCGTTAAGCAGCGGTGCTGCTATCTGAGGATCGGTAATCTTCAGTCGAACCTCAATAATATTCGAATTAGTGTCGGCAGATGAACTCGTCTGCTGGTGGACACTGATTGACTTCTGCAAAGCCCGAACAGTATCGGCAAAACCTCTTTTCTCTGGATCGACTGGAAATCCAAAAAAATCCATCACTGCATCCCAAACATCAGCCACGGGGTTCAGCAAGTATACGTACCCGGGGTGATAGACCTGATCGTAGGTGACCCCAAAATCCTTCACTACTTTTTCAAAAATCGGCCGCGACTGCAGCAGCTCTATATCAGTTTCAAGTATCCGATTAGCAGGGAGACTACTGCTCGACTCCCGAGTTACAGAAATACCGGAGAAGAAATCTGGGGTGGTTTTTAATTCTGTGTGTATCAGCAGTTTCGTATCGACAGAATAATTAGGCGGAGTCTGCAAATTAGCCAACACCAGGGCCAGAGTTCCCAGCAACCCCGCTACCAACACCATCAGCCCATGCTTGAATAGCAGACGAACAGCATCTCTTAGCGTAAAAACAACCGCTGGCTTTACCCCTTCGGGCACGGAAAATTCAGTTTGGATACTCACGTTGCCTCTTGTGGAGAAGTCTCGTACGCGACGGTTAGACAAATACGTCGAATCAACGAATATTGGTGGTAATGGTGTCTTGCCTATCAAGCTCGTAGGTAAAGGCGAAGGAACTGTTACCAAGAAACGGGAACAGGTCGTACAAATGCTGATCCATCCAACTATTCAACCGGGCTATTCCGGTTTTCGGCACCAGCACGATAT
This sequence comes from uncultured Gammaproteobacteria bacterium, assembly GCA_913060775.1. Taxonomy (GTDB): domain Bacteria; phylum Pseudomonadota; class Gammaproteobacteria; order Immundisolibacterales; family Immundisolibacteraceae; genus QNFC01. Next base: position 22,594 of record CAJXVN010000013.1, on the reverse strand, counting down.
CGAACGGCCGCAATTCAGCTTCCCTCCATTCATTACCTTTCAGCGGAGATACCAGATCGACTCGCGAAACTCGTCCAGCGACGCCGTTACGTTTGGTTATCAGAAGCACGTTTTCCAGGTCACCCAACCCGGTCGCACCGCCGGCCGAAATCACCGCCTGCCGAACAGTCATGCCTGGCCGATAGGCCACCGGCGCCGGCAAACCCACTTCTCCTCCCACATATATTTGCATTTGCTGAGCCTCTCGCACAATCACAACAACATCCTGAAGCTCAGCCACTTCACCAGGGTATGTCGCGTTGCCAAACTCAAACCGGTTACTACTGAAACGAGTAACAATCACCGTGATTGCGGGCGGCTTTCTTAAATGTTTTGCATAGGCTTCAATCAATGTTGCCTGCAACTGCTCCGGCGTCATTCCCTGAACCAACACGGAATCTATCAACGGCAAAGAGATACGCCCATCAGGCCTCACTACGACCTCTTCCTGATTAAATTCAGAGCGGAACGGAAAAACTATCCTCAACTCATCGTTGGGGGATAACAGGTAACGTCGCTGTTTATGCTGAGTGCCGTCAGCCACAAATAGCTGTTCAAAATGTTGTTTAATCACCGTTTCGAATTCCGTCGGCGTATCTCCAGCGACGCGCAACTCCCCCACAAAAGGAATCGAAACAAATCCGTCGGGGCGCACCCGCACCACTTCATCAAATTCCGAGTGAAATGGATACTTGACCTCCAAAAGGTCGCCGGCAGAAATTCGGTAGCTGACCGATGCTGGAGGAGCATCACCCACCGAACGAGGCGTATCACCAGCCACGGTAGCCAACGGAATGTCCTTATAGGGACTACATCCGAGGACCAGCAGACTAACGGCAGCCGCTGGCGTGATACGACGAACGATGTGTACGCCGAAAAAAACAGGTAGAAAGAGCCAAATAAGTCTTATCACGCCAACCAACCCAAACCCCAGGAGACCGATATACCGGCTTCCTGACAACCCGAACGCCCAAAACCCTTCACAGCCAAATGCTTCCCTTACTAATTTTTTTAAAGTATTGATCAGTTTCTAAATCGAGAAAAACCCAATTATAATCGACGGGGCTAAACAGCTACTCGAAATTGTAATGCACGAAAACACCCTCATTATAGAGTTTCATTTAGCGTGTAGCATAGAAAAATAGCACCCATTTATCCGGTACCAATTCCTATGAGAATTCTCCACCTGGATCCCGATGACGTGGATAACCCATTGTCGGGCGGCGGACCACGGCGTAATTTAGAAATTTACCGTCGATTATCTTCTCGTCACGAAATAACCGTTCTTACCCCCACCTTCCCAGGCTCCACCCCCGAGATAGAGCGCGATGGCATCCGTTATGTCCGGCTGGGTCGAAAAATAGGCGATCACGGGTCATCACATCACATTACCTTTTTTTTTGCGCTCCCGGCTGCTGTACGTAGATTCCAGCATGACCTGCTTATCGAAGACTTCATGCCACCCACGTCAGCGACATTAAACCCCTTATTTACGAAAGCGCCTGTAATTGCATCAGTACAGTGGTTTTATGCTCGCGCTTTAGCAAAACAGTACCGAATACCATTCGGTTTTTTTGAGACCCATGGACTAAAACTCTATAAAAACTTCATAGTACTAACGGAAAGCATGCAGGAGCACATTCAGAAGCAACGGCAAAATGGGAAGTTCGCAGTCATTCCGAATGGGGTAGATGACCAGTTATTCGAGTTGCCAGCCACTCCAGGTGAATATATTTTCTACCTTGGGCTAATCGACTTTGAACTTAAGGGGGTAGACCTGTTGTTGGAGGCCTACGCCAGACAGTCACCTGCATCTCGCCTTCCACTCGTATTAGCCGGGCATTGCCACGACCGGAAACGGCTAGATGAGCGTATCGCCGAACTGAAATTAGAGACCTGTGTCCGGTTACTCGGGAAAATTGACGCCCAAAAGCGACTGACGCTTATGCAGAACGCTCGATTCGTCTGCGTCCCTTCCCGCTGGGAAACGTTTTGCATGGTGGCAGCGGAAGCGTGTGCCGCTGCTACTCCGGTAATAGTTTTCGACATTCCGCCGTTAAATGAAGTTGTCCCAACACAGGGCTGTCGGCTAGTGCCGCCCTTTGACGTGGATGAGCTAGCAGCAGCTCTTGAAGATTTGTCTACCACACCTGACGCGACGATTATAAAAATGGGTGAGATATGCAGAAATTTCGCTCAGCGCTACCGTTGGGACATCGTTGCAGAAGCCCAGGAAAAATTCTTTCTAGAAGTTGCCCAGGAAGCTACTGGATAACCGCAACCCCCGCTGGCATAACACGGATAAACCCGTTTTTAATTAATCCGTACACCCACTTCGCTTTTTAAAGTTTTTCCACGAAACACCGAGACAATGGACGGCACAGGACTCCTAAAACAGCATCAAACTCTGGTTAGTAGCATCTATCGGCTCTCCGACCAGGTGCTGATAGTCGCTGCCCTGATATTGACCTGCAGGCTACTGAGCACCCCGTTCGACACAGAAATTCAACGTCTGTGGCTGTCCGCTGCATTTCTTTTTTATTTCTTAGCAGACCGGAGAGACCTTTATAGATCCTGGCGTTTAGGTAAAGTTCGAGACGAAGTACTCAAGCTATGGAGTACATGGCTACTGGCAATGGTCTTCGCTGTTGGATTGCACTCACTGATCAGTCCACACATTGACACATTGCTCATTGCTCTTTGGACAGCAAGCCTACTGTTAGGATTCTTACTCTGGCGTGGCGGCATTCGTAAGACTCTGCAATTCGTCCGTGGACATGGCATCAACACGCGATCAGTAGCGATTTTTGGCGCGAACAAGCGCGGCCAGAAGCTGGCAAAAACCATTGAACCGATATGGATGGGGCTTGAATTCAAAGGGTTTTATGATGATCGAAAACTCGATCGGCTTAGTCCTGAAGCTGTGCCAATAATGGGCAACTTTGCTCAGCTGACCCAGGACATTGCTCAACAGAAAATTGACATCGTTTTTTTGTCTCTACCCTTATCAGCGTTGCCCCGGATTAAGCAAATCGAGCTGGCGCTTACAGATCAGCCAATCATTGTCTATCTGATACCTGACCTGGACAGCTACCGCCTTTTTAACGCTCGCTGGCTAACGTTGGGCAACGTACAGCTTCTGAGCCTCCATGACTCTCCCCAGAGGGGCGTAAACAGGCTAGTGAAACGCCTGGAAGACATAGTGCTATCTCTTTTTTTCATCACCGCGTTATCGCCCTTGATGCTGCTAATCGCGATCACACTCAAATGCTCTTCCAGCCCCGTTTTTTTTAAACAAACTAGATACGGGGAAAACGGTAAGCCAATTGAAATCCTGAAATTCTGCACAATGCGTCAACACGACCCAAGTAAGAATATTGACCAGGCCAGGAGAGACGACCCTCGGGTTACACGGATCGGTAAAATTCTTAGAAAACTGTCGGCCGACGAATTACCACAGTTCTTCAATGTTCTAGCGGGAAGCATGTCCATCGTCGGCCCCCGCCCACACGCGGTACCTCACAACGACTATTACCGTACTCGAATTCCATCCTACATGCTCCGCCACATCGTTAAGCCCGGCATCACAGGCTGGGCACAAATCAATGGCTGGCGAGGCGAAACAGACACGGAGGAAAAAATGGCCAACCGCGTCCGCTTTGATCTTGAGTACATCCAACAATGGTCTATCTGGATGGACCTAAAAATAATCCTATTGACCTTCGTTAGGGTCTGGAAAGATCCTAACGCGTACTAGAAAAAGCTAACGCCTTAATAACTCGGCAGCGACTCAAAAAATTCCTGCTTTCAGCTGGGTGTCAGGGGCTAGTTTTAACGCGGTTCAGCGCATAAACGAAGTCTCTACGCGAAATAGGTACGAAGAGCCCTCTCGGTCACCCCTTAACACCTGGCCTAAACCTCAACTGAATCTTTTTTACTTATAGGCCTAACACAGAATTCCCAGGCAGAGACAGCGTTCCAATGGCCACCCCTTATCGCTCGTTACCTGAACGATCTCTGTTAATCTCGCTATTTAAGAATAAACCCTAATTCCGTGAAGTCATGCCCCCCAATCGGAATATTTAGCTAATGCGGCGCACTTACGTGCTCGGATTTTCTTGACAACAGGTTTAGCGCCGTGTGTGCCCGGTTGTAGCCACGCTAGATTATGCGGATCCGTTTTTTGCGTGGTTTATGACCCGCAACCTTAGTTCAGAGCTAGAAAATTGGTGGGGGCGCATGTTGAAGTAGCACCTGTCCAGAGTTTCGTCACGACCGGTAAAGGGTTTCTCACGGTATTCGTCGCCAAGAATGCGTACATCCCACTCCATCGACGCGAGGATTTCCAGGACATCTTTTTCAGAGTTATAGACGACAACCTCGTCGACATACTTACAGGCAGCCACCTGAATTTGTCGTTCGACGATGCTCTGTATAGGTGCGTTTTTATCAGGTCGATCCAGGGAAGGATCAGTTTGAATGCAGACGACCAGATAGTCACAAACAGTGCGTGCTTCTTGCAGCATGAGCACATGACCGGCGTGAAACAAATCAAAAGCTCCGAAAGTAATTCCTTTTTTCACTCTTCCTGGCTCCTGGATAGCTTATTTTCTACGAGAACTGTTTTGTAATCATTGCTGGTCAGTATATAAACCTTTCCGCAGCCTAATAAGGCGGGTGTTCACTGCCAATTTGTGACTCCTGCCTGCTCGCAATCCGGCGCTGCGAAGAGATTTACATTGTATCAGTAGCGGTTAAAACACGGGGCGGCCACCTACAGAATACTAATACCAAATCAGCAACCGCTCCTAAAGTAACAAGACTCACCAGCAGCAGCGAACAACCAGACTGGTTTAGCCATCGAAAATATCTGAGCTGTGGTCGTGGCTCCCAGTCATTGAACTGTTTCGACGGTCCAGTTCAAGCGGCGAACTTGAACTCCACCAGCGTAGTTCCGGTTACCCAGGGGCTGATTGGCTCGTAACAAAGCAGCTCCATGTCATAGTCCTTCACCGCTGCCATTGCCACCAGCCAGTTACGGTACTCGTAGGCGCCGTTGCCCGCAGTTTCCAGCACATACTCATCGGTGAGCGCGAGCATGGCATCGATATCCCGGCGTCTGATCATATCGATCATTTCGTGATCAAACTCTTCGTTGACCTTGCCCATGTCGGCGGCGCCTACCCAATGGCTCAGCCCACCGGTGCCAATAATGGCCACGCGCTCGTCTCCCGGGTAGTCCGCCACTGCACTGGCAATCATTTCACCCAGCTGTACACAGCGTTTGGGCCTGATAAGGGGCGCCACTCCCGCCGCCAGATAGACCGGGATCATTTTCACGTCATCGAGTTCCTTGATGATCTTCAGGTAGGGAACAAACGTGCTGTGATCGATGCTCAGTGCCTTGGCCACTGCCCAGTCGAATCCATGATCAAACCCATATTCCATGATGTGTTCAGCGAGTGCCGGATTGTTGGCAATTGGCGCGCGCTCATGGCCTAACCACTCTTCGTGGGGACCGTCCACATCGCCAATACCAATCAGCATGCTTGGCAGGCAATGAGGCCCAAACATGGTGTAGTGATCGTCACCCACGACGATGGCGGTATCAATTTTCAGATCAACCATGCGGGCGCGAATTTTGCCAAAGGCTTCCATCACGTGATCGACCTGCTTTTTATCCGCAACGCCCGGTCGTGACGCGATCAGCGGCACGTGTGCTGTACAGAATGCTCCGACTAAATTTGCCATTCCCTGCCTCCTCTTCTCATTCAGAATTTAATTCAGGCTTTTCCTAAGCCCAACTAAGCACAAAGCCCCAACCCAGGCATTACGTATCGCCAACGACAACTTAATCATCCGAAACTGCCAGCCAGGCAACTTGAAATTGTTCGGCAGATCGCCGTGATTCATTCGTCGCAGATAGTCAAAAGCCATCAACTGATTGTTACCGTTTAATAGTGGCCAAACCATCATCCCCAGCAGGTTACTCACCCCATACTCGTCCATGGCTTTAAGGTCCATGGTCCTGACCATTCTGTACTCCTCTTCGTCGAGCTGAAACTGGGCCAGGTATTTATCAGGGTCTTTGAGAAATGCTTTCGCCCGGGACGGATCGTCACCGAATTCCCACAATATTTTTTCGATGGTATTGACGCTCATCGGGTCACCTCGGAATAAGCAATGGTCGGTCCGGCCCGAACAAATGTTAAGTATGCGGGCACACTCCTGCGATCTTATGAACGACCAGCGGAACATGTCAATCGATTACCGATCCACATACGGAAAAGAACAACTAACTGCCGCCTTCAAGGTCGCAGATTTGATTCCCCTCATCTGAATCGAACCGACCCAGTCCATCGACTCAAAGAAAATCCCGAGCGCACCACGCGACAAGTTCTCCTCCAGCAGGTTTGGACACTAGTCCAACGGGCGCACGATCAAAGCCCTGCTAACAGAAAGCACCTCCACCCGCAAATAAACATACCCGTCGGTATGTAAAATAGGATAAATTAGCTTTAAAACCCTTGATATAGAACCTCGAACCGGAATCATGCCCCTTTCTAAAGACAACCTGAACGAGTCAGTAGCCGCAATTTCCGCACCGCCGTTACAGGGCCCCGCGGAGTACCAGTGCATAAAATTGCAGGTGATCAACGGTTGCGCGTGGATTACGCTGCACCGGCCAGAGGCACTGAATGCCTGGAGTCCTCGGCTGATGCACGAACTCTGTGATGCGGTACAGCGTTCTGTAGACGGCTGGCCGGAAATCCGCTGCATCGTTTTTAATGGCGAAGGCCGCGCCTTTAGTGCCGGTGGCGACATGAAGATGTTTGAAAGCGGAGAAACCCGCAGCCCCTGGGGCCGGGAAGTGCAATCCCTGCTAACGGCGACCTATGACACGCTAACCGCAGCTCCTCAGACCTCCATCGCCATGATTCATGGCCACTGCGTTGGCTCCTCGTTTGTTTTGACGGGCTGTTGTGATTTCCGCATCGCCGCCACGGGTACCAAATTCCTGTTACCGGAAATTTATTTAGGCATGGTGCCGGGCATTGGCATCGCTCGCCTGGCCGATGGCGTCCCCGGCCACCTGTTAAAACGGATGGTATTGCTGGGAGAAGCCCTCGAAACCACGCCCCTACAGGAGGCCGGCTTTTTACTCGACGTCGTGCCCGAATCCGAGCTGGCCGAAAGCGTGGGGGCCCTGGTTAAAAAACTACAGGGGCAATCCGCGCCGGCGCTGGAACTTGCCCGACAGGTGCTTAATAACGTTTCCAGTTCCGATCGGGAACTGGCCAACCAGTTTGAGTTTCTGGCTAACATCAATTTGCTTGAGGGCAACGGCGTTAGCGAGGCCGCGAGCCAATTTCTAAAAACCCGTGCTAACAAGGGCGAACTTAAAAAAACCAACTAAATTCAGTCAAGACAGCGCCAAAAACAGGAGAGTGACCGAAATGAATAAACCATCCGACCTGACGATCTCGCCGGTAACCAAGTACGCCGCCAGCCACAGCACCGGCAAAAAGCTTTACTGGACACTCAGTGATATCGACGACCCAGACTACATGAAGGCGATATTGCGACTGCTGACCGTGCAGATATCGTCCGAATACAACTCCTATCAGCTACAGCAGGTGCAGCCGGTCACTCCCCACGAACTGATTGAGCTGGGCTACACCATGCGCGATGAAGCCACTCATGGCATCGGCCTCTGCCGAATTCTGCGCGATCTCGGTGTTGACCCGGAACCTATTCGCCGGGAAGCAATGTTTGGTGAAAAACGCGGTAACGTGCTGGGCATTTTTAAGGTTCCCCTCGACACCCCCTATCACGTCGGAGCCATTCGCTGGCTGGGTGAACGTGTGGGCGGATACCAGAGTATTGCCGTGCATGGGTGCAGCTATGTCCCCTACGCGGTCTGGTCAGCCAAAAATTACCTCGATGAAGGCCGCACCCACTCCATGCACGGCCGCGACGTACTGACCACCGCCATCGAGCAGGGCCACAAGGACATGGTCCAGCAAGTCGCCGACCTCTATTACCCCCACGCGCTGGATATGTTTGGCGGTAACGGCACACCTAATGAGCTTGAATATCTCAAATACGGCATAAAAACCTGGAGCAATAACGAGCTACGACGCATCTGGATAGAGACCGTAATGGAAGATTACGAATTCATGGGGCTGAGAAAGCCCGCTGACATCTGGCAGGGCGACCGCGCCCATTACGGGGAGTAATAGTGACCATGAATGCACCGACACTGAATATTTTTGCCAAGAGCGTTAACGACGAAACCAAAGCGGCGCTGTTTGATCTGTTCCGCGTTCACCTGACCAGCGAATTTTCCGCCGGTCAGCTGGAACACTACATCTGGCGCTCACCCACCCCTGAAAGCCTGCTGGATTTCACCCACGAACGAGCTAAACGAGCAGACCGGGCCAATGAGCTGCTGGAAACGGCCGAAGAACTCGGCATGCCCGATGCAGTGGCCATTGCCGATGCTGCCCGCTTCAGCGAAACCGGCGAACTTCCCCACCGGCTCAAGCTGTTTACCTATCCGGTGGAAAGCTATCTGGAATGCACGGTTTACCGATGGCTCTATAACCACGCCGTGGTCGCTCAGTCCATGCAACTTTATGGAGGTTGCTACGTACCCTACGAATCCTGGGCCTTTCGTCACACCGTCGAAGTCAACCTGGAAACCGTACCCATTCAACGTAAACACACGGTTCGTAAAGTAATCCAGGAACTGTTTATCGAGTCGGACAAAGCCGAATTGCAATCCCTGCTAGAAACCTGGCTACCCCGATTCAGCGAGGCCTTCGGCAAAGCCGGATCGGCCAACGAAAAACGTTACCTGGACCTGGGCATCAAAACCTACGGCAACGATGTGGTTCGCGAGGTATTCCTGCAGTGGGTGTTAGAGGATGTATTTGAACTCGGAATGACCATGCCCGCCGCCTAGCGGCCCCATTCATGAGTCAATACGACACCATTGAAACGCATATCGATGAGCGTGGCGTCGCCAGGATTACCCTGAATCGGCCTGACCGACGCAATGCCATGAATCCGCAGATGATCGCGGAACTGACGGAGGCCATCAACAAGGTCAACGGCAATGCCGATGTGCGCTGTCTAGTTATCGGGGGCGCCGGCAAAGCCTTCTGCGCCGGTGCCGACCTCAACTGGCTCGGCGACGTGGCCGCAATGACCTCCGATGAATTGCGTGCTGATTCCGGTCGCCTGCAAGCCCTGTTCCGCGCCCTGGTCGAATCCCCCAAACTGACTATTGGCCGGGTTCAGGGCGCGGCCATGGCCGGTGGTTTAGGGCTGGCTGCCTGCTGCGACGCAGTGATCTGCCGGGCCGACGCCAAATTTTCGGTGTCTGAAGTTCGCCTGGGTCTGGTGCCTGGCGTCATCAGCAGTTTTCTGCTGCCACGACTGGGCACGGGTGCGTTTCGTTACGAAGCACTCACGGGTCGAATTTTCGACGCCGAAGCGGCATTAAGAAATGGCCTGATCCACCAAATAGCCGATTCTGATGCCGCACTCGACGAAGGAGTGGAAGAGCATGTCGGACACGCCCTCGCCGCCTCACCGGCGGCCATTGCCGACTGCAAGCGTTTGCTCAACGATATTGGCGCCGGTATCGATCCGGCAAGCTACGAGAAAGCCCTGGACTGGAACGTAAAAACCCGTCAATCCACGAGTGGCCAGGAAGGCATTACCGCATTCCTGAGCAGGCGCAAACCCGATTGGGCTAGCTAATTTAGCTCGCAACTCGGTTGTTCATCAGCCAGTTAGCCTTGAATCTCATCAAACAGCGGAAAGACTTTTCCCGCCGTCATTCCCCCATCAACCAGTAAATTCGCGCCGGTTATAAAAGAGGCATCATCGGATGCCAGAAACACTGCCGGTTTGGCAATTTCTGACGGTTGCGCCATCCGGCCCATCAGGCAGGCATCTTTTAACATTTTGGCGTGATCAGGAAACTGATCCATGTAGCCCTTGATCCTCGGCGTTTCGGTACCACCGGGGCTGATCGTGTTGACGCGGATATTGTCGTCAACAAAATCCATGGCCATATTGCGAGACAGGTTAATGACACCCGCCTTGGAGGCAGAATAAGCAGAGCAGCGATTCTCTGCCAGTATGCCGGCGGCGGACGCGATATTAATGATAACCCCGCCCCCACCTTTGCGCATTTCCGGTATTACCCGCTTGGAGATGCGGTAAATCGACATCAGGTTAGTGTCGATAATAAATTGCCATTCTGCATCCTCAGCCTCTTCAACCGTGCGCATCGAGTTGTTGCCCGCCACATTAAATAGCGCATCAATCTGGCCAAACCGCTCCATTACCCGGGGCACCATGGCCTTAATCTGGTCAAGATCCGTCACGTTCATTTCAACGGCCAGCCCCTCGCCGCCCATCGTCTCGATCTCTGTAATCACATGGTCGGCAGCGGCCTGCTGCAGGTCAGTGGCAACCAGTAACCCACCCCCCAGAACCCATTCATGGGCGATCGCTCGACCAATCCCCGCGCCAGCAGCCGTGACAATGCCGACCCGGCCCGCAAATTTCTGCTCGTTCATCCCCTTCTCCTCTTTGAAAATAATGGCGCACTTTACAAAACCCCGGTCAAAAACCCCTCACTAATCAGAACGGCACTAAGTTAAGCACTCCAGGATGGTTTTTTCGAAATCCCTGGTACGCCGTTCGTCCTGAGCCTGTCGAAGGGCGCCCTTCGACAGGCTCAGGACGAACGGCATTTTCGATCCGGCACTTAGAAAAACCCTATAGAAAAACCGTCAATCAGCGCAAAGGGACAACGGGGGCTGATTAGTCCCGTTGCAAGGGGCTACTTAATTAAAAGGAAAACCTCGATTGCCGGAAATAATAAATTTCAATTGACCAACCCCGGGGCCACGATAGCCATGGTCGCGAAACCGGTTAGATCCCCCCTAATGACCCGCAGGTACAGGACATCAGCGATCAGCCCTCTACCGTTTTATCGAAAACCATCTCCTCGGTGATGATGGAAACGCCAACAGAAAGAGGCGAAACCAGCACCTGGAAATACACAGCCATCGTCAGGCTCAAGCGCTTCGTAAAGCAGCCCAGAAGGTGTCTCCACCTTCCGGGCACCCGTAACCGACTGGTTAACTAACGCGTGTTCTGGTTACTCGTACCGCCATAACCAGCGACATCATCACCGACCTTTGCCGGCTCGTAGCCGGGAAGCCTTCGGCGAGGTCAACTCACCCCACCGCTCGTTGACCTTCTCCAGCATATCGGAGGTGGGCCGCACCAGCGCGGGAAAACCGCTCATGGGTTCAGTGGCGTCAATTCCGATTTTGGCCGCGATGCCGTCGCCATACTTCTCCGGTGACGGCCCGATGGTGCAGAAACCATCCGAGGTAATCATGTCCCGCGGTGCATGACAGCGGTTGGCCACCGCCCAGGACACCAGATCGAGATTGCGGGGATCCACATCGTCATCCACCACAATCACGGTTTTAATAATGCGCGACGTCCACATTGAAAAAATAACGTGCTTGGCCTGCTCCTCATAAGTTTTCTTTAGCGAGACCACCACCGTGTGCATATCCGGCGGGCAGTAGACCGAGCGCACCGTTGGTGCCACATCCGTACGCAGTTTGTGCAAAAACCCGGCTTCGCCACTGAGCTGGCCCATGGCGTGGGTATCGGTCGGTGGCAAGCCAAGGTAGGTATAAAGAAACATCGGCTCAGACTTACGAGTCGCATGTTCAATCTGCAGCACCGGCTGCTGACCCACCGGCCCGTAATACCCCGGATATTCGCCATAGGGCCCTTCCTCTTCTCGACGGCCCGCCAGCACCCGGCCCTCAAACACAAACTCGCAATTCGCCGGAATCAGCAGATCAACCGTATCCGCCTTGACCAGATCAAAAGGCTGCCCACGCATACCCGCAGCCATCTCCAGTTCGCTCTGGCCCAGATCCATCCCCGGCACCTGTGAAGCCAGGTAGAGCACCGGATCGGCACCGACACAGATCGCTACCTCCATATCCTGTCCCAGCGCTTCGTACTTGCCGCGAATCATGCCTGCATGGGAGGTCGGACTACACCAGAAACCTGTCTGCAGCCCATCCCGCAACTGCAGACGATAAATACCCATATTCTGTAGACCCGTTTCCGGATCCTTGGTCATGATCAGACCAAAATTAAGGTAAGCACCGCCATCACCGGGATTGGACACAATGGGGGGAATCAGATCGTCAAAAGAGAGTTTCTCTTTTGGAATAGTCACCGCCTTACAGGGGGCCTGGTCACGCTCCACCACCGGCAGATCCGGGCGGTCACTGGCAGAGGTTTTCTCGATATAGGCATCCACTAGTACTTCCGGCGCTACCTCCATCGCCAGTGCACAGCGATCCATGGTCGAAACCATGTTTGCCAGCACTGGATAGGGATAATCTTTAACATCGTTGAACAGAATCGCCGGGCCATTCTCGCTCAGCACCTTGTAGGCGATGCTGCCCACCTCCCATTCGGGATCAACCTCTGCGTCTATTTCCAGCAACTCGCCGGCGCTCGCGAGTTTCGCCACGTACTGTCTAAGATCCGTATAAGCCATCTCCATCCCCTCCCAGGTTTTATTATTTCTCCAGGCTAAACAAGCCATTGCAGACACGACGCAGGACCGTCCGACCCGTATCAACCGGCTCATCGGCGGCCTGCTTAAGGGCTATAGTTGTTAATTAACAGTCCCTTACCAACCACTATATAACCTAAACCACCTTAAGCAGTACTCCTGATTTCCATCTCAGATTGCTAACTGGGTTGGGGAAGTTTTAGCGGGGTACGGAAATGGATGTGGCTAGATCGCCGCGCTGTGATTGTCTAAATGCCACATTAGATTTCCAGGATCTGCGCGCTATCGTGGACGAAAAGCCGAACCAGGAGGTATCGGCACCGCTTTGACGGGCCGTCAGCGGTGGCAGCGCACCCCCCTCTCGACAGGAATCAGCCAAGGTATGGGTGAGATGCGTTGTCGCTTTCTCTTTGCCCAGCTCTTTCAGGTTGCGAACTTCATAACCGCTAGCGGCAAACAGTTCCTCAAACATGTTGCGTTGATAGGCAATGCCAGAGGCGGTAGCTACCGGGCAACGTGTGTACCAGATCGCGTGTGCCATCTGTTTTTACCTCCTCCCCGATTAGCTAAGGTGAACCCAACTCTCGTCAGATTATTGAAATGAGATTATTGTAGGTTATTGGGTGAGGTAGGAGGAATGTGGCCAAGCTGAAGGATTAATTTGCCAAAATCAATCGAGACTGACCCCATTGATTCCCTGAAAATGTTGGAATGTGAGAACTGACCCCCGATTTTGTTGGAATGTGAGAACTGACCCCCGATTTCGCTGACCCCTGATTTCGTTGGAATGTGAGAACTGACCCCCGATTTCGAATTGCGATTTTGAAAAGGCTCAATGGATATGGAAATTTTTTGGAAACAGGCGTTGAAGGTTACCGGACCCGTTGCAGTCGTCGGTTTCCTGATATGGGCTTTACTAGAGTTTGTCTTCCGAGAGGATGTCGTAGCGCTTTTTGGTAGTGAAAAGCTTTTTGTGATTGTGTTGATACTGCTTTCGATTTTGGCTATAACGCTATTCACCTCAATTTTGGTTTATAACCGAAAAGGGCCAGAAAACGATCAGCAGCCAAGACAGCAAGAAGGGTATAAGACCATCATTAACCGATCCAAAATAGAAGGCGATATTGTCAGTGGCGACAAATATGTAAGTTCGAAGGATAAGAATGGGTAATCAGACAGGAATAAAAAATAGCGCCTTTAAGGACTTCGTGAATGGTGATAAGTACGTTCACGAGGCAACGCTTTTACCGCTGGAGAAGGCCATTAAGGCTATTCAGGAAACAATAGAGGATAATCCGGAGTTTGAAGGTGTTATCGAGGAACTCGCCGAATACATTACAGATAGACCAGGTCGTGAAATCATCGGTATTGAGAAAAAACTTAAAAGCGGCGGACGGCAGGATCTGGTAGAAGATGCGATATATCTTAAAAATAAGTTTGAGCGTTTTATTGCTAAAAAACAATTATCGCTAACAGAACAAAATGTCTATGCGCACGTTCTTGCAGCCATGGATAGCTCATTCAACCAATTAGTCCGCCCTCTTATACAAGAAAAAAGACCAACGTCCGAAATTGATGAGGCCATACATAAGCAAATTATAGAGCCGATTTATGCGTCTATTGTTGGGTTTAACGCATCGATTAATGTCAGCCTAGTACGCGGCATGCTCTACTTTCTGACAGGCAAATGCCATCTAATTTGGGTGTAACGCTATGCTTATCTACCATCCAATTCATGATATTAATCACTGCATCTACAGGGTGCTTCTGATTACTGAATCATCAATAAATGAAGAGTTTGGATGGGATGTATTTAGGATTACAGACTTTTATATTTTATTTCCTGCAATGTTGAAAACTATATCGCCACTCCCTGCATCCTTCCGTCCTTTCAAAAACATTCTGAAGGACATCCCCGATGCTTATGAGCTTATGCCGAACAGTAAGAGGGTTATATTCGAACTTGAAGAAATTCAACTTACGGCGATGCAAAACCTGGTTGCAAAGGGGCTCATTGATCCTGAAAGGTTCAAAGTCGGCGTTGTTAAAAGAACAGAGGTGGAGGTTCCCATAAAGATCGCTTCTGCCATCGAAGAAGATCAAAGAACTATGCAAGAGTGGTTTCGTTTTGCTATTAATGAATTACCTCTGGTAAATTTATTCGGCAGAAAGGGACTGAAAGCGCGCTCAAAACTAATGGAATTTAGGTATGACAGCTAGTCCTGAAACGAGAACAACAAGGCCGTTTCTGTCAGTACAACGACTATTGGTGTTAAAGAGCGGCCAAACCGTTTATGACCAAGGTTTTCAACTTGGAGTGAATATAATCAGGGGTGACAACGGTACCGGAAAGACAACGATCATGGACTTGCTTTACTTCGCCCTTGGGGCTGAATTGGCTGACTGGAACGAAGACCAGGAACGCTGTGATGTAACCATGGTCGAGGTTCTGCTCAATTATCGACCCTATGTATTGCGCCGTGAAATTGTTGAGTCCGGCAAAAGCGCAATGTACTTTTACGAAGGCACACTTGATGACGCCTCGAAAGACTCCGAACACTGGCTTCGTTATCCAATTATACGTTCTGCCGATACACACAGCTACTCCCAGCAGCTATTTGATCTTCTTAACTTACCTACTCATAAGACTGATGAAAGAAAAAATCTGACGATGCATCAGATATTGCGCCTCATGTATGTGGACCAGCTGTCGGAAACAACGAGGTTGATCAAAGAAGATAAGAAATTCGATAACGAATCGATGCGCCGCGCAATCGGCGAGTATATGCTCGGTATCGACGACTTGGAAGCACATAATCTACGTCAAGAGTTGATTTTGACGAATAGAGCTTTTGATTCAATTACCTCGGAACTTAGGGCTATTTATCGATTTTTAGGCTCTGATAATTCGATATTGAGAGACCATCAGATTGATGAAGAAATCATGCGGTTGAATTTGGAAATTAGTCAACTTGAGGCAGAGCGAGCACAAATCAGACAACAGAAATATGACGTGCTTGATGAAAAGCTCCGGGAAAGAATACAAACGATTAATGCAGCACTAGAGGAAATCTCGGTCCGAGAATATGAGCTTATTCAACGGAAAGATGAGATTTCTACAGAGTTGGTTGATACCTCACTTTTTCTTAATTCACTTATCGAAAGAAAGGCTGCGCTTGAGCAATCATGGGTTTCGAGCGATGTTATAGGGGAATTGGTATTTAAGTATTGCCCCGCATGTCTAACTCCTTTGGATAATCATATCGATGAAGGTCATTGCGTGTTGTGTAAAACCGACTTGACAGCGAATGATCGGCATTACTCTTACATCCAAATGGCAAACGAAATCAATTTCCAGGTAAATGAAAGTGAAAAACTTATTGAAAGGTTCCACGAGGAAATTGATGGCACTAATTCGGATTTAGTAACAATATCGAGGCGAATGCGGTCGCTGAAAGACGAGTATATTGAAATTGGCTCTAATGCGGATCAAGTCGACTTGATGCTTTCTCAGCTAGGCAGCGAAATCGGATACCGAAAAAATGAGATCGAGACCTTTGAAAGTAAACGACCCATGGTTGCTCAGATTGACAATCTCGTAGAGCGAAAAGAGAGTTTGAATGAAAGAATTGCTCAGTTGCAAGATCAACTTAATCAGTTATCGGAGATGACGAAAGACAGGCATACACTCGTTTACAATGACATAGAACAAAAAGCTAAGGCTATTATTGCCGCTGATGGTGGTTATGAGAATGTGTTTGAAGGTGTTGAGGAGGTCACGCTAGACTTCGGGCGGGACAAAATGTTTGTCAATGGCCGCTCCAAATTTTCTGCAAGCTCAATGACGATTATGAAAAACGCTATCAGAATGGCGATTTTTCAGCACTGTGTTGAAGACGATCTCGCCCGTTACCCACGATTTATGATGCTGGATAATGTTGAAGACAAGGGAATGACGGATGATCGCAGTCAGAATTTTCAGAGAGTGATTGTTGCTGCGTGTGATTCATTGGCTAACGATTATCAGCTTATATTTACGACGTCAATGATCGATCCTGAATTGAATAGAAGCGAGTATGTAGTTGGTCCTTTTTATAAAAAAGGAGAGCATACATTACAGTTTATGTGAATCGCTTAAATTGTGACTCCCAAGGTTTCAAAGTATTACGAATCGAGGGTCAGGTTTTGCAATCCAGTTAAAACACTTTTTAAATAGGTTTTTTTTAAAAAAACCACTCTACCCCACCTCCCTCGGATTAATAACCCGCACGCCCGCAACTCCGCATGGCTGAACATCCCGAGTCATCATCCCGTTAGTGACGGAACGCCGGGGTTGGGTCTTGAATCGTGAATCTCATCCCATTCAAAAAGCGCCTTCCCCCTCACTGTGCCTGTTTCTAAACAGACTGAATGAGTCTCATACAGCATGGAACTCCACCTTCTCGACCCCACCCAAATCAACCGACTTGCGCGCTTGCCAGAGATTGAAATTATCCTGCATCGCTAGCCAGCTTTCCGGTGACCGGCCCAGGGCTTTGGAAAGCCTTAACGCCATTTCTGAACTGATACCACTTTGCCCTTTAAGCACCCGATTTAAGGTGGAGGGAGACACGCCGAGTTTTTCTGACAATTGTCGGCCAGTGATTGCAAACGGCTGGAGATAAACCTCGCGGATAAACTCGCCGGGATGAGGAGGGTTGTGCATAGTCATTAGTGATAATCCTCATAGTCAAGTATGTATGCGTGCCCATCCTGAAATTCAAAGGTCACACGCCAGTTGGCATTCACCCAGATCGACCAGCGATTATGTTCTCTGCCTTTAAGCCGGTGAAGCCTAAACCCCGGTATGTCCATATCTTCAATCACGCTCGCGGTATCCAACGCGGTCAACTGCATTTTTAGACGCTTAGCATGCTTGGGTTGTATCCCTGAAGACGATCCAGAGTCATAAAATTTCTTCAACCCTTTGTGGCGGAAGGACTTAATCATCCCAAAATATTAGCATGTTGCGCATCACGCAACAACTACACTGATACTAACCCCTGTCCTAGCTTTGCATTCCAACAAAAATCCACATCTATCTGGATAATTGCGGAGCGCCGCACACGGCCCTGAATACGATGGGATCGCCGGGCAAACCCCGGCGATCACTCCAACTCTAACTAGACTCCGCGGGCTAAAACGCCCTGACCATAGATCTGGCCATCGGTAATCACCTGATCGGAGAAGGCACCCCAGTTACCTTCGAGTCCTTCTTCGCACTCGTCGTAACGGCCGCGCTTACCCTGATAAGGATCTTCTGGAAACTTAAGGCCGGCTTTCTCGGTCCGGTCGCGCATCTGCCGCAACCATATGACCCGGCACTCGGTATTGGTGAGGGTTTTAATACCCAGACGCAAATAAGCTTCCTCGTTGGGGGTGTTAGCCGCGCCAAACGCATCGAGCCAGAAGGGGTAATGATGGTCGTAATGCGCCTGAGCAATTTCGCCATCACCGGCGTCGACGGCTTCGCGGCACTGGCGCATGGATAGCAGTGAGTGGGTGAGACCTTCATCAAGAAAGTTGCGTGCATTCCACATCGACCAGGGCAGGTAGGTACCGCCGACCATCCCCAAGCTGGCGATGCCGCCCGCGGCTTCGCCGAGCAGGCAGAGCACTTCAAATTCCAGGTGGGTGCCGATACGCTCAAGTTCTTTCATCGCATCAAGGGCACGGGTTTTTTCCGGGTCTTCGCGCACGGCGGCGAGCAGAGCGTGAGGATCCTTGCCAATCCCTTTGGCTACCTGAAACAGGCCGTAGGCATGATCGCGTTCATCGGCCAGTTTGTTGGCAATAAACCGGCGATGGCGGGTTTCGGGGAATTCATGAGCAGTCATGGCGTTGTGGGGTGGGATACCTTTGGCATCGCCCATGCCGCCTTCGATACAGATCTGAATGCTGAGAAATTTCCAGAGCTGCTCCTTATATTCATCAGTTAGTTGGTCGGGATGAGTATAGATAGCTTCGTGTCTATGCATGATGTGTCCTCTCTAAAATTTGATTAACAATGAGAAACCTAAACCGGTGCGGGTACGGATAACCCGAGCTCGGTTAATTCACGACTGGCGGTATCTAAAAAGAGTTGTTTGCAGGTACCGTTGGTGCGGTTTTTGAGGCCGATACGGTTATAAGTTTGGTCGTTGTCCGAGTTAATTCGGCCAAAACTGTCGCAGGCAATCGGCCACCAGCGTTCCAGTGCCTCCTGCAGTTCTGCTTTATCCCCTTCTTCGATGGCGCGTTGCATGCTCGCCAGGTGTGGGGTACCCACATCCTGTGGCCAGTTGGTCAGGCAGTGATCCATCATCAGTTTCTGGGCAATGTTGGCCAGGCGGATGTAGTTGGAACTGATCATGGACGGCAACTGCCCGAGCATCACCTGAGCATAAAGGTAGCGCTGCATGAGGCCGTCATTCCAGGAGATGATTGGCGTGGTCACCATACGCAACTTACGACCACTCTCCAGACTGGTTTCAGCCTCCTTACGCAGGGCTTCAGCGTCAAGATTCAGGTCTCCCAGTATCAGCTCCACCATCTCGGCGGCAACATTAGTAAAACGGGCCGCTTCCCGCATTAGTTCCCGGTTTTCGTAATCGGACCAGGGCTTCTGCGCCGGCGCTTCAATTGCCTCCAGCTGGGTGGAACAGAGGGTCTGAAAAACCATGGTCACCAGCTTGCGTGCATACCCCAGATATTCCTCGTTCATGCCGTCCGCCGGCGACATGTAATAGGGCATTTTTTCGCCCGCAAATATTTCCGTTGTTGCGTTCATAAATCCTCTCCTATAAAAATAAAAAAGTTAATTAAAATAATGACTTAAAGTGGTTTTTGTGTAATTATCCGCATCAAATAATCGCAGATAAATTCGGTATCTTTTAGACATTTCAAGCACGAGAACATCCCGGGAGAGGAACCCATGCCACACAACCTTCGCAACGATGAGCGTCGTCTCGTCAGCATTGCTCACATCATCACTCGTGGGGCGGAAATTCATCCCCAGCGAATCGCTATTGATGATCTGCTGCGCCAGCGCAAATTCACCTATGCAGAACTGAATCACCGCGTCATCAAACTGGCCAAAACGCTTGCTCAACGAGGTATTGCCGAAGGTGACATGGTCGCGACCATGCACTACAACGAACATGGTGCGGTCGAAAGCCTGATGGCCAGCGCCCTGATCGGCGCAATTGCGGTACCGATTAATGTGCGCCTGCTGCCCGCCGAAACTGCCGAATATTGCAATTTCCACGACTGCAAAGCCGTGGTTTGTGCCGCTGAATTTACTGACAAGTTTGCGGCCGCCAATGCGACGCTTCGCATTACCAATCTCAGCGCGGACCAGCCGATTGATGACCAACGGCAATGGCTCGATTACGAAACCCTGCTGGAGGAGGTAACCGATACCTCGCCCCTGCCGGTGGTCACCCGCTGGGAAGACCCATTTCGGATGATCCAGACTGGCGGCACGACCGGTGCCAGCAAAGGCGTAGTGCATACCCACGCCGGTACTTATTTCACCGTGCTGGCGGTGGTGGCGGAACTGGGCCTGCAGCGCAACTGGCAATCGCTGATGGTCGCGCCTACCTATCACGGCGCGGGCATTGACTGGTGCCTGCTGCCGGTTTTGTGGCGTGGCGGTACGGTAATTTTCCCGGCGGATACGGCATTCAATCCCAACGCCGTGCTGCAGTTGATCCGGGAGCGGGAAATCGAATTGATGCTGTTTGTGCCGGCGATGATTGTTGCCCTGGCCCAGGTTTGGGATGGCGAACCGGTGACCTGTGTGCGATCGGGTATTACTGCATCGGCCCCGACGCCGCCGGCGTTGCGCGAAAAGCTCGCGCAGATTTTCCCGACTGCCGATATCCGCGCCGGGGCCGGCATCAGCGAAAGCCTGAATATGGCGATTCAAAGTCCGGGGGAATTTCTGGAACACCCGCTGAGTATTGGCGAACCCTGCATCGACACCCGCATGGTCGTGGTCGATGAAAACGGCCGCCGGGTACCGGCGGGCACCCCCGGCGAAATCTGCCTGCGTGGCTTTAACACCGGTCTGGGTTACGACCGTCAGCCGGAACTGACGAGCCAGACCTGGCGTCTGCTTACTGATGATCCGGAAGGGCTGGAATGGACCTTCACCGGCGATATTGGGGTGATGGATGACACTGGCAAGGTTGCCATTATCGACCGTTCCAAAGATGTGATCATTAGCGGCGGCGAGACCATTCCCTCGGTGGAAATCGAGAGTGTCTATATGGCGCACCCAAACATTGTGGAGTGTGCTGCCGTTGGTCTGGCCGATGAACGCTGGGGCGAAGCGATTCACCTCGTTGCGGTATTGACCGGAGACGCGGTTGATACGCAGGAGACTGCCCGCGAACTCTATCGCTGGGGCCGCGAGAAGCTGGCCGGATACAAAGTACCCAAGGCGATTGTTTTTATGGATGCCCTGCCGCGCAGTCATTTTGGCAAGGTGTTGAAACGCGATTTGCGCGCCGCCAGCTACCCCGACGCTCTGCGCGAGGTCGATGTTTAAGTGATTTAAACGCATCGAGTGACTGAGGTCACTCGATGCGTTTAAGCCGGCGATTTGCATGGCGCTGGTCTTAGCTATCCATGTAACGAATAATGAAAATACCGATGGCGATGGGATTGTCTTTGCCTTCGACATTCCAGGTCGATTCGTAGAACGCGTTGATGCCGTTCTTCTTCTCCTCGACCCGCTCGAGCTTGACGGTGATATTAAATTTTTCACCGCACACCAGCGGTGCCAGCAGCCGTACCCGGTCGCTGCCCAAAAACAGCATGTTGGGTACGTTCTCTATCTCCACCATCTCAAAGAAGAGCTTGGAGAAATAGGCCAGGGTAAACATGGAGGGTGCAATGGTGTTGCCAAACGGTGACGCCTTGCAACGCTCCACGTCCCAGTGAATCCACTCATCGTTGTCCACCGATTCGCAGAACTGTTCGATCCGCTGCTGAGTCACCTCGACCAGTCCGGAGGTGCCGATGGTCTCTCCGACCAATGCTCGAAACCCGTCCAGACCATCAATTACACGCTTACTCATTGCTAATCTCCTGCTTTAAAGTTAACCACTCATTTTTTGATTCGATTGCCGAGATCGCTGCTATCAGCCCTCTCTGGGTAATATCACGTCGTACCAGAACTTTTTGTCCCGCTCGCCACAGTCGTCCTGATAAAGGGTTTTTTGCTCGGTGTAGGCGTTGAGACCCTCCTCGCCCAGTTCCTTTCCTAGCCCGGAACCCTTGTAGCCACCAAACGGCACCTGTTCGGAAATCACGTGCCATTCGTTGATCCAGACCATGCCAGCCCGCAGCCGCGAGGCGACTTTCTGAGCGCTGTTGAGGTCACGACTCCAGACCCCTGCCGCCAGCCCGTATTCCGAATCATTGGCAATGCGCACCGCCTCTTCAACATCACCAAAGCGCAGCACCGAGAGCACCGGACCAAAAATTTCCTCACGAGCGATGGTCATGCTGTTGGTGACCTCGGTGAAAATCGTCGGCTTTACAAAAAAACCCTTCTCCAGTCCGCCGCCGGTGGCACGGCCTCCGCCCACCGCCACGGTCGCGCCTTCGCAGCGACCGGTATCGATATAACCGAGCACCTGGTCGAGCTGCTTTTGCGATACCACCGGCCCCATGGTGGTGGCCGGGTCCATGGGATCACCAATCACCATGGCCTCGGTGCGGGCCACCATGCGCTCGACAAACTCGGCGTATTTCTGCTCCTGCAGCAATAAGCGGGTACCCGACACGCAGATCTGACCGGCGTGAAAGAAGGTGGCATAAAGCGAACCATCCACAGCCTGTCTCTTATACACATCTCCGAGCCCACGAGACCTCTCTACATCT
>CAJXVN010000012.1 GCA_913060775.1 uncultured Gammaproteobacteria bacterium | reverse complement strand
TCTACACTATCCTCTTCGTCGGCAGCGTCAGATGTGTATAAGAGACAGCTCCATAGGGGTCAATCAGTGATCCGTCGTCGTCTTCAGCCATCGCGTTAATGGTTAAATCACGGCGTCGTAGATCTTCTTCCAGGGTGACGTCGGCACTGAAATCGACGCTAAAACCATGGTAGCCGGAACCGGTTTTGCGTTCGGTTCTGGCCAGTGCATATTCTTCGTGAGTAGTGGGATGCAGGAACACCGGGAAATCAGCGCCAACCTGTTGATAGCCGAGTGTTTTCATCTGCTCGGGTGTTGAGCTGATAACGACAAAATCGCGGTCTTTGACGTCGATCCCGAGTAAGCGGTCACGAACCGCGCCGCCGACTAGATAGGTTTTGAGTTTAGCCTGCATGGATTTAGTGTATTTGCTCTAAATAAAGCTGAATGGTCGGGGGTTAGCGGATATTCTCTGTTATCCCTGATTGCCATCAGGAACCTGAACGAGTTAGCAGGGAGAGTTATTTGACGATTCTGGTAATAAGCGTGCCGTGAAGGCTCTAAGGCTTTCCACGATCATCGGTCTGGTGTTGCTCCTGCCGGTCAACCTGGTCGCAGACACTGCCAGCCTTCAGCTGCGTCTGCAACAGATTACCGCACCGGACTGGCGGGCTGAAGGGGCAGACCTGCGGGTAACCTATGCTAACCAGCATCCGGTGATTCGTCTCACACTCGCGAATCTTTGGTTACCCGGGTGGGTCGAGCCGGTGGCAGACCTGGTGTTCAATTGTGGATCGGCCACTACCGGCGGGGGTCTGCTGACGTGTCAGTCAGAACCGGGTCAGTTCATTGTTACCACGACGGGATCGCCCCAGCTGGTCACACCGGAATTGGGTTTTTCCCTGGATTGGTCAAGTGGCCAGGTGATCAAATCAACCCTCTCAATTGGGGTGGACCAGCTCAACAGTGAAACGGCCCTGGCATTGTTCCCTGAAAGCATGATTGAACCGTTACGGGAGAGCGTTGCCATCACGGCAGCAAAGATTTCCGGCAACCTGCAGGTTTCAGCGCGGGGCGCCAACCAGGTAACGGTTGAGGGTAAAGCGGAAATCAATGGGCTTTCTTTCAGCGACGAGATGGGCACTCGCGCCGGCGAGGAACTCGCGGCGCAGATTGGGTTTTCTGGCCAGGCTCGCGGCAATGAGCTGATCTTTCGGGCCAGCAGCCAGCTCACGGGCGGGGCACTGTTTATCAACCCCTGGTTTTTTTCCTGGTCCGACCGGGGTCCGAAACTGGCTGTTTCTGGCCGGTGGCTAGCCGATGCTCGCCAGCTCACTGTCAATGCCCGGTACCAACACCCGGATCAGTTTGAGTTAGCCGGGGGAGCGATTGTTGATTGGCTGAGCCCGCAACCCCGGCTAATGTCGACTTTTGGCCGACTCACGGTCGAATCGCTGACAGCGACTTATCAGGGCTATTTACAACCCTGGCTGGTTAACACGCTGGGCGGAGATCTGCAGGCCGGCGGCCAGCTCAGCGCACGTTTCGCCTATACCGGCGAACAGGGGCTCACCTCCCTGGGACTGGAATTAAGTGATATCAGCGTCGTCGATCAGCAATCACGATTTTCCATTGCCGGACTATCGGCGAGCCTGCCGTGGAGGGGTAAAAACCGGCCAGGCAGCGGGCAGATGAAGTGGGATGAACTGCGGTTATATCGTCTTCCCGTCGGTGCTGGTAGCAGCGATATGCGTTTCGATCAGTCACGGCTTGAATTCGATATTTCACCACTGGCGCTGTTTGATGGTGAGTTTTCCGCCGGTAAGGTCGCGATCCAGGGATTAGGGACCGACCAACTGGCGATCACCCTGGGGGGCGAGTTAAAGCCGGTGAGTCTGCCACTGATAACGGCGGCTCTCGGCTGGCCGGAGATGGTCGGTTCTCTGTCAGCTAGAATCCCGGCGATTCACTATTCCCGTGGCCGAATTGAGCTCGAAGGGGGGGTAGCCATCAACGTTTTTGACGGTGAACTGGCGATGTCGAACCTGGTGATCGAAGATGTCTTTGGTCGGGTGCCAAGACTATCGGCTGACCTTCGGGGAGATAATCTGGACCTGGCGCTGCTCACCCACACCTTCGATTTCGGCACTATTACGGGCCGAGTCAGTGGTCTGGTGCAGGGGCTAGAGCTGGAGGCGTGGCAACCGGTGGCATTTGATGGCTGGCTGCAAACTCCGGCGGATGACCCTGGCCGCCACCGAATCAGCCAGCGGGCGCTCGATTCTCTGTCGTCCATCGGCGGAATTAGCGGCGCCCTGCAATCAACCCTGTTGCGGTTTTTCGATGATTTTAGTTATCGCCGGTTGGGTATTGGGTGTCGGCTGGCCAACGGCGTTTGTACCATGCGCGGTATTGCTAATAATGGCCCGAATAAGAACGATAGCTACTATATTGTTGAGGGCGGCGGCTGGTGGCCGCGTATCGATCTGGTCGGTCATAACCGGCGGGTTAACTGGTCGGTACTCATCCAGCGGTTGACTGCCGCTACCGCTGTCGATGAAATAGAAATCCGTTAAGCTGCTGTTCAGATGGCGGCTGCTAATAATGGCTTTGGCGCTTTCTCACAGGAGATCACCAATGATTGCCCGACCACTGGCCCTCTGGCCTGCGTATTTGTTACTGACCGCCTGCGTGACGATCAATATCTATTTTCCTGCCGCCGCGGCAGAAAAAGCGGCGGATGTGATCATCAAGGACATTATCGATAGCCGCGCGGCGACGCCAGTCCCTGAACCTGAAGCAGCGCTGGAGCATGTGCAGCCGGTCTGGCTCGGTTACGCCAGACCGGTTATCGACTGGCTGGTGCCCCCGGCGCAGGCAGCGGCGGCCGATTTAAATGTGCAGTCCGCCGCGATCGGCAAAATTCGCGCGTCGATGAAGCAGCGTTTCGGCCAGTTGAAACCCCATTTTGATTCCGGCGCGATCGGTTTTGCTGCCGATGGACGGGTGGCGCTGCGTGACGTTTCAGGGCTGCCCCTGGCGCAGCGGGCGAAACTTAACGGTCTGATTGCAGCGGAGAACCGTGATCGGGATGCCCTTTATAAAGAGATTGCCCGCGCCAACGATCACCCTGACTGGGAGACGCAGATACGTTCCACCTTTGCCGCTCGCTGGGCCAGCAATGCGTCGGCCGGCTGGTGGTACGAGGACTCGACGGGCTGGCATCAAAAATGAGTGGGTTGTTAACCGCCACTGACCATGAGCAACTGGCTAACAGGCTCTACCAGGCTGCCTCCCGGGGGGAGGCGTTAACGCCGCTGAGTAATGACTACCCGCAAATGGAGAGCGCCGATAGTTATGCCATACAGGCCCGGTTAGTCGCTAAGCAGGGGTCTTCAACGGTGGGTTATAAACTGGGTTTTACCAGTGCTGCCATGCGCGACCAGATGGGGGTCGATGAGCCCAATTACGGGGTTCTGCTGGCTGCGACCCAGGCAACCACTGAAGTGAGTTTTAGCCGTTTCATTCATCCATTAATCGAGCCGGAAATAGCCATCGTTACTGGACGGGAACTGGCGGGAGACAACGTCAGTCTGGAAGCGATTGGCGCTGGCGTCGCGCGTTATCATCCGGCGCTGGAAATCGTCGACTCCCGGTTCCAGAATTACCAGTTTCAGGCCGTCGACAATATTGCGGATAACAGCTCTGCGGCTGGTTATTGTCTGGGTGATGGGGTGGCGGCAGCGCGACTGGCCGGGTGCGAAGAAGTTGTCTGTAACCTGTCAAAAAACAGAGAACCCATTGCCACAGGCCGAGGCAGCGATGCCCTTGGCGGTCCCTGGCGTGCTTTGCAGTGGTTAGTTCACAAACTTGCTGAAGCTGGCCAGTCGTTACCGGCCGCTAGTCTGGTGCTTACCGGTGGACTGAGTCGTGCTCAGCCAGCAGGGCCTGGCGATGAGTTTCGGGCCGAATTTTCAGATGGGCTAGGGGAGGTTGTCCTGCGGTTCACTGATTGATCTATCTTTTAATTACAGGAGGTAATAACGATGAAAAGCAGTTTTTTGAGTGTCGCCGTATTGCTGGCATTAAGCACCTCTGTCGGGGCTGCCGTCGTCTCCGAATCAGTCTCCTACCGGCATGGAGACACTCAGCTTGAAGGGCATATTTATTACGACGACGCGAGCAGCGAAAAGCGGCCCGGTGTTTTGGTGGTGCACGAATGGTGGGGGCTGGATGACTACGCTAAAACCCGTGCCAGCATGCTGGCAGAACTGGGCTATGTAGCCTTTGCTGCGGATATGTACGGCAAGGGTAAAGTGACCGAACACCCGGACCAGGCTAAAGAGTGGATGATGGTAAACGCCGCTAATGTGCCGGCCTGGCGAGAGCGGGCGGGGCTTGCTCTGCAGCAACTTAAGCAGCACCCAATGACCGATATGAATAAAACCGCCGCCATTGGCTACTGCTTTGGCGGTGCCACGGTGGTGGAGCTGGCCTATAGCGGTGCAGACCTGGACGGGGTTGCCAGTTTTCACGGCTCCCTGCCCTTACCGATTGAGGGAGAAACGCCGGACCTGAAGGCATCACTGCTGCTGTTGCACGGCAATTCCGACCCGTTTGTTGAAAAAGCCCACGTAGAAAAGTTCAGGGAGAGCCTTACCGCGCTGGAAGCAGACTGGGAAATGGTCGAATACGGCGGTGCGTTACATAGCTTTACCAATCCCGCTGCTGACCAGCACGGTATGCCAGCACTTAAATATGATGCCACCGCCGATCGGCGGTCATGGGCGCGGTTGCAGCAGTTTTTTGCGGAAATATTCGCAGACTAAACTTGTCAGGGTGACGGCCTGGATGCCGATCACTCGGGCTGGGAGAGGAGAGCATGAGCGATAAACCGACCATTGTGGTGGCTATTGGTGACCCCGGCGGTATTGGCCCGGAAATACTCTGTAAAGTCATTGCCGGGGGTGAGATTCAGCCCCAGGTGATACCGGTTGCTGTGGGTTCCATCGAGGCGCTGGAGATGGCAAACGATGTTGCCGGCAGCGGGCTTTCGTTTCGCAAGGTCGCGTCGGCCAGTGAGGCGCTGGGAGAGCCCGGTTGTCTGGATGTTATCGACAGTGGCCACCTGCCAGCGGGGAGCATCACCATGGGTGAAGCCACGGCCATTAGCGGCAAAGCGCAGATGGCCTGGATTACCGAGGCCGACGCCATTTGTCGAAGTGGAGAGGCAGCCGGATTTGTGATGGGAGTAATCAATACCACCGCGCTGGAGATGGCCGGCGGCTGGGAACCCATTGAAGCCCTGGTTGAACCGACTCCGTATCAGAGTTACCTGCTGGTGATTACCGGGCCACTGCGGGTCATGCATCTGGTGCATCACCGTAACGTGCGTGAAGTTTGTGACCTGATCCATAAAGATCTGGTTCTGCACGCCCTGGAGATGACCCATGAAAGTTTCGAGGCATGGGGAATTAAATCGCCGCGCATTGCCGTTTCCGGCTGGAACCCCCACGCCCACGGTCCCGAGGATCAGGCAGAAATCGAGCCGGGCGTAGCACTGGCCAAAGCCAAAGGGATTAACGTCACCGGGCCGATTTCCCCGGATACTGTCTACCGGCAGAATATCGAAGGGCAGTATGACGCGGTGCTTGCCATGTCCCATGATCAGGGCCATATTGCTATCAAAACCTGGGGCTTTCTCGGCAATTGTTCGGTGACGCTGGGCATGCCCTATATTTCCACTTCGGTGGCCCACGGCACCGCCTATGACATTGCCGGTAAAGGTATTGCCAAACCTGACAATATGCTGGAGGCGATGAAGCTCACCGCCAGCCTGGCGAACGGTAACGGTTTCTTGCCGCTGCCCGTTGACCCGAATACAGCGGTCGCTTAATGCCGAAACAGACTTAAAAAATTATAAACAGCGTTCGGTCCGGAGTAGTAAACAGGAGGAGAGAAGATGCATGACACGCTTATTCACGGAGTAACCATTGTCGACGGAACGGGCGCAGAGCCTTTTACCGGCGACGTTGCCATTGACGGTGATCAGATAGCTAGCATCAGTCGTAACCGCTCGGGGCTCAATGCTCGGCAAAAAATTAATGCGGATGGCCTGATTCTTACCCCCGGCATTATCGATCCCCATACCCATTACGATGCTCAGGTCTGCTGGGATGGTCTGCTCACATCTTCTCCGGAGCACGGTGTAACCACCGTGATTACCGGTAACTGTGGCGTGGGTCTGGCACCCGCCCGGCCCGATTTGCACGAAGTATTGATTGGCGATCTGGTAAACGTGGAAGGCATCCCCTACGAAGTGCTCAAAAAGGGCATTGACTGGCGCTGGGAGAGTTTTGGCGAATACCTGGATTCGATGGATGACAACGGTCTGGGAATTAACGTCGCGGCGCTGGCGGCGATCACTCCCATTCGCCACCTGATCATGGGAGAGGCGGCCCGGCAGCGCGGCGCAACGGATGATGAAGCTGCCCAGATAGGTGCTGAATTTGGCCGCGCCATGGCCGCGGGTGCCTTTGGTTTCTCGACCACCGTGCTCGGTATCCATGTTGGTTATGAGGGCGAGCCGCTGGCCTGCCGTAATGCGGGCAACAACGAATATCAGGCGCTTTGCGGGGTATTAAAAGACCTCGATCGGGGCGCGATTCAGTTGACCGTGACACCCACCGACACCCTCAATCAGGATCAGCGAGAATTTCTCAAAATGCTGGTTGATGAGAGTACCCGGCCGGTGACCTGGGTGGGGAGTTTCAATACCCCGGGAAATTATGAGTCCTATCTGGGTAAGCTGGCGGCGGTTGAAGACCTGATCAGCCGGGACAAGCTGGTGCCAATGACGACCTGTCATCCGATCAAGTTCCAGTTCCACATGCGCAATCCCTTTATATTGGGACTGTTTGAGGCGATGCGGCCAGTCATGGCAATGGAGTTGGAGCAGAAAATTGAGCAGTATCGCAATCAGGAATTTCGTCAGAAGTTTGCTGCTGACGTCGAAAAAAACGAAGCCCTGGGTGGCGATTTTTGGCATCGCGTGCGGCTCATCGATGGCGAGCGTGAACAGACCTTGCGGCTAGCTGAAGGTAAAAAAACCATCGCTCAAATGGCGGCAGATTCCGGCAAGCAGCCGGTCGATGTCATGTTCGAAATAGCCTTTGACGATGACCTGGGTGCCATTTTCGAACTGGTGACCCTCAACCACGACCCCGGCGAAGTCATCCCGCTGATTAATGATGATCGCCTGATTATCGGCCTGTCCGATGCCGGTGCCCACGTCGATATGATGTGCGATGCCGGTTTTGGTACCTACATGCTTAGCAAATGGGTGCGTGAAGAGAAAGTGCTTACCGTTCAGGATGCGATTCGGCGAATCACCTCGGAGCAGGCGGAGTTTTTCGGTATCGCCCGCCGTGGCGTAATTGCCGAGGGTAACTTCGCCGATCTGGCCCTGTTTGACCTTACTCGGGTGCGACCGCTGGAATCGGAAAAGTCCTTTGACTTACCCGGCGGCGGTAAACGTTGGGTACAGCATGCAGAAGGGGTGCACGGTACTTTTGTTAACGGCGAGATGCTCTATCAGGACGGTATTTATCAGGGGGGAATGCCGGGTCGGGCGCTGCGTAGTTACGATAGTTAGCCGGCCTCGATAGCGGAAGGGCGTCGATGCGGGAAATCACCGGTGTTAATCACGTTGGACTGCGGGTCAGCGACCTGGATCAGACCCGGACTTTTTACGAAAAGCTCGGGTTTGAATTCCTTGTCGGGCCAATTGGCCCGGAGCCAGTGGCGATCATGGAGCATCCTTCTGGCGTGAATATTAATTTTATTCTTAATGCCAACGTTGATCTCAGTCTCAACGGCAATATTCTTATGGATGTAGCCGAGAAACATCCCGGCTACACCCATTTTGCCCTTAACGTTACCGATCTTGACGCGGTGGTCACGCAGCTCGGTGAGGCCGGCATTGCCCTGTCGGGGAGGCTGGATTTCGGCGATGCTCAGGCGGTTTTCGTCCGAGATCCAGACCTCAATGTGATTGAGTTTCATCAGCTGAAAAATTAGCCGATAAGGCTTAATTCCCGACGAACCGCCGGTTTTTCTGGAATAGCGAATCAAACCTGCCGGCCGGGACCGGGGTTAAGATTATCCGGGCACCAGTACGGCTTTCACGGTTTCCTGAGCCGCGACAGCTTCCAGCGCCTGCTGGCTCTGCCCGACCGTAAATCGATGGCTGATAGCCTCTGCCATGGGTAGTCGTGATTGCTGCATCTGCGCGACCTGAATCGCCTGGTAGAGGTGCCGGGGTCCGGCCAGGGCGGTGCCAATAATCTGCAGATTGCCGTTGTTGATCAATCGTGGTTCTACTGCAACCGTGCCCGGAGCAGACCAGAGACCAACGATCAGGTAGCGACCAGAAGGTGCGACCAGTTGCAGGCCCTCGCTGAAGGCTTCCAGCACCCCTGCGGCTTCGATCACTACTTCTGCGCCGCGGCCATTGGTGAGTTCACGTACCCGTTCGGTGCGCTCAGCCACACTGGTGATCTGGGTAATATCGATGGTGTGATCAGCACCGAGTTTACGGGCCATTTCCAGTCGAGGAGCGGGCGCACCAATCATGATTACCTGATGAGCGCCGGCGAGGTGGGCGAGCATGGTGGCCGCAAGACCGACGGGGCCGGAGCCTTGCACCACAACGGTTTGACCGGCCTGAATGCCGCCGAGCCTTTCCATGCCCTGGAGCATAGTCGGCATGGCGCAGCCAAAGGCAATAACCGCTTCGGATGAGGTGTCATCGGGCAGTTTGTAAAAGGGTAGTCCGGTCCCCAGGGTGATTACTTCGCTATAGGTAGAAGGCGTCGGCGCGTTGGCATCGCCAAACAGAGAGGCAAAGGCGTTTTCGCACATGGAGACGTCGTTGAGAATGGTGCAGGGGTAACAGTGATTACAGGGGGTGACCGGCTGCCAGTAGACCCGGTCGCCGATGGCAATCGGCGCCCCGGCGGAATCAGTGGCGAGACCCTCGCCCAGCTCTTCGATAATGCCAATGCCCTCGTGGCCCAGGACCACCGGGCCGGGCAGTGGTACTTCGCCGTGCCAGAAGTGCACATCGGTACCACAGACACCGCCAAATTCGAGTTTTAGTACGGCTTCGCCGGGCCCGGCCCCCGGGCTTTCCCGCTCCCAGATCTCGATCGGTTGATTGGCGCCGGTGAGTACTGCTCTTTTGCCGGTTCTGTTGGTCATTCCTCCGCTCCCCTTATGATGTGTTCAATAAGTCGTCCAGTCGTTAATTACTAGGTGACCTCAATGATTGATGATTCTAGCAACTGTTTAAATCCGGCTTGTACGCTGGCCACAATGGAATCCGATGCGCCGACATCTACCAGGTTATCGAGAATCTGATTGACGCTGTGATTGCCATCAAGTTGTTGTAATAGCGGCGCAAAACCGTCGTTAAATTCAAGGGTAATCTGATCGATCTGGCTTTCGCAGGACGTTGTTTTGTGGGCGTATGCGCGGCTGATAAACAGACTCGGTTGTTCGGTGGTTAGTGCAGCCTTTATGTTGGCGTGAGCCACGGGGGTATTGCTCAGGTGCGCCCAGAGCTGGATGCCAGCAGCCGGACAAAACTGTTTTTTCATGCTGGAGTAGGGTTGAGGCAGCAGAGCGGCAGCTACCTGTGCGGCCAGTTTGACTGGCCTGTGTATCCAGTCATTGTCGATCATTGCGTTGCCAGGAATCGGCGGATGCTCTACCGACGCCGGGTTGGTGAGAAGCTGTTTTTTCAGGGTCGCACCGGTCCATGTTAATCCCAGTTCAGTCGCCACTGAAGCCCCCAGCATTACCTGAAAAGCGGGATCGCATTTCGCCGTTAGCGCTGCCAGTTGTTCCTGGAGCTGGAGTCCAAACTGAGTTGCCCGGTCTTCCGGAGGCTGGAGCATGGTCTGGCGGTTAACGAGCCTTCGTAATTGATCCATGCCCGTGGGCAGGGAGGAGATCATGCTAAAAGTGAGGGGGAACTGGCGACAGAAATGAGTCAGGATCTGATCGACTCGCAGTTCGACATCTACCATCAGCCCCTCGGGGCGAATCCGGTGAAAATCGGCCAGTTCTGCGGGAGTTAACTGGTAATCAGCCAGCGCTGCTGCGGGATGGACTAAAAACCGTTCTCTTAGTGGTTGGTCAAACAGGAGATCAAACAGGGCGCGCTCCTGTTCTGCGAAGCTCATGGTTTATTCCCCGCATCGATTTTGGCCACCAGCGGCGCGGCGCTGCTGTGCTGGCGAACAAGGCGGCGGATGGTCCGCAGTGTCTCGATTACGGTCTGTTCATCCATTCCCTCGCATTCGTAGCAGACCGCTTTCAGGTTTGGGAGCAACGGTAACAGGGTGGTTAACATCTGCCAGCTTTGATCGAGGATGGCCGATTCGTGGGCATCAACGTAGACCGGGGCGGTATCGTCTGACACGAGGCGGCCACCGGCGATGTGAACCTCAATGACCCGTTCGCAGGGCAGGGCCGCGAGTTCGTCGGTCACTCGGTTGCCGCTGGCCATCTCATAAGAAACCAGGTGCCCCATGTCCAGCAAAACGGCGCAATCTGTCTTAGTGGCAAGCTCACCGATAAAGCTCAGGAGCGACATGGTCCCGACGACAAAAGTCATCGGCGGTGGTTCGATGGCGACCACGGTCGATACGGCGGCCTGCACTTCGCGGATGCGGGTAGCCGCAAGCTCAACCGACGCCTCATTAAGGATCGGCGGTAAAAAATTGCCGAGTTGAGTTGAGTAACCCGGCCCCTGTTGCCAGAAGCAGTAGGCGAGGTCCTGAGCGAACCAGGGCGAGCCGACCTTGTTGATATGACGAGCGGTCTGTTTGAGCCATTCGGATGAGTTGGCGAATGAACCGCAAAAATTAATGTAGGCAGGGTGAAAAAGTACGGGGGTCCGGGTAGCCGTGACTCGGGTGACCTCGTCGATAACCGACTCGATATCGACCTGGCCTGCGTATTCGATAAAGCTGGGGCCGTCGGCTAATTTTGCCAGCATTACCGGATCAGGGTCGGTGGACAGGCTTAGACTGGCCCCCACGCCGAGGACAGGCAAGTTCTCAAGCAAGCGAGTCAAGGGTTCAATCCAGTGCTATTGGCAACGAGTGAAGCAGACGAAGCTCCGGAGAACGGTTGATCGGGTTTTGGCCCGGTGAAAAATTCAGCACAAAGCAGCGGATATCAGCTTTCCAGACGGAACCCTATTTTAACCGTAACCTGCCAGTGGGCGACCTTTCCATCAACAATGTGGCCGCGGGTGTCTACCACCTCGAACCAGTCCATGTTGCGTATGGTCGCCTGGGCCTGCGCAATGGCATTGCGGGCGGCATCGTCGGAACTCACGGTGGACGATCCCACCAGTTCGAGTTTTTTATATACGTGATCACTCATTGGAGCCTCCAGCGTTTAAGAATTGGGCTTGTAGCCCAGTTAGATTAATCAACTCCTTGTTTAGTTATCATAATACGCCTGCAACGCGTGGAGTCACACTGCGAGAATAAAGCGACGGGTTGCTGTGTCAGGCAGGTCAATCACGGTTTTGAATCCGTCAGGTCTTCCCGGCACTGATTTTTATGGCGCGTATTTATCTGGCCCAGGCGTTATGATGGGATGATTGGGGGTTGAGGCAGTGACCCCGGCACTTTGAAACGGATTGAAACAGCACGCATGATGGAATGTCGGCGAATTATCAGGAGGAAATACCGATGAACGCACCCCATGAAGAAACTATTAGCCTGCTGGAATGGCCGGCAGAAGGCGAAACCCGTGCTCCCTACCAGGTGTACCTTGATTCGGCGATTTATGAGCAGGAACAGGAACGAATATTCCGTGGTCCCGCCTGGTCATTTTTAGGTCTCGACGTTGAAGTACCCAATCCCGGTGACTATAAATCTACCTTTGTGGGCGATACGCCGGTGGTGCTCAGCCGCGATGCCGACGGAAAACTGCACGCCTTTGTAAATCGCTGTGCGCATCGTGGCGCAATGGTGTGCCGTGACTTGCGCGGCAATACCGATGTGCACACCTGCGTCTATCACCAGTGGGCGTTTGATCACGCAGGTAATTTGATTGGCGTGCCATTTCGCAAGGGACTGGCCGGTAAAGGTGGTTATCCAGAAGATTTTGAGATGGCTGAACATGGCCTGCAGAAGCTGCGGGTCGAGCAGGTTCAGAATATGGTTTACGCCACTTTTGATCACCAGGCACCGTCGCTGGAAGCGTTTCTCGGTGCTGAAATGTGCGGCAATATTCGTCGAGTGATGCAGCGGCCGATCAAGGTCATTGGTCACTCACGCCAGTACTTCAACGGTAACTGGAAGCTCTACTCAGAAAATGCTCGCGATAGTTACCACGGTGGGCTGCTGCATCTGTTTTACCCCACCTTTGGCATCTACCGTCAGGGCCAGAAGGGTTCCGTCCACGTCGACGACAGCGGCATGCACATGCTGTTGCAGGTGAGTGAACCGGACGAATCCCAGAGTATTGAGGCTTATCAGGAAGCCAGTTCCCGTAAGGCCGAAGAAGGTGCCACCCTGGCTGACCCCCGACTGCTGGAATACCGCTCGGAACTGGGTGATGAGACCATGCTCACCATTCAAAGCCTGTTCCCCAGTGTGGTGGTTCAGCAAATTTCCAACACCCTGGCGGTGCGGCAGATATTGCCGAAAGCCGTGGATGAAACCGAGCTGGTCTGGACTTTTTACACCTTTGAAGATGATGACGAGGAGATGGTCGAACACCGCATGCGGCAGATCAATATGGTTGGCCCCGCCGGTTTTATCTCCATGGAAGATGGCGAAGCGGTGAATATTTGCCAGCGGGGAATTGCCCGTGATGGCGATAAATCTTCCTTCATCGAAATGGGCGGCACCGGCACCGGCAGCATTGATCACATGGGTTTTGATGAGAACCCTATCCGTGGCTTCTGGAAGGGCTATCGGGCGCTGATGGGGTTGTAGTCGTGGGGATCAGGTGACTCGATAATGATTGGGCCTGGTGTGGGCTAAGCCCAATGAATAAATTCGTTTTTTTCGGGTCGTCAGTACACGAGTCTCCGGTGAACAGATGATTGCTGGCGGTGTGACCGCGGGCCAGGTTGGGCGCTGCTGCTTTATAAAGTAACCGACCCGTTCTGAATGCCGGGCTGTTACCTCTAAGTCACCTGCGACCATTGGTCGCAGTCCGTAGACAGTGATTGCGGGCGCGTGGGTAGTAAACTTTAAGGGGATCGGCAGTTTGCCGGGAGGCTGACTCAACGTGGAGTTGCCCAGTGGAGCTTGACCCTTTTGTGCTCGCGCGCATCCAGTTTGCCGCGAACATCAGTTTTCATATTCTGTTTCCATCGATTTCCATCGGCCTCGCCTGGATACTGTTTTACTTTCGCTACCAGTATCACCGCAGTGGCGACCAGGCGTGGGATTACGCCTACCTGTTCTGGGTAAAAATTTTCGCCCTCACCTTTGCCATGGGTGTGGTCAGCGGCATCACCATGAGCTTTCAGTTCGGCACTAACTGGCCTGGTTTTACCCGCACCACCGGTAATATTTCCGGGCCCTTGCTCGGTTATGAAGTGCTTACCGCATTTTTCATGGAAGCCTCATTCCTCGGCATCATGCTGTTTGGACGCAAACGGGTATCTCCACGGGTCCACGTGATTGCGACGGCGCTGGTGGCAGTAGGCACCAGCCTGTCGGCGTTCTGGATTCTCAGTCTCAATTCATGGATGCAGACCCCGGCCGGGTACGAGCTTATCGACGGTAAGTTTTATGCCGCCGACTGGTGGGCGATTATTTTTAATCCATCCTTTCCCTATCGTTTGGCCCACGTGATGACGGCCTCAGTGATTACCAGCGCTTTTCTGATTATGGGCGTCAGCGCCTGGCGGATGTTTAATTCCCTGGATGGTCCGGCGACTGCGCGGGTGCTTAAAACCGGCGTGGTGATCGCCATGATTGCCACCCCCACTCAGTTAGTCCTGGGGGACCTGCATGGTCTAAACACCCTTAAACACCAGCCTGCAAAAATTGCGGCAATGGAGGCAGTCTGGGAGACCGAATCGGGAGTTCCGTTTACTCTGTTTGCCTGGCCAAACGAACAGACACGCAGTAATGATTTCGCCGTAACTCTGCCCAAGCTGGGCAGTCTGGTCTTGACCCATGAGTTAGACGGTACTGTGCAGGGCCTGAATGATTTTAAGGACAAACACCCACCAGTTGCACTGGTGTTCTGGTCGTTTCGGGTCATGGTGGGAGTTGGGTTGCTAATGATAGTCGTCGCCTGGTGGGCAGGCTTAACGCTACTGCGTAAGCGCGCGCTTTCCCATAGTCAGCTTCTGGTCCTGAGCGGTATGACCTTTGCCGGCTGGGTGGCCACGCTAGCCGGCTGGTGGGTGACCGAAGTGGGTCGTCAGCACTATATAGTTTACGGCCTGGTGGAAACCCGAGAGGTGGTGGCAGACCACAGCGGCGGCATGGTGATGACCACGCTGCTCGCCTACCTGCTGGTCTATGCCCTGTTATTAGTGGCGTATGTGGGGGCGATTCGTTATCTGGCCAGCAAACCTGCTGAGTCACTCGCCCTGCTGCAATATCCTGACAGGTCCGCCGAGGGGAGTCGTTAATGGATACCCTGCTGCCACTGCTGTTTTTTATGATTATGGGGCTCGCGGTACTGGCCTACAGTATTCTTGATGGTTTCGATCTGGGTATTGGCATGTTATTGCCGCTGGGTAATGAGGCCGAAAAAGACCGGATGATCGCCTGTATCGGCCCGTTCTGGGATGCTAACGAAACCTGGATCGTGCTGGGTGTGGGCACTTTGTTAATAGCCTTTCCAGAGGCGCACGGGCGGATACTCACGGCCCTTTACCTGCCGGTAACCCTCATGTTGATTGGACTGATCATGCGCGGGGTGGCTTTCGACCTGCGGGTGAAGGCTGGACCGGATAAGAAACAGCGCTGGAATCGCGTCTTTTTTATCGGCTCACTCATTGCATCGGTCACTCAGGGATGGATGGTGGGCGCCTATATCACCGGCCTCAAAACCGATCTGCAGAATACCCTTTTTGCTGCGCTGATTGCCGTGCTGCTGCCAGCCTTTTACATATTTCTGGGGTCGGCATGGCTGATGATTAAGACCGAAGATGATCTGTTCGGTAAGGCCGTCGCCTGGGGGCGTCGGTCACTGTTGCCGATGGCCGGTGCGCTCTTGTTAATCTCTGCCGCCACGCCGCTGGTCAGTACTACCATTGCCGAGCGCTGGTTTACCCTCCCCAATGCGATTGGCCTGGCGCCGATTCCACTGACCTGTGCACTGGTATTTGCTGGGCTGACTGGCTTTTTTACTCGGTCGACCGAGACCCTGTATCGCTACGCCTGGGTACCTTTTACCGGTGCCCTGGTTATTGGCGTAATGGCGGCGATCGGGCTTTTTTACAGTCTTTATCCCTACGTGGTGATCGACGAGCTCACCATCTGGGAGGCTGCATCAGCAACCAGCTCTCTTCAGTTTGTGCTTGTCGGTGTCGTGATAACTATCCCGGCAATTATTGGCTATTCGATTTACGTCTATCGTATTTTTGCCGGTAAAGCGACCGATCTTGATTATGGGTAAGGTCATTACCCTTAATCAAGATCGGTCGGACACCTAAGTAGGTGATTGATTAGCGCTTTGTTTTCAGGGCACCACCCGTTCCGCAGAGACGGGTTTTTTAAACCCCCACCTATCAGTCGATTAGTTCTGCAGAACAAAACCCTCATAACCCTTGTCAGCGACTTCAGTAAGGCGTTGAAAAAACAGCGGTCCTCCCAGGTGAACCGCAAACTGGCGATGTTTTCCGGGAATATTGGCCCCGGTATACCAGGAGTCGGTATGCGGGAACAGGGTTTCATTGGCAATCTCCAGTACCTCGTCACCCCAGGCTTTTTCGACGCCGGCCGCCGGCTCAATGGTGCCCAAACCTGCTTTGCGGAGGTGGTCGATACAGTCGCGAATCCACTCCGCTTCAAGTTCAGCGCCAAGCGGCATGTTGTAAAGCACGGATGGAGTTTCCGGGCCGTGAATCATGAACAGGTTGGGGAACTGGGGAATGGTCATGCCCAGGTAGGTGTTGTAGCGCGAGGCCCAGGCTTCGTTAAGGCTAACGCCGTTGCGGCCTTTTGGATTCAGCCGCTGCATTGCACCGGTTACCGCGTCATAGCCGGTGGCCAGAATTAACATATCTAGCGGGTATTCACTGCCGCTAGCGGTGCGTATGCCCGAGGCCGTGATTTTTTCGATGGGGTCTTCTTTTAAACTGACCAGCGTCACGTTATCGCGGTTGTAGGTTTCGTGATAACCGGTATCCAGAATCAGCCGTTTGGTGCCGATGTAGTAATCCGGTAGCAGTTTCTCGGCGGTGGCCGGGTCCTTGACCGTGGCGCGGATTTTGGAGCGGACAAACTCGGCGAGGGTATAGTTGGCGTCTTTGTTGGTCAGAATATCGCCGTAGCTATTAAAGGCAATAGCGAAACCACCTTTCTGCCAAAGGGATTCGTACAGCTCGTTACGTTCGGCTTCACTATCTTCCAGCGCCGATCGTTCCCCCGCAGCGATGGGGGCACCAAACGGGGAGGCAACCATCTGGTCCCGGATCTCGGGCCAGTTCTCTTTGGTGTGCTTCAGAAACTCTTCATCAAGCAGGTGGTTTCTTGCAGGAATGGTGTATTGCGGCGTGCGCTGGAAAACCGTTAGCTGATCTGCTTCACGAGCGATGACGGGAATCGATTGAACTCCGGATGAACCAGTGCCAATCACGCCAACCCGTTTACCCGAAAAATCAACCCCGCTACTGGGCCAGCGGCCGGTGTGATAGACCTCGCCAGTAAAGTCATCGAAACCGGGAATATCCGGTTTGTGGGCGGCTGACAGGGTGCCGACTGCGCAAATGATGAACTGGGCAGAGACGGACTCTCCCTGGTCAGTTTCGATAATCCAGCGCTGAGTCGTTTCATTAAAGTTGGCGTCAGTGACCCAGGTATCTAACTGGATATCCCGGCGTAAATCGAGCTGGTCGGCAACGTAATCCATGTAAGCCAGCACGCTTTTCTGGTCAGGTTGCGACTCCGGCCAGTCCCAGCCTTTAACCAGGTCCTCGGAGAAGGTGTAGCAATAATAGGGACCCCCGGGGAAATCCACCCGGGCACCGGGGTAGCCGTTCCAGCGCCAGACCCCGCCAACACCATCGGCAGCATCGTAGACCCGGGTCTTCAGCCCCATTTCGCGCAGTAGATGCAGCGCGTACATGCCGCCAAATCCGGCGCCGATGACAATGACATCCAGCTCAGATGACGACGCCTGTGTAGCGGTTGCTTCCATGGTAGATCCCTCCTCCTGTTTCGCGTTTGCTCGCTAGCAAACATCCCTCGATTTTACCGCCTCAACTGACAGTAGAACTCGATATTAATCCTGTATTTTCGGGTTCCTGCAATTACCCGCCCGTTACGAAGGCTTCATCGCCCGTTAAGGTCGTTTAATTTATCGACCCCGAACAGTCACTACGATAAAGACATGAAGACGGATAAATCGTTGGCCGAAAAGCCGTCTGGAATTTAGACGCTAATGATAGCTCTGGGTAGTGGCGCCGGGCAGTTGGCCCGGGTCTGCCGGTGGCGGCAGACCCGGAAGCCGTAGAGCCGTCTGGTTCTAGGTGCTGAATCGGGTTACGAATTCGGCAGTCACTTATTTACCGACATAATTAGGGCGGCGTTTCTCGTTAAACGCATTGACCCCTTCCTGATGATCGAGGGTCATGTTGGTAACACTCTCCCAGGCAATCGAGGTTTCCAGCACGCCAGCAACCAGCTGCTTAAGGGCGACGTTGACCGAGACCTTGGTCAGGTTGATAGCCTGCAGGGCGCCACGACCGAGACGTTCGGCGAATTTTTGCACCGCTGCATCCAGCTCATCGTCGGGTACTGCGTAATTGATCAATCCCATATCCGCACAGCGTTGCGCGGGCAGTAACTCGCCAGTCATCAAAAATTCCTTGGCGCGGGCAAATCCAATCAGCTGGGGCCAGATCACCGCACCGCCATCCCCGGCAACAAAACCGACATTGACGTGGGGGTCGCCAATCACCGCAGACTCACCGGCAAAAATAACGTCGCTGAATAACGCCATGGTTGCGCCCAGGCCTGCGCAGGGGCCATTGACCTTGGCGATCAGTGGTTTTTCCAGGTCAAGAATACTGTTAACGATGCGTTTACCTTCCTGCACCGTGCGCCGCCAGATTCCCTGGTCATCAATCATGGTCTGCATCCAGGCGGTATCACCGCCAGCGCTAAAGGCCCGACCGGCACCGGTGAAAATAATGATGTCGGCGTCTTCATCCAGGTTAACGTCGTAGAAAATTTCCGAGAGTTCCTTGTGCAGTACCGCATTGGTAGCGTTTAGCACTTCTGGCCGGTTCATGGTGATGGTGAGAATTCGACCTTCCCGAGTGACCGCAATGGTTTCGTAGTGATCGTATGAACGCATGGGTAAAGCTCCTTGAGTTAGTTAATCGTTAGGGGTGGCAGGGGGTAGTCACTGGCTAATTCGAAAGCTCAGTGATTTCCATGATCTGGGTAAATTCACTATTCCGTAAATCACGCTTCAGGACTTTTCCAAATGCGCTCCGTGGCAGGGCATCGACCATCATCAGACGTCTCGGGATTTTGAAACCAGCTAACGATTCACGGCAGAGAGCCACAATTTCTGCGGCCAGGTTGCTGTCTGACAGGGGTCCCGGTCGGCGAACAACTGCCACACAGACCACTTCGCCCCAGGTTGGATCGGTCTGACCAAACACGCCACATTCGACAACATCTGCGTGTCGGGCAACCACTCCTTCGACTTCGGCCGAGGTGACATTTTCGCCGCCGCTAATGACTACATCCTTAATCCGGTCGAGTATTTCCAGTCGGCCCTCTGCGTCAAGACGGCCAACGTCGCCGGTGTGCATCCAGGACACTCCGTCAGGGTCGTCCGCCAGTGGCCGAAAGGCGTGCTCAGTGGCCGTCGGATTGTTGTAATAGCTGCCCAGGGCCAGAGTGCGGGCGACCACCTCGCCAGTTTCTCCCTGGGGCAAAGGGTTCCCGGCTTCGTCAATAATCTTGACTCTCGCCACCATGGCCGGGTAGCCACAGCCGGTCGGGTGACCCAGAAAATCATCTGGCTCCTGGAGGGTAATGGAAAAGGTTTCGGTCATGCCGTAACCGGTCATTAATTCGGCCTCGGGAAAAATCTCAACCATTTTTCGGCGTTGTGCCTCAAAGGTAGGTGCGGAGGCCAATCCGATACGGCGTATTTCTGTTACCGGTTCGCCATCCCAGGCGGCGTAGAGTGGTTCGATCATCGCTGGCACCATGAACAGGTAGCCAATCCCACCCCGACGTACCCGTTCCAGTAAAAACTCCGCTGAGAACATCGGTGTGGGTGGAAAGATGACGGTGCCGGATTGCCAGAGAATCGGCAGTACCGCCCAGCCGAGGCCAGCGATGTGGTAGGTCGGTGCAAAGGAGATGGTGTTTTCACCGCGCCTGATCGCCAGTTGAGCGATAACCCCGAGGATATCCATCATAAAGCCGCCATGGGTCCACACCACCGCCTTGGAGCCCCCGGTGGTGCCGCCGGTCATGCCTAATGCAAAGGAGTCCTCCCAGCGAGCATTGGGCAGCGGGGCCCGCGCGGGACTCTGTTCAATCAGGGCCTCGTAATCGTGGTCGCCAGGCTGCTGGTTAGAGGCCGAGGGATCGAGTTGATTAATCACTCGGCGATTGATGGTGATTTCGGCAGCCATCACCGCCAGGTCATTGTCGGCGAGAAAGCAACTGCACCGCTGAGCGGTCATAAAGCTGCCGGCTTCGGCGGGCGTTAACCGGGTGTTCAACGGGATAGCAATGGCGCCGAGCAGGCTACAGGCAAACAGGGCTTCGATACCACGATGGCCGTTATGGAAGGCGTAGGCGACCCGGTCGCCTTTAACGACGCCAATTTGCGACAGGCCGTTTGCTAGCCGGTTGACTCGCAGTGCGAGCGCCTCATAAGTAAACTGCTTGCCAGCCGCCTGGTCATCAATCGCGATCCGGTTGGGTGTGAGCTCAGCGGCGCGGACCAGCATAAAATCGATGCCGGCGAGGCGGCGTTCGTCGTTATCAGGCATCGTTGTTATGGCTCCAGAATAGATTTAAACAGTTTTGAAAAATGCAT
This sequence comes from uncultured Gammaproteobacteria bacterium, assembly GCA_913060775.1. Lineage (GTDB taxonomy): Bacteria > Pseudomonadota > Gammaproteobacteria > Immundisolibacterales > Immundisolibacteraceae > QNFC01. Next base: position 9,392 of record CAJXVN010000012.1, on the reverse strand, counting down.
TCTGTGTTGGTTAAAACTGGCCATAAGCGCGAACCTGCCGGATTAACTCGGTACAGCCTCTGCGGGGCTTTTCTCCTGGTCCGTAAGCCGGGCACCCAATCCCAGCAAAACCGACCGGCGCATTGCTCGCACCAGGTGTTTGCCTTTTAGTTGTCGGCCGCGACGTCGCCACTGCATCAACATGCCGTCATGAGTAGCGACGATAATGGCGGCCTGCTCCTTGGCTGGTAATTCGCTGGTAAATAACCCCAGAGAGACTCCATCGCTAATCAGTTCTTCGAGAAAGTTATCCAGTCGCTCATAAACTTTTTTTACGTTGGTTTCGATGAGCGATCTGGAACCCGCCAGCTCGACCGACAACATGATGGTTAGCAGCCAGTAATCGGGTCGTTGCTGGGCGAGTAGCGATCGCTGGTGCAGAAATCGTACGAGAGCATCCTGGGGGTTATCGCACTCTGATGCGGTTGCGATGGCAGTGTCCAGCTGCTCTTCAGCCCGTTGAAGCAGGTGTAACGCCAGGGCTGCTTTATCTTTGAAGTGGAAATAGACGGCGCCTTTGCTCAGGTTCGCCGCCCGGGCAATTTGTTCAACCGTGGTGCTGCGATAGCCGTTGCTCAGGAACAGCCGGGAAGCATGATCCAGAATAAGGTTGATCGAATTGATACCGCGGGGAGTACGACTCATGCCGGCGATTATACCCACGGAATACAAACCTGCCAGTCGGTTTAGGGAGGTGGTCGACAAACTCTTTTCTCGAGGCAGGTCAGTTGATTTTGACGGATTGCCGCGATTGTTGAGCAATCGGAGTTTAGGCCCGAAAGCTCATTTCTACGCGCTAAACCTGTTCCAATCATCGCGAATCATGGCCAGTGGCGGGTAGTTTGCCGCCAACTGAGAAACTCGAGTAAACTCATGCAAATAAACCGACTCGTCGGTCGGTTTAGGTGATTTGAATGTGGTCAGCAATTAATAGTGGTCGGTGCCCCAACTGGCTGCTTTTATCGAAAAAATAATTGCCAACCAACCTTGCTGATGCAGGCCCTAACTGAAATATCGGGAGAGAAGATCGATGGCTATCACCGGCGCTGACAACAAAATGGATTATTTACGCTATTACCCCAATGTGGCGTTGCAGCTGCTCGCCATTGCCGGGTTTATGCTTGGCGGGCAGTGGGTCTGGTTGGGGTTTTCAACGTTTTTCCTACTCATCGTTGCCGACGCGCTTTCACCACAGGATTACGCCCCGCGGAACATCTCCAATCCTGTGCTGGCCGACCTGGTGCTCTATTTGCAGGGATTCCTGATGTTGGCAATCTATGTGGCATTCGGCTGGCGGTTGCATCTCGGGTTTGATAGTTCGGTCAACCTGCCGGTCGCCTATCTTGGTTGTCTGTTTACCCTGATCTGGATGGCGCTGGTGCCGAACGTGGGTTCGGCCCACGAGCTCTGGCATCGCCATAACTGGTTGGGCAAATGGCTGGGGCGGGCGGCCTTTACCGCCGCCGGTTTCCCCAACCGGGATCTGTCCCACGTGCAGACCCATCACCTCTATTTCGATACTGATCGGGATTACGATACCGGCCAGCGTGGTCAGTCGGTTTACGAGTTTTTAATCCGTGGAGTGGTCGGCAACACCCAGGACGAAATTGCTCTGGAAAAAGGCCGCCTGGCTCGGTACGGCACCGGATTCTGGACCTGGCGTAACAGCTTTATTCGTGGGTGGATTGGCGCGGCTCTGTTCCCGGTATTGATTTATCTGGCTGCCGGGTTCACGGGTGCGGTGATTACGGTGGTGGCGATGGTCGCGGCCAGACTGATTGGCGAGGCGATCAATTACCTGCAACATTTTGGTCTGGTTCGGGAGGAGGGCAGCGAGATCAGCGATCGCCATACCTGGAATCATCTTTCCGCGGTTACTCGCATCATGGCATTCGAGATTACTAACCATGTTCACCACCATCAGGACCCTGATTTACCCTTTTACAAATTACAACCGCGTCCGGATGGCCCGCAATTACGCAACGTCCTGTTGTGGGGCATTGCCGCCTTTTTTCCGCCGCTGTGGGCGCCGCTAATACAACCGCGGCTGCGCGACTGGGATCTCAATCATGCCAATGATGCCGAACGAGTGCTGGCCCGTGAAGCTAACCGCAAGGCGGGCTGGCCGGATTGGCTAGCCGATGAGCGCAGTCCGTCGGTTGCAACCGGAAATGCCTGAAATTATTTGATCAGCCAATAACTAAAAGAGAGGAGGGGAGCGATGGGTTTTAAAGGTGAATTAACCGCCATTACCTACACCGAAGAGAATGGTATCGGCGTCATCACGCTGAATCGTCCAGAGAGCCGCAACGCGCTAAGCCTGGGCATGCGAGAGGAGTTGGGCCAGGTGGTCAGCTACCTGCGCCAGGAGTTGCCGGTGTACGCGCTGGTACTGACTGCCACTGGCGGTCATTTCTGTGCCGGCGGTGACCTGAAGGCATTGACCGACGCACCGACCCCGCCAGCCGGGGCCCGGAAAAAAATTGAAGACATTCATGTCTGGTTTCGTGATCTGGTGGATCTGGAGCTGCCGGTCATCGCCGCCGTCGACGGGTCAGCTTATGGTGGTGGGCTGTGCCTGGCGTTGACCGCTGACTTTATTCTCTGTTCTGAACGAGCTCGATTTTGTACGGTGTTTGGGCGCATTGGCATGGTGCCGGATTTAGGCGGGTTTTTTCTGTTGCCGCGAGTGGTCGGTCTGCAAAAAGCCAAAGACCTGGTGTTCACCTCCCGCAGTGTTGGCGCGGATGAGGCGTTGCAAATAGGGCTGGCCTGCGAAATACATCCCCACGAGGTTCTGCTGGAAAAAGCCATGCAGTTCGCAAGCCGTTTTCGTCATGCGTCAACGGATGCGATTGGCCTGTCCAAACGGGTATTAAATCAATCATCCCACCTCGATAACGTGGCAATCACCCAGCTTGAAGGGCTGGCACAGGCAGTCTGCCTGGAGTCGGATTATCACCAGACCGCGGTTGCGCGGTTTCTGGACAAGGAACCGCTACTTTTCAACTGGGACCAGATACTGGCAGATGAAAATAAATAGGTAGATCGAAAGCGTCCCTGCTTGCAGTGCGTAGGTAATTTTTATACCCTTGCAAAAAAACCGACGCGTCGGTCAGTTTAGCCCAATTATTAGACCGAAAAACGGGATGAATTAATGATTATCGGGAGGAGAATATGAGTCGTTTTGAAACGGTTGATTATCAAGTTAATGATGCGATCGCACTGATTACCCTGAATCGGCCGGAGAGCCGTAACGCGCAGAATATGCGCTTGATTCTGGATCTCGACCTGGCGTTTGATGAAGCGGAAAAGGACGATCAGGTGCGCGTGGTTGTTCTACGCGGTGCAGGTAAGTCGTTTTCTTCCGGACACGATCTGTCAATTGTCTCGGATGAGGGGGCCGGTAACGACCTCGAAAATATGTATCTACGTCGCCGCGAACTGCCCGAAACCCTGATGGAGCACGAAGCTGAAATGTACGTCGGCAAGTGCTTGAGGATTCGCGACTTCCCCAAACCTACCATTGCCATGGTGCACGGTGCCTGTATCGCTGCGGGCTGGATGGTGGCGAGCATGTGTGACCTGATTATCGCCGGTGAAGGTGCCTATTTCTCTGATCCAGTCGCGCGCATGGCCTGCGTCGGCACCGAGATTCCCATGGAATTCTGGGATGTTGGCGTGCGTAAAGCCAAAGAGTTGATGTTTACCGGTGACAAGCTCTCCGCGGCCGAAGGTAAATCACTCGGATTTGTTAATCAGGTTATCGCCGACGATGAGCTGGAAGCCTATACGCTGGCGATGGCCGGACGCATCAGCAAAGTGCCGCCCGTAGCGCTCAAGCTGATCAAAAAATCCATGAACCATAGCCTCGACAACATGGGGCAGGCCGATTCTTTTCGTCAGCATTTCACTCTGCACCAGTTCGCCCATCAGAGCGACGAATTCAAACAGTTCGTCAGCCAGGCGGATGCCTCGGTTTCTGACTTTGTTGCCCGCCGGGATGCGGCGGCAAAAGGTTGAGTTCAGACCGGGAGAGTCCGTTGCTGGAACCGTTAGTTTTAGCAAATTACTTTAAATTTTAAGGAGAAATACCCGTGAATGCCCCATTAACCAGTACGCCCCACTACATGTCGCGTGCCGATGGTATGAGTGATGAGTATGTCGCTGCCGCCACCAAGTTAGTGAGCATGACTTTCCAGTCATTGTGTAGCTTGCAGATGCACGTGCTCGATGCCCCCGCCCATCGCCGCTGGGCCGATGACGAGAATCGAATTGTCCGTCGTGAGATGGCCGAACGCCTGGAACGAGCCCGAGAAATAGCCGAAAACCTGTTGCCCGATCTCGGCGTCGAACCTGAAGCCATGCGAGAAGAAGCCGAAGCCAGCCTGACTAGTGGCCGCAAGTTACGGCTCGATACCATCCAGCTTGAAAGCTGGAATGACGGCCTGGTCTACCGGATGCTCTACGGCCTGGTGCTTACCGGCCAGCTGTCGGCAACCATCGGCTCCAACTACCTGCCTTATTCCAACATTGCGCAGAAGCTCTATTTTAAACATTGCCTGTCTGACTGGCCGGGAAAAGTAGGTTCTCCCCATCTTGGCCGCATGGCAACCGCGATAGAGGAAGATGGCGTCGATGCGCTGCAAGCTGTGGTTGATCGCTGGTGGCCGGTGGCAATCGACAGTTTTGGTGCCGATGGCTCAGCGAATGAGAAAAAGTATATGGAGCTGGGACTGAAAACCCGCCCCAATGCGATGTGTCGCGAACTCTTTGTCGAGCGGGCCACCGCTACTTTTGACCAGCTTGGTCTGAAAATTCCCGCGTAGCGCTCGTTACTTTCAGCGCTTAATTAAGACATACCGGAGACCCTCATCATGCGTACATTTGACTTTGTTTATACCCAGCCCGATCAACTTCCCGATGATTACCGCGAACAGTTATGGAAATTCCTGAGTATTCAGACCTGCATTGAAGGTGGCATGGCCGATGCGACCGGCATCACCGCCGAGGGCATTAATACCTACCCGATGCCAGCGGCTAAACATCGCCACTTCATGGCTTTCAAAATGGCTGACGAGGCTGATCACGCCTATGGTCTGTTTCAGCTTTCCAAGGACATTGGCAAAGACCCACACCAGTTGTTGCATCAGGTCCGTGTTGGCGAAATTAAGGACCGGGCACTCGACGCCTTCACCCAGCTCGACTGGAACTCCAGCCATTTGCGTTTTGAGGTGTTCGCCATGCTCACCGAGGCCGCCGGCGGTATTGCCAGCACCTCGGCCATGGGGTCTACCTACGTCCCCTGGGCGATGTGGAATGCCCGTAATTTTATCGATGAAGGACTGACCCATTCAGTGTTATCGATGCACAACGTGCGTGACCTGGTTGAATCTGGACATCGGGAAGAGGCCCAGGCACTGATGGACGAAATGTACCCCTTTGCGCTCGACCTGTTTGGCGCTGCCAATACTAAAAACGAAGCGGCTTATCTGGAATTCGGCATCAAAACCATGACCAACACCGAGTGCCGTGTGATCTGGATGCGGCAGATGCGGGAACGTATTGCCATTACCGGTTTGAATTTTCCCGGTGATCCCTATCAGGGTGCTCGGGGGCGCTACGACGAATGTCGTGAGGGGCTGGAGAGCAACTGGGGAGCGGTTCGCTCGGATCATGCTGCCTGACAGCCAGGTTAGCCGTTGATCGTGATAATAAAAATAGAGAGGAAAGTGACACCATGGCGAGCGATCCATCCCCGGGAGTAGTGCCCACTGTCTCGGCAATTGATGTCGGTGCTTTTTTGCATCGCGGTTGCCGGGGTGCTGGCGATCTGCAACTACTGAGCGATCAACAGGGTAGTGTTAGCGGTAACGAGCTGGCCACCCGTTCGGCGGGACTGGCCGCTGCGTTGGCAAAGTTGGGGATCAACCGGGACGAACCGGTTCTCCTGGCGCCGATGGACGGTATTCAGCGCATCGTCAGTTACTGGGCCCTGTTACGCCTGGGGGCCGTGCCAGTGGTGGTTGATCAGACTAGCGCGTTCTCGGCGGTTGTCGGCCTTGCAGGCTGTAAGGCGGCCATTGCCAATACTGAGCAGGTTGCCGAACTGGCGGCCAGTGGAATTACACGGGGGATAGCCGTCGGCGGCAAGGTAACGGCTGACGGGTGGTCAGGTTATGACCAGGCGATTCAAACCGCTGCTTCTGCGCCGCCCGACCAGCGGCAGACCGCCGTCGATTATGATCTCTGTGCGCTGGTGCCCTGGCAACAGTCCGATGGTTCCATTGCCCTGGCAAGGCGCACCCATCGAGCGGTAACCATCAGCGGTGGTGTTGCGGCGCTTTATCACGGTGCTTCGCCGGGTCTTAAATTACTGGTCACGCTGCCGGTTGATAATCGGTTGCTGGAAGTGCTGCTGTTTTCGGTGCTGTGCGGAAACGCTCAGGCCTGTCTAGTGAATGACTCCGACGATGAAATAATCGCCGAGACCATCGCCAGGGTAAAGCCAACCACCGTTATCTCAACCCTGGATGCCGCCACTGGATTAACCGCTGCCCCGCCGGCTGGTGTGCATCAACCGGTGCTCTGGAATTTGCAACTGTCGCTGGCAGAGGCCAGTCGAGGCGACGAAATTCGTCGTTGGCGGAATGGCTTACCCAATGGCTGGCTGGGCCAGGCATTGTGTGGCGAAGGCGCTACCGGTGGCATCGCGGTCTGGTACGAACCCGAAGGCCGCTGGCATCCACTGCCAACCGTCGGTATCAAGCCTACTGCCGGCGGTGGGGAGCTGTTAGTGCGCTCTCCCCAGCTGAGCGCTGGTTTTAGTCAGGAAGGCGACAATGGTCAAACCTGCGGTGGAGGATGGTTCCACACCGGGGTAGCGGCAGAGATAGGTACTGACGGATTTCTGGTGACAGGCACGGCTCAGTCCCAGGCCCAATCCCAAGCCCAAGCCCAGTCCGCCGCCACTAATCAGTCCAGCGGTGGGGTGAACTCGGCTGACATTACCACCATGACCGCCATCGATATCGGCGCTTTTATGGATTACGGTTCGGCGTTTCATCGCCACCGACCCATGCTGCAGGTGGATGATCGTCACATCGGTACTGACGAGATCACTCGCCGCAGTCAAAGCCTGAGCGCCGGTCTGGTTCAGCAGCATGGTATTCGCCGGGGTGACCGGGTGGCGATGCTGCTGCACAACGGTAACGAGTTTCTGGAGGTTTACTGGGCCTGTGCGCGCATCGGCGCGGTGGTTATTCCGGTTAATTTTCGACTCCAGCCTGCAGAGATCAACTACATTCTCAGTGATTCCGGTGCGCGACTACTGATTGCTGAACCTGAGCATCAGGCATTTCATCAGGTGCTGCTGGCCGATTCCCCAACACTGGAAGCCATACTTACCACCGATCCGACCGCAAACGGAGAGGGCGATTACGAAGCCCTGATTGCAGCCAGTGAACCCCTGGCTATCGAAGCAGTCGAGGGTGGTGCCCAGGATCGTGACCCCTGCTCGATTCTTTACACCGCTGGCACCACCGGTTTCCCCAAGGGCGCGGTACGCACCCATAAAGCGGTGCTCTGGTACATCCTCAATGCTGCCGCCATGAGCGCCCCGGGCGACCGCGGCGAAGCCTACCTGGCCGTGCCACCGATGTTCCATATCGCCGGTCATGAGACCCGTCTACCGATGACGGTGATGCGCGGCAGTGTCATGGTCATTCTCACCGCCTTTAACCCCAGTCAGGTGCTCGACTTCATCGAGAAAGAGCGGGTCAGCTCCATGTTCGTTCCGCCAACCATGGGCCACGTCATGTTGCAGGCCATGGCCGAAGGGAAATGGGATTTGTCCAGCTGGCGCGAGTGGATTTCCGCTTCGGCGCCGTTGCCCGCCCCGGTGCGGGACCGTGCGGTTGAACTGCTGCCGCATCTTGAATTCAGCAATTCACTCGGCATGACCGAGGCCGGCGTGCTGGCGTCGGCCAGTGGCGATATTTTGAATCGCAAGGTCTCCTCCTGCGTGGGCCGCGCCGCGCCGACCGTGGACATGGCCATTATTGACCCCGACGGCAACGAGGTCGCCATTGGCGATAGCGGCGAAATCTGCATTCGCTCGCCGCAAATCATTGAAGAGTACTGGAATAACCCGGAAGCCACTGCCAAAGCCATGGCAGGCGATCGATTCCACACCGGTGATGTGGGCAGGCTCGATGAAGAACGTCACCTGATCGTGCTGGATCGTATTAAGGACATGATTATTACCGGTGGCGAGAATGTCTACGCCCCGGAAGTGGAGAGCCAGCTGCTGGCCATGGCAGAACTGGCCGATGCCTCCGTATTCGGTCTGCCGGACAGCAAATGGGGCGAAACGGTAGCCGCAGCAGTAGTGAACGGCAGCGGGGAAATTAGCGACCGCGAGATTATTGAGCGCTGTCGTGAGCGAATCGCCCATTACAAATGCCCGACGCAGGTGTTTTTTGTGGAGGCATTACCGCGTAATGCCATGGGTAAAGTGATGAAAGCAAAATTACGCGAGCAATTCAGTAAACCTTAAATCATGACTCAATCGGGTGGGTAGCGCTATGTCTCTTCCAGAACCGTTAAAACTCTACATTGGCGGAGAATTTTGTGACGCCAGTGATGGGGCGACTTATCACTCGATTAATCCGGCTAACGGTGAGCCAATTATCGAAGCGCCCTGGGCGACGGTGGCAGACGCTGACCGCGCCGTGCGCGCAGCCCGAGAGGCGTTCGATCATGGTCCCTGGCGCGACACCAGCGCGGCCGATCGTCAGGCGCTGTTAATTAGACTCGCCGATTTGCTGGAGGCCCGCAAAGACGATTTCGCCCTGATGGAAGTGAAAGATGCGGGGGCGCTGATCGGTAAAACTCCCACCGACGTGTTTCTCTGCGTCAAGCAGCTGAAATACTTCGCCAAGATGGCACTTAACTACGACGGCGCCCTGCACCCGGTAGAGTCAATGCAGCGACCGGGGCGGTCGATGGTATTCAGCCAGCGTGAACCGATTGGTGTTTGCGCCCAGCTTATTCCCTGGAATTTCCCGTTGACCATGGCCGTTTGGAAGCTGGGCCCGGCACTGGCTACTGGCAATACTCTGGTGCTCAAGTGTGCGCCGGAGACCCCCTGGAGCGCGCTGGAACTTGGGCGTCTCTGCGATGAGGCCGGGTTCCCACCCGGGGTGGTGAATATCATCACCGGCGATGCCGAGGTCGGTCAGGCCCTGGTTAACCACCGGCTGGTGGATAAGGTGGCTTTTACCGGTTCCTCCGAAGTGGGTCGGCTGATCATGTCCCAGGCCGCCGGCACCATGAAAAAAGTGTCGCTGGAG
>CAJXVN010000011.1 GCA_913060775.1 uncultured Gammaproteobacteria bacterium | reverse complement strand
AGATGTAGAGAGGTCTCGTGGGCTCGGAGATGTGTATAAGAGACAGGTGCAGGCCTGGTCGGTGTGATGTACGTCCTCGACGAACCGTCGATTGGACTCCATCAACGCGACAATCAGCGGCTGCTCGATAGCCTTTGCCGATTACGCGATCTGGGCAATACCGTCATCGTCATTGAACACGATGAAGAGGCAATGCGCACCGCTGACTACCTGCTTGATATGGGACCAGGGGCTGGGGCCCATGGGGGAGAAATAACCGCCGGGGGCACCCCGCTTGCAGTCCAGCAAACAGACGATTCCATTACCGGCCAATTTTTAAGCGGGCAGCGGCAGATTGCGATCCCTGAAAACCGGACACCTTTTAACGGTGATCGGGTGATCAAGATCAGCGGGGCGACCGGAAATAATTTACAGGAGGTGACTGCCGAATTCCCCCTGGGGCTCTTCACCTGCATTACCGGTGTTTCCGGGTCGGGCAAATCCACCCTGGTTAACGAAACCCTCTACAAGCTAGCTGCTACCCAGGTTAATCGTGCCGTGCATACCGCCGCTCCCCACGAATCGATCACGGGTCTGGAATCTATCGACAAGGTTGTCAATATCGACCAGAGTCCCATCGGCCGAACACCACGCTCCAATCCAGCCACTTACGCGGGACTCTTTACCCCCATTCGCGAACTATTCGCTGCCACGGCTGAGGCCCGCTCACGCGGCTATAACCCGGGTCGATTCAGCTTTAACGTTAAAGGTGGTCGTTGCGAAGCCTGTCAGGGCGATGGGGTGATACGAGTTGAAATGCATTTCCTGGCGGATATTTACGTTGGCTGTGATGTCTGCGACTCGAAACGCTACAACCGAGAAACCCTCGAGATCCGCTACAAGGGTAAAAATATCGATGAAATCCTGGCGATGACCATCGAGGAAGCGCTGGAGTTTTTCAGCCCGATCCCGGCGTTGAATCGGCGCCTGCAAACCCTGATGGATGTGGGGCTCGGTTACATAACGCTAGGCCAGAGCGCCACGACCCTTTCCGGCGGCGAGGCTCAGCGGGTCAAGCTTGCCCGAGAGTTGTCGAAACGGGACACGGGCAACACCCTCTATATTCTGGATGAACCGACCACTGGCCTGCATTTCCAGGACGTTGAACTACTCCTTAAGGTGTTATTCCGGCTGCGGGACCACGGCAACACCGTCATCGTCATCGAACATAACCTGGATGTAATCAAAACCGCAGACTGGTTAATTGATTTAGGCCCCGAAGGCGGGCGAGGCGGCGGAGAAATCATTGCTACCGGGTCACCGGAACAGGTTGCCCAAATTGACGGCTCGCACACTGGCCGCTATCTCCGGCCAATATTATCCGACTCATCGGCGGGGATAGCTTTTGAAGGATGACTGACGATCGGTAGCCCACACTGCCGTTAGCCTCAGATGTTGGCACCATCCTCAGTCTGATAAATACAGGTAGTCAGGCAATAAAAAACCGGGCAAGCCCGGTTTCTTATTACTAGCATGGCGACAGGGTCGCTGATGCAGTTATTTACTCGTCGGCATCATCTTCCACCAGATCACCGTCGACAGGACGATCAACCAGCTCAACCCATGCCATCGGTGCTTTATCCCCGGCACGCAGTCCGCACTTCATGATGCGCACATAACCACCCGGACGTTCTGTGTACCGTGGACCCAATTCGTTGAACAGCTTGGTCACCGCATCCCGGTCACGAACACGAGCAAACACCAGGCGCCGATTAGCAACCGAATCCACCTTGGCCCGAGTAATCAGCGGCTCTACCACACGGCGTAATTCTTTAGCCTTTGGCAAGGTCGTTTTAATAATCTCGTGATCCACCAGCGAGGCTGTCATGTTCTTGAACATGGCTTTACGGTGCGAACTGTTCCGATTGAGCTGTCGGCCACTTTGTCTATGACGCATAATCTATTCCTGCAATTCAGTTAAATCTGTTTTTATAAAACCTGAGAGCAACGCCTAGTCGGTCGCGGTCTGCAGGCTTGCCGGTGGCCAGTTTTCAAGGCGCATGCCCAGCGACAACCCATGGGCTGCGAGGACGTCCTTAATTTCATTAAGCGACTTCTTACCCAGGTTCGGGGTTTTCAACAGTTCCATCTCTGACCGTTGAATCAGGTCACCAATGTAGTTGACGTCTTCAGCCTTCAGGCAGTTAGCGGAGCGAACCGTCAGTTCAAGGTCCTCTACCGGCCGCAACAACACGGGATCGACGTCGGCCTCGGCCTGCTTGGCTTCGCTTTGCGTGGTGTCTTCCAGATCAACAAAGCTGTGAAGCTGGTCATAAAGAATGGTAGAGGTACGGCGAATCGCCTCTTCCGGGTCAATCGTGCCGTCCGTTTCCAGTTCAAAAATCAGCTTATCGAGGTCAGTCCGCTGTTCTACACGAGCATCTTCCACCCGATAACTAACCTGACGTACTGGCGAGTAAATGGCGTCGATTTTCAACGTACCAATCACTTCGGATTCTTCACCCTCTTCATCGCCGCGAGCAGCTGCTACGTACCCTCGACCATTGCTTACCGTCAGGGTCATATCCAGCTGGCCATCATCCGTTAAAGTGGCGATGTGCAAATCCGGGTTTGCAATCTCAACATTGTGATCGAGTTTAATGTCTCCGGCCGTGACGATCCCCGGTCCCTTCTTACTCAAGGACAGTGTGACGTCACCTTCAGCGTGGGACCGAATCGCTACCCCTTTCAGGTTAAGCAACACGTCCATCACGTCTTCCTTAAGCCCAGGGTGGCCAGTGTATTCGTGGAGCACCCCTTCAATCCGAGCCTCGGTGATCGCTGAACCGGGCATTGAAGAAAGCAGAATCCGCCGCAGGGCGTTACCCAGTGTGTGGCCGAACCCTCTTTCCAGAGGCTCCAGGGTTACTTTGGACCGGGTATCGCTAACCCGATCGACCTTGATCACTCGGGGCTTTAAAAAATCTGTCGCTGAACTGTTCATCAATACCCCTCGTTGGAGATGGTCGACATTGCAGTGATTAAACGGTCGCTGAAACACCAGAAACCGCGTTGTTGCCTGTCAGTTGTGTTGAAAATAATGCCGATATGAAGATTGCGGGCTGCTACGCTCAAAAAAGTCTGCAGCACAGTCTCGATTACTAGACCCGTCGCTTTTTAGGTGGGCGGCAACCATTATGTGGAATGGGCGTTATATCGTTAATGCTAAGGATTTTGAATCCAGAGGCATTCAGCGACCGCACGGCTGATTCCCGCCCCGGTCCCGGCCCATTAATCATCACATCGAGGTTCTTGAGGCCGTATTCTTTTGCCACCTCACCGGCCCTTTCAGCCGCTACCTGCGCGGCAAAGGGAGTACTTTTACGAGACCCCTTAAATCCACAGGCACCCGCCGTACACCACGCCAGCGCATTACCCTGGCGGTCGGTGATGGTGATAATGGTGTTATTAAAAGAAGCATGGACATGCGCTACGCCGTCCGTGACAACCTTCTTAACCCGTTTACGCGTCTTGCCTACAGCCATCGTATTTTTCCTGTTTAACTCTTCAGTTATCTAGCCGGTAGCCGCCTAGATGAAGTTACGTTTTTAGCGCCGAATCGGTTTCCGCGGACCCTTTCGAGTCCGGGCGTTCGTTTTAGTCCGTTGGCCACGCAGCGGCAACCCGCGCCGATGGCGGATCCCTCTGTAGGTCCCTAAGTCCATCAACCGTTTGATATTCATCGCCGTTTCGCGGCGCAAATCACCTTCCACCATCAGGCGATCTACTTCGCCGCGCAAGGACTCAATTTCTGCTTCAGTCAGGTCCTTAATTTTCGCGTCGCGCTTTACCTTGACGGTGTCGCAGATTTTCTGCGAACGGGTCCGACCGATACCATAAATCGCGGTGAGCGCTATCTCAGCGTGCTTATGATCCGGAACGTTGATGCCGGCTATACGTGCCATTTTTTACTCCACATTCATTGTCGGCGGGTGGCTCTTCACGAGCCCCCAAGCCCTAAATCGTTAGCCCTGGCGCTGTTTGTGCTTAGGATCCTTACAGATAACCCTAACCACGCCCTTACGCTTGATTACTTTGCAATCACGGCACATTTTCTTGACTGACGCCCTGACTTTCATAACTCAACCCCAATTAACAGTAGATAACTAATTTTTATCGATTAGCGAAACAGACCGCCGGTGCCCTGACCTTGTTTGCCAGACTTTTTCATCAAACTTTCATATTGCTGACTCATCAGATGCGTTTGCACCTGGGTGATGAAATCCATAATGACGACCACCACGATCAACAAGGAGGTACCGCCAAAATAAAATGGCACACTCAGGTACGAGACTAGAAATTCAGGTAGCAGACAGACCAGCGTAATGTAGATCGCACCAGCCACGGTTAATCGGGTAACGATAGTATCGATATGGCGGGCCGTCTGTTCTCCCGGACGAACACCGGGCACAAAGGCACCTGACCGTTTTAAGTTGTCTGCTGTCTCTTTTGGGTTGAAAACAACCGCGGTATAGAAGAAACAGAAAAAGATAATCCCTAGTGCGTAGCAAAACACATACAGCGGTTGCCCAGGCGATAACGCATTAGACAAATCTTTTAACCACCCGAACCCTTCTGCATTCGCGGCCCAGCCGCCCAGCGTCGAGGGGAACAGAATTATACTCGATGCGAATATCGGCGGGATAACCCCGGCCATGTTCAGTTTTAACGGCAGGTGACTGGTTTGACCCGCGTATACCTTTCCACCCTGCTGGCGCTGCGCATAATTAACCGTCAGCCGGCGCTGTCCCCGCTCAACGAAGATAACGAAATAAACCACCGAAATAGTCAGCAGGAACAATACCAATACCATTCCCGATGACAGTTCACCGGTGCTCGCCAGTTCCATGGTCCCACCAATGGCGGCCGGTAAACCCGACACAATCCCGCCGAAAATAATCAGTGAAATACCGTTGCCAATGCCCCGCTCAGTGATCTGCTCGCCAAGCCACATCAGAAACATGGTGCCGGTTACCAGCGTTAACATGGTCACCAGTCGAAAAGCGAATCCTGGGTCGATGACCACTGGGAAGCCACCGGAAGTCTGCCGTTCTAGCGCCACGGCGATGCCGAACGATTGCACGGCGGCCAGTATCAGCGTTCCCTGACGCGTGTACTGCGTGATTTTACGCCGACCCGCACCGCCTTCTTTCTTCAACTGCTCCAGCTTTGGGTGCACGCTGGTCAGCAACTGCATAATGATCGATGCAGAAATATAAGGCATGATTCCGAGCGCTAACACCGAGAACCGACCTAATGCACCACCGGAAAACATGTTGAACATGTCCAGCACCGTGCCGCGCTGAGCGTCAAACAGGGCCGCTAGCGCCTGGGGATTGATACCCGGCACCGGTACGTGGGTTCCAACCCGGTAAATCAGCAAAGCACCAATCACAAACAGAATGCGATTTCGCAATTCCGTCAGACCGCCAGACGCACTCCGTTGAGCGGCTGTCGTTTTAGCACTTTTTTTGGAACTAGCCACCGTCGCCTTACGCCTCGACGCTTCCGCCGGCGGCTTCAATAGCCTTTCGAGCGCCAGCTGTCGCGCCGATACCTTTCAGCTTGTGCGCAGCGGTAACGTCACCTGACAGAATGACTTTCGCAAACTTGATGCCTGCGTGAATGAGTCCGGCAGATTTAAGCGCAGCCAGATCAACCAGTTCACCTTCGACCTTGTTGAGCTCGGAGAGCCTTATTTCCGCCGTCACCAACTGCTTCGCGGAACGAAAACCTCTTTTCGGCAGCCTGCGTTGGATAGGCATCTGCCCACCCTCAAAACCCACCTTATGAAAGCCGCCACTGCGGGACTTCTGCCCCTTATGTCCACGGCCACAGGTTTTACCAAACCCCGAGCCGATACCACGGCCAACACGGCGAGATTCCCGGCGTGAACCCTCAGCCGGCGACAAGGTATTTAGTTGCATTAGAGTTCCTCTACCTTCAGCAGGTAATTAACCTTATTGATCATGCCGCGGTTGGACGGCGTGTCTTCAACGGTCACGGTGTGATTGATTCGGCGTAAGCCAAGGCCGCGTACGCAGGCTCGATGCTTTTCTAGCCGACCAATCACGCTCTTGATCAGGGTTACCTGTAATTTATTTTGACCAGCCATGTCAGCCTCTTAACTCTTCCACCGATAAACCGCGTTTAGCTGCGATATCGGCCGGTGACTCTGCTTTGGTCAGCCCGTTCAGCGTGGCTGACACCACATTTATAGGATTGGTCGTACCGATGCATTTAGCCAGTACGTTCCGAACACCTAATGCTTCAAAAACAGCGCGCATTGGGCCTCCGGCGATAATACCGGTACCCTCTGAAGCGGGCTGCATGTAAACCCGTGCGGCCCCGTGCTCGCCCCGGATGGCGTAATGCAGGGTGCCGTCGTCCAGGTCGACCGCAATCATATTTTTCCGGGCGTCTTCCATTGCTTTCTGGATTGCGATCGGGACCTCACGGGCTTTGCCCTGGCCAAAACCAACCCGACCGTCACCGTCGCCTACCACGGCCAACGCGGAAAAACCGAACTGACGCCCGCCTTTCACCACTTTGGCTACCCGGCGAATATTGACGAGTTTCTGAATTTCGTCCTGTTCAAATGCATCGGCACGCGCCATTGCAGTCTCCTAAATTTCCAAGCCGTTTTCACGAGCAGCATCGGCAAGCGCCTTAATGCGACCATGGTAGCGAAAGCCAGAGCGGTCAAACGCGACCTTGTTCACTCCGGCCGCTTTTGCACGTTCAGCGATTGCTTTACCAACCGCCTTGGCACCGTCGATATTGCCGGTGTACTTGAGCCCTTCGCTTATTGTCTTATCCAGCGTCCCCGCACTAGCTAGTACCTGTGTGGAATCCGCATTGATCAATTGCGCGTAGATATGGCGCGACGTGCGATGGACGCTCAGGCGCACCGCGCCGAGTTCCCGAATTTTCGCCCTTGTCTTGCGGCTACGCCGCAGGCGGGTTTCTTTTTTATCCATTTACCTGACTGCTCCGGTTACTTCTTAGCTTCTTTGCGACGCACATGCTCGTCTGAGTAGCGAACGCCTTTACCTTTATAAGGCTCGGGTGGCCGCAGCGCGCGAATCTCCGCCGCGAACTGACCAACCTTCTGTTTGTCTACGCCACGCACGACAATTTTCGTCTGCGAAGGGGTTTCCACTTCCAGACCTGCCGGCACCTGTAAATCAACCGGGTGGGAAAACCCTAGCTGCAGGTTCAAGGTGTTGCCCTTGCCCTGGGCACGATAACCAACGCCCACCAGATCCAGCTCTTTACTCCAGCCTACGGTTACACCGGTGACCATGTTGCTGACCAGTGCACGGGTCGTGCCCGTCATCGCATCGGCAAAGGTGGTGTCGTCGGTTGGCGAGAAAGTAATTAAGTTCCCGTCCTGAGCGACCTTAACAGCGGGATTGATCGCCTGATTAATATTGCCTTTAGGGCCTTTAACCGAAATCGTCCCGTCTGCGATAGTTACTTCACCACCGCCGCTGAGCTCAACCGGCTCTTTTCCTACTCGTGACATGTCAGAATCCTCAGGCGACGTAACAGAGAAGTTCGCCGCCGACACCCGCTCGCCGTGCAGCGCGATCAGTCATGACGCCTTTTGGCGTCGACACCACGGTAATGCCAAGCCCACGTTTAACCGCTGGGATCTCTTTGGCTCCGCGGTACTGCCGCAATCCGGGCCGACTGGCACGATCGATGGAGGTGATTACGGGCTTACCCTCGTAATACTTCAATTTAATGGTCAGCGTACGCTTTCCGTTCTGCTCACCGGAAACTTCGTAATCTTCGACGTAACCTTCCTGCTTTAGCACTTCGACTAAAGACACCTTCACCTTGGAGGCAGGCATACTCACCTCGGCTTTTTGTCGTGCCAGGCTGTTACGCAACCGAGTCAACAGATCGGCTATGGGGTCACTCATGGTCATTGCATCAGTCCTTCAATTCTGCTTCGCACCGGATTACCAGCTGGATTTAACCAGGCCAGGTATATCCCCGCGCATCGCGGCTTCACGCAGCTGGCTGCGTGCCAACCCAAATTTTTTATAGACGCCTTTTGGTCGTCCGGTCACCCTGCAGCGGTTAACCACTCTTACAGAGCTAGTGTCGCGGGGCATTTTTTGCAGTGCCAGGCCAGCGGCATCACGCTCTTCATAGCTCAGCGTCGTATCAATGATGATGGCTTTCAACCGAGCCCGTTTTTGAGCGGCATTTGCCACCGCCTTTTTACGCTTTTCGTTTCGCAAGATGACCGATTTTTTAGACACCCAACAGCCTCCTAATTTTTAAATGGGAATCGGAAAGCGGTTAACAATGCACGCCCTTCGTCATCAGTTTTAGCGGTAGTGGCAATAGCAATGTCCAGCCCACGAATTTTATCGATTTTGTCGTATTCGATTTCTGGAAAAATAATCTGCTCGGTAACACCCATGTTGTAGTTACCGCGGCCATCAAATGATTTTGGCGAAATTCCACGAAAGTCACGCACACGGGGAATTGCGATATTGATCAACCGATCGAGAAACTCATACATCCGCTGGCCTCTCAGCGTAACCCGGCAGCCCACGGGCCAGCCGTCACGGATTTTGAAACTGGCAACGGATTTGCGTGCCATGCGCACATCAGGCTTCTGGCCGGATATCGCCGCCATGTCCGCCACCGCCGCTTCCATCGCTTTCTTGTCGCTTGCTGCCTCACCGACGCCCATGTTCAGCACGATCTTGGTGATCCGTGGCGTTTCGAGGACGTTGCGATAACCAAACTGCTCCTGCAGCTTAGGCATCACTTCTTCTTTGTAGAGTTCCTGTAACCTGCTCATGACCTAATTATCCTGCTGCTCAAGCGCCGAGTACTTCGCCGTTAGATTTGAAATAGCGTACTTTCTTACCGTCTTCCAGGGTCTTGAAGCCGACCCGGTCTGCCTTACCCGTTACCGAATTGACCAGGGCTATGTTGGACCGATGCAAGGGCATCGCCTTACTAACAATGCCGCCTGGTTCGTTGGCAGCCGGATTAGGCTTCTGATGCTTTTTCACCATATTCACGCCGTCGACGATCACCCGGTCATTTTCCAGCACCTTGGTAATCACGCCGGTTTTGCCTTTGTCTTTCCCGGCGAGAACAATGACGGAGTCATTAACTTTCATTTTGTTCATCTGCGACTCCTTAGATCACTTCCGGTGCCAGGGACACCAGACGCATGAAGCTGTCAGTACGCAGCTCACGTGTAACCGGTCCAAACACCCGGGTACCGATGGGTTGATCGGCGTTATTCAGCAGCACAACGGCGTTGCCATCGAACCGGATAAGCGAGCCATCCGGTCTACGCACACCACTACGAGTCCGCACTACCACGGCTTTGTGCACTTCACCCTTGGCGACTTTACCGCGCGGGGCCGCTTCTTTAATGGATACGCGGATCACGTCTCCGATGCCAGCGTAGCGCCGCTTGGAGCCGCCAAGCACCTTAATACACATAACTCTCTTGGCGCCGCTGTTATCGGCTACGTCGAGTATGGTTTGCATTTGAATCATGGCTGTCTCCGAGCCCTTTAACGTTGGCCGACGCAAGTGCGCCTGGCTATATAGATTGTTACTGTCGAATTAGACGCGAGCTTTTTCCACAACGCGAAGTAAACGCCAGTTCTTTGTTTTAGAAATTGGCCGCGTTTCCTCAATCTCGACGATATCGCCTTCGTTACATTCATTCGCCTCATCATGGGCGTGAAAGCGAGTGGATTTGCGGACGAACTTCTTATACAGCGGGTGTTGCAGACGACGCTCCACGACCACACTGATTGATTTGTCCATTTTCGCACTGACCACTTTGCCCAGTGTTTTCCGCGAACCTGTCTGATTTTCACTCATGACTCAGCCTGTGTCTTTTGTTCATTTAATAGGGTCTTAATTCGGGCAATTTGCCGACCCACTTTCTTAAATTGAGCTGGATTGGCCAGCTCACCGGTTGCCCGCTGAATCCGAAGATTAAACTGTTCTTTCTGGGCTTCGGCTAACAGCTCCTTAAGCTGCTCGCTGCTCTTTTCTCTTAATTCCTGAGCTGCCATCTCTATGTCCGCCTGGTTACCGTGGTTTTAAGAGGGAGTTTGGCTGCTGCGAGCGCAAACGCTTCACGAGCAACACTTTCCTCTACCCCTTCCATTTCATAAAGCATACGACCGGGCTGTATTTGCGCTACCCAGTATTCAACGGAGCCCTTACCCTTACCCATACGAACCTCGAGAGGCTTTTTGGTAATTGGCTTATCCGGAAAGATGCGGATCCAGATTTTGCCGTTACGCTTCAGGTGCCTGTTCATGGCGCGACGCGCTGATTCGATTTGACGCGCCGTAATCCGTCCACGCTCAACCGCTTTTAGCCCGTATTCACCAAAGCTCACCTTGTTACCGACCTGAGCCAGTCCTCGGTTGCGACCTTTGAACTGCTTACGAAATTTTGTCCGTTTTGGCTGTAACATCGTTTAATTTGCCTGCGTCTTGGAATCGCTATCGGCAGCAGCGCCTGTGTTCGACGCAATGCTCTTGCGCGTGCGAGTCACTTCACCCTTGAATATCCAGACCTTGATGCCAATGATCCCGTAGGTGGTGGCTGCTTCCGCGGTTCCGTAGTCAATATCTGCCCGAAAGGTATGTAGCGGCACACGACCTTCGCGGTACCATTCGGTACGCGCAATTTCGGCGCCATTCAGACGGCCGGCCACATTGATGCGAATTCCTTCCGCACCCAGGCGCATTGCGTTCTGAACCACGCGCTTCATTGCCCGCCGGAACATAATCCGCCGTTCCAGCTGCTGAGCCACGCTCTCGGCTACCAGGGTCGCGTCAAGCTCAGGTTTACGAACTTCTTCGACATTAACGTTTACGGGCGATCCAACAATACGGACCAGCTCGTTACGCAATTTGTCGATGTCCTCACCCTTCTTGCCAATGACGATACCGGGCCGCGCGGTGTGGATGACCACACGCGCACTCTGCGACGGACGCTCGATCTCGATCCGGCTGACCGAAGCGTTTTTTAACCGTTTGCGGATAAATTTTCGAATTTCGAGGTCGTTCACCAGGTAATCAGCAAAAGCACTACCCTGTGCGTACCAGCGCGCAGTGTGGTCCTTAACGATACCGAGGCGAATGCCTGTCGGATTTACTTTTTGGCCCATAGCAGCTCTCTTGGTTGCCTAGTCGTCGCTAACCACAATACTAATGTGGCAGCTGCGTTTAAGAATACGATTTCCGCGACCTCGCGCTCTCGCACGAAATCGTTTTTGGGTTGGACCCTGATCGACGTGAATGGTCTTAACTTTCAGGTCGTCGATATCAGCGCCGTTGTTGTGTTCCGCGTTAGCGATGGCAGACTCTAAAAGTCCACGAATCAGCACCGCCGCCTTTTTCGGGCTAAAGGCCAGCAATTCCAGTGCCGGCTCAACACCGAGTCCACGAATCTGATCAGCGACAAGACGCCCCTTCTGTGCGGAGAGGGCCGCGCCGGTTAACTTTGCACTTGTATCCATCAGCAGCGCCCGTTAGCGTTTAGTTTTCTTATCGGCGGTGTGACCCCGATAGGTACGGGTCATCACAAACTCACCTAATTTGTGACCGACCATGTTTTCGTTAATTAAGATCGGAATATGTGCCCGCCCGTTATGAACAGCGATGGTCAACCCAATCATATCGGGCATCACCGTCGAACGACGTGACCAGGTCTTTATAGGCCGCCGATTGTTGGTCTCAATGGATTCCGCGACCTTCTTGGTCAGATGGTGGTCCATAAAAGGACCTTTTTTAATTGAGCGTGGCACCGTGCGTTACTCCGTTTAAAACTTATTTACTGTGACGACGACGTACGATCGCCTTGTCAGTACGTTTGTTACTGCGGGTTCGGTGGCCCTTGGTCGGTTGACCCCAGGGCGATACCGGGTGACGACCACCAGAGGTACGACCTTCACCACCACCATGAGGATGATCAACCGGGTTCATCGCGACACCGCGAACAGTCGGACGAACGCCGCGCCACCGTGATGCACCGGCTTTACCCAGCGACCGCAGGCTATGCTCCGAGTTACCGACTTCACCGAGCGTTGCTCGACATTCGGTCAGCAACTTACGCATTTCGCCAGATTTAAGCCGCAAGGTGGCATAGCTACCTTCTCGCGCAACCAACTGCGCGGAGTTACCTGCGCTGCGGGCGATCTGAGCACCCTTACCAGGTTTCAATTCGAGGCAGTGGACGACCGAACCCAGGGGCATATTGCCCAGCGGCATGCAGTTACCAACCTTAATTGGCGTTTGTATGCCTGAAATGACCGTATCGCCAGCGCTCACGCCTTTTGGCGCGATCATATAACGCCGTTCACCATCCGCATAAAGCAGCAACGCAATATTTGCACTTCGGTTGGGGTCATATTCAATCCGCTCAACCTTGGCCGCAATATCATCTTTGTTGCGTTTGAAATCGATAACCCGGTAACGCCTTTTATGCCCCCCACCGCGATGGCGAGTGGTAATGCGTCCGTGGTTATTGCGTCCACCACTTTTACTAAGCTTTTCTACCAGTGGCGCGTGCGGTTCGCCGGTATGCAATTCAGGATTAACGACCTGAACGACAAACCTGCGCCCTGGTGAAGTCGGTTTTCTTTTTACTACTGCCATTTTAACCGTTCCATTTTCGCCGATCAGCTATCAGCTGAGGGCACTAAAATCGATGTCCTGCCCGGCCTGCAGGGAGACGTATGCTTTTTTCCAGTCTTTGCGCCGGCCGAAGAAACGCCCGAATCGTTTGCTTTTGCCTTTTACGTTCAGCGTCCGTACTTTATTGACGTTCACCTCAAACAGCGATTCCACTGCTTGCTTAATCTCGTCTTTGGTTGCGCTCGGCGCGACCTTAAAGCAAAACTGCGAGTTCATTTCCGCACCGCGCGCCGATTTCTCTGAGATATGCGGGCCCAGAATCACATTTAGCAACCGGCCTTTGCTCGGATAATTTGTCATTGTAGTTTTTCCTCGAGGGCCTTAAGCGCCTCGGTACTGATGATCACTTTATCGCTACCAACCAGGTCAACGGGGCTCAGTTCGGACACCAGACAGCAATAGACTTTCGGAATATTGCGCACTGCCAGTTCAAGGTTGTCATCGGCTTCGAGATCAACCAGTAGCACCCGATTGCCGTTAACACCCCAGTTCGCAAGCTGCTTGGCAGCAGCTGCGGTTTTACCCGTTTCCCGCTTCAGCGATTCGACTACCATCAGGCGGTCCTGACGAATCAGCTCGGCGATAATGCCCCGCATTCCTGCGCGGTGCATTTTACGATTTACTTTCTGCTGGTGATGGCGTTCTTCGGCCACGAAGGTTTTTCCCCCACCACGCCACAGCGGGCTTTTGACCGTTCCCGCACGAGCCCGGCCCTGACCTTTCTGCGCCCATGGCTTGCGGCCGCTACCAATCACCTGACTACGACTTCTGTGGCCGACGGTATCACTGCGTCCGTTTGCCAGATAGGCCACAACTAGCTGGTGTACCAGACCCTTATTAAATTCGGTCTCGGCCAACGCGTCTGCCACTTCAATTGCACCGGCAGCACTTCCTTCTAGGTTAGTAATGGATAATTCCATGATTAACTCCCGGACACCTTGACTGACGGACGAACAATTACCTGGCCGCCGGGCGCACCGGGAACTGCTCCCTTAATAAGTAACAGGCTCCGGTCCACATCAACCCGCACAACCTGGAGTTTCTGCTGAGTCCGCTTAACGTTACCCAGATGGCCTGCCATTTTCTTTCCGGGAAAAACACGCCCCGGTGACTGGTTTTGACCGGTAGAACCAGGTGCACGATGAGATACCGAGTTGCCGTGGGTAGCGTCCTGCATCTGGAAGTTCCAGCGCTTGACCGCACCGGCAAAGCCCTTACCTTTACTAACACCGGTGACATCAACTACCTGCCCTTCGGCAAAGGTTTCGACGGTCAGTTCACTACCGGCTTCCAGACCCTCGAGGTCGTCTGCACTAGCCCGAAATTCGGTCAGCCCCAAACCAGGCTTAACGCCGGCTTTGGCAAATTCGCCGGCTTTTGGTTTGCTAACCAGGCTGGCGCGTTTGTCGCCCCAGGTAACCTGCACGGCGCTATACCCGTCGCCGTCGACGTCTTTAACCCGAACTACCCGGTTATTATTGACCTCGATCACGGTTACCGGCACCGAACGCCCGTCTTCGGTAAAAACCCGGGTCATCCCGCGCTTTTGTCCTACTAATCCGATCGACATTTTAAAATTTCCTTACTAGGGCCGTTAGCCAAGCTTGACTTGAACGTCAACGCCAGCGGCTAAATCCAGGTTCATCAGCGCGTCAACCGTTTTGTCGGTTGGCTCTACGATATCTACCAGGCGTTTGTGAGTCCTGATCTCGAACTGATCCCGCGAGTCTTTATCCTTGTGCGGGGAACGCAATATAGTGTGACGTTCGATTCGGGTCGGCAACGGAATGGGACCGTGCACTCTTGAACCGGTCCGTTTCACCGTGTCGACGATCTCGTGCACCGACTGATCTATCAGCTTGTGCGAAAACGACTTCAATCGAATTCGTATTTTTTGACTCGACATTACCTAATCACTCAATAATTTTAGCGACGACGCCGGCACCGACGGTACGACCACCTTCGCGGATCGCAAATCGTAATCCTTCGTCCATCGCAATCGGGGTGATCAAATCCACCACCAGACTGATGTTGTCTCCCGGCATCACCATCTCGACACCTTCGGGCAGCAAACACTCGCCGGTCACGTCGGTGGTACGGAAGTAAAACTGTGGCCGATAACCTTTGAAGAACGGCGTGTGGCGGCCGCCTTCGTCTTTGGACAGGATATAAACTTCGGCATCAAATTTGGTGTGCGGCGTAATCGAGCCGGGTTTGCATAGCACCTGGCCACGCTCGACCTCTTCTCGCTTGGTACCGCGCAGCAGCACACCAACGTTATCCCCGGCGCGCCCTTCGTCGAGCAACTTGCGAAACATTTCCACACCGGTACAGGTGGTGGTCACGGTGTCGCGAATACCGACGATGGAGACTTCTTCGCCCACTTTGACGATGCCGCGTTCGACACGACCGGTCACCACGGTGCCACGACCGGAGATCGAGAACACGTCTTCGACCGGCATCAGAAAATCACCGTCGATGGCCCGCTCGGGCTCCGGAATGTATTCGTCCAGCGCGTCAACCAGCTTCTCGATGGAGGGAATACCGATCTCGCTGGTATCGCCTTCGAGGGCTTTAAGCGCACTACCTATAATCACCGGCGTGTCGTCGCCCGGAAATTCGTAGGTGTCCAGCAGCTCACGCACTTCCATTTCGACCAGCTCGAGCAGCTCTTCGTCATCCACCATGTCGGCCTTGTTCAGGTAGACCAGGATGTAGGGCACGCCGACCTGACGGGACAGCAGGATGTGCTCACGAGTCTGAGGCATGGGTCCGTCGGCGGCGTTCACCACCAGGATCGCACCGTCCATCTGCGCCGCACCGGTGATCATGTTCTTCACATAATCGGCGTGTCCGGGGCAATCAACGTGGGCGTAATGCCGCAAGTCGGATTCGTACTCAACGTGGGCGGTAGCAATGGTAATGCCACGCTCGCGCTCTTCCGGTGCGTTATCAATCTGATCGTAGGCTTTGGTCTCGCCACCGTGCTTGGTCGCCATCACGGTCGTCAGCGCCGCCGTCAGAGTGGTCTTACCGTGATCTACGTGACCTATCGTTCCCACGTTCACATGGGGTTTCGTTCGTTCGAATTTTTCCTTGGACATGGCAGCTACCTTTTACTTCTGTTGACAACCGATAGGGGTGAAATTACCTGTTTATAACTTTCTCAGCCACGCTGTTAGGCGCGGCCATGTATTTTTCGAAATCCATGGTGTAGGTGGCCCGGCCCTGCGTAGAGGAGCGCAGATCCGTGGCATAACCGAACATTTCAGCCAGAGGGACACTGGCCCGGACGGCTTTACCGAGCGGAACATCATCCATGCCTTCAATCATGCCGCGCCGGCGATTCAAATCACCAACTACGTCACCCATGTTTTCTTCCGGGCAAACCACTTCGACTTTCATCACAGGTTCTAACAGCACCGGCGAGGCGTTTCTGGCGCCTTCCTTAAAAGCCATGGAGCCGGCGATTTTAAAGGCCATCTCATTGGAATCGACGTCGTGATAAGACCCATCGTAGAGCGCGACCTTGACATCAACCACCGGATAGCCGGCGATTACACCGTTCTCCATCTGTTCCTGGATGCCTTTATCGACGGAATTAATGTATTCCCGCGGCACCACACCACCCACGATTTCATTGGAGAATTCATAGCCGGCGCCTGGTTCCTGCGGCTCAATCCGCAGCCATACGTGACCATACTGTCCCCGACCACCGGTCTGGCGAACAAACTTGCCTTCCTGTTCGATGGTTTCTCGAATGGTTTCGCGATAGGCAACCTGAGGCGCACCAACGTTAGCTTCAACGTCGAATTCGCGCCGCATGCGGTCGACAATGATATCGAGATGCAGCTCACCCATTCCGGAGATGATGGTCTGCGCAGACTCTTCATCCGTGTGAACCCGGAAGGACGGATCTTCCTGAGCAAGTTTGCCCAGTGCGATTCCCATTTTCTCCTGGTCGCTTTTGGTTTTAGGCTCGACCGCCACGGAGATAACCGGATCAGGAAATTCCATGCGTTCCAGGGTAATTACGTCTTCTGGCGCGCAGAGCGTATCGCCGGTGGTTACGCTTTTCAGACCCACCGCAGCAGCGATATCACCTGCCCGAACCTCAGTGATTTCCTCGCGGTTATTCGAGTGCATCTGCAGGATACGACCGACCCGCATTTTTTTGCCTTTCACCGGGTTGTATATCGAAGAACCGGAAGTCAGCACCCCGGAATAAACCCGGAAGAACGTCAAAGTACCAACAAAAGGATCAGTCGCGATTTTGAAAGCCAGCGCCGAGAAGGGCTCATCGTCGGAAGAAGGCCGCTCGTCCTCGGTCTCGTCTTCCAGCACGCCCTTAATCGCCGGGACATCAACCGGCGACGGCATGAACTGCACTACAGCGTCGAGCATTGACTGGACACCCTTGTTCTTAAAGGCGGTGCCACAGGTCACGATCACCAGCTTGTTTTCCAGCGTCAGCTGGCGCAACCCAGCAATAATTTCTTCGGTTTCAAGCTCCTCGGTCTCGAGGTATTTTTCCATCAACTCGTCGCTGGCTTCGGCGGCAGCTTCCACCATGCGAGCGCGATATTCGTTGGCCTGTTCTTTCAGCTCCTCGGGGATTTCGTCCTCGAAAAACTGCATGCCCATGTTCTCTTCTTCCCAGCGCACCGCCTTCATTTTCAGCAGATCGATAACGCCTTCAAATTCTTTTTCTGCACCGATCGGGAGCTGAATCGGCACTGGATTTGAACCCAACCGACTTTCAATCTGCCCCACAACCCGCAGAAAGTCTGCGCCATCCCGGTCCATCTTATTGATGAACGCCATACGCGGCACCCCGTAGCGGGTCGCCTGGCGCCAGACAGTCTCGGACTGGGGCTCGACCCCACCCACTGAGCAGAACACAGCGACCGCGCCATCGAGAACGCGAAGAGACCGTTCAACTTCGATGGTGAAATCAACGTGCCCGGGAGTATCAATGATGTTGACGCGATGCTCGTCAAACTGCTTTTCCATGCCTGACCAGAAACAGGTAGTCGCGGCGGAGGTGATGGTTATGCCACGCTCCTGCTCCTGCTCCATCCAGTCCATGGTGGCCGCGCCATCATGAACCTCGCCAATTTTATGCGACACACCGGTGTAGTAAAGCACCCTTTCAGTCGTGGTGGTTTTACCGGCATCAATGTGAGCCATGATGCCAATATTGCGGTAGCGTTCAATTGGTGTGGTACGTGGCACTTTAAGTAATCTCTATGGCTTAATGATTAATATTTAGCGAAATACAGCTTTCAACCAGGGTCAGGCTATGACTACCAGCGATAATGCGAGAAAGCCTTATTGGCTTCCGCCATGCGATGGCCGTCTTCACGCTTCTTAACTGCAGCACCACGATTTTCAATGGCATCCGACACTTCGCCCGCAAGGCGCAATGCCATGGTCTTTTCACCGCGCTTACGCGCAGCCGCAATCAGCCAGCGCATCGCTAGCGCACGCTGACGGTCAGGGCGAACTTCGATTGGCACCTGATAGGTAGCACCACCCACGCGCCGGGATTTAACTTCGACCAGCGGCGATATGTTTTCCAGGCTCTGCTTCATCAGCGCAACAACGTCCTGCCCCTGATGGGTTTGCTCGAGCTTATCTAAAGCACCGTAGATTATTTTTTCCGCCTGGGCTTTTTTTCCATCGACCATGATGACATTCATCAACTTGGCCAGCGTCAGATCCCCGAACTTCGGATCCGGCAGGATTTCCCGTTTTGCTGCTACTCGTCTTCTGGACATAGGTGGTTAACCCGAAGTTATAAAATGAAAGAGCCGCGACCTAGTCACGGCTCCGTCAAGCCAATAATTTAAGCACTACCCGATCCGATTTAACCGATCAGGACTTAGGGCGCTTGGTACCATATTTAGAGCGGGCCTTCTTACGGTCGGCCACACCTGAAGTATCGAGCGCACCACGAACCGTGTGGTAACGCACCCCGGGCAAATCCTTGACTCGACCACCGCGGATCAGTACCAGCGAGTGCTCCTGCAAGTTATGACCTTCGCCACCAATATAGGTGGTTACTTCAAAACCGTTTGTTAACCGCACACGGGCTACTTTACGCAGCGCCGAGTTCGGCTTTTTTGGTGTCGTCGTGTAAACGCGAGTACATACGCCACGCTTCTGCGGCGATGCCGCTAGCGCAGGTACGTTCGACTTTTTACGCGGCCGCATACGCGGCTTACGCACCAGCTGATTGATGGTCGCCATCCAGCTTTCTGCCTTGTTAAATTAGGGGATAAGACACACTCAGGACCGGGATTTTTACCAGTAGGGTCCGTGAGCGGCTGCGTAGTATATGGATGCTACCCAGACCAGTCAAGACAAATTGACCGGCCTGGGGCAGTTCTATTCAGGACACGTTAACCGGCTGCCGCTTCGCCACCAGCATCAGGGGCAGTGGCCGCCGGCTGCTCCTCTTCCAGCTCCGGCGCGGTTTCCCAGATGTCCTCTATTGCGACCTCCGGTGCTGCCCGCTCTTCCCGGCGTTTCTGGTGATAAGCAAACCCGGTGCCCGCAGGAATCAGGCGCCCGACTACGACGTTCTCCTTCAGGCCACGGAGATCGTCGCGCTTGCCGTTTACCGATGCTTCAGTCAACACACGCGTCGTTTCCTGGAAGGAGGCTGCCGAGATAAAGGATTCGGTGGCCAACGACGCTTTAGTAATACCCAATAACTGGTGCTCATACTCGGCTGGTTGTTTGCCTTCTTCGATCACGCGATTATTTTCAGCGACCATTGCCCCACGATCGAGCTGTTCGCCACGGAGTAAGTTGGTGTCGCCGGCATCAAGAACCTCAACTTTGCGCATCATCTGGCGCAGAATCACCTCGATGTGCTTGTCGTTAATTTTAACGCCCTGCAGGCGATAAACTTCCTGTACCTCATTCACCATGTAGTTAGCCAGCGCGTCGACGCCCAGCAGCCTCAGAATGTCATGAGGGACCGGCGAACCATCGGCAATGACGTCACCTTTCTGCACGTGTTCACCATCGTAAACGGTGATGTGATGAAATTTTGGGATCAGGAAGGCATGCTGCTCGCGTTCTTCATCGGTGATGATCAGGCGAATTTTTCCTTTGGTTTCCTTCCCAAAAGAAACGATGCCCGTGCGCTCAGCCATGATTGCAGGCTCTTTGGGTTTACGCGCCTCGAACAGATCCGCCACTCTTGGCAGACCACCTGTGATGTCGCGGGTTTTCGATGATGCCTGCGGTATTCTGGCCAGTACGTCGCCTATCCTGACTTCCTTCTTGTCGGTGGCGGTAATCACGGCGCCACTCGGCAGAAAATACTGGGCAGGTAGGTCCGTACCAGGGATATTGATGTCGCCCCCCTTGGCATCCACCAGCTTCACCATCGGTCGCAAATCCCGACCCGTGGCGGTCCGCTGTTTCGGATCAATGACAACAATGTTGGCCAGCCCGGTCGACTCATCAACCTCATTCGTCGTGGTAACACCGTCAACGACATCGATCAGCTGGACAAAGCCCGCCAGTTCGCTGACCACCGGATGGGTATGGGGATCCCAGGTGACCACGACCTCTCCCGCTTCGACGGTTCCGCCGTCACCACGAGACAGGATTGCACCGTAAGGGATTTTGTGCCTTTCGCGCTCGCGCTCCTGATCATCGAGGATGACCACTTCGCCCGACCGCGAGACACTCACCAGATGGCCATCGGCGTGAGCAACAGTCTTGACGTTCACCAGCTGCATCGTGCCGCTGACGTTCGGCTGAATGTTATTACTCGATACGCTTCGAGAAACCGCCCCACCGACGTGGAAAGTACGCATGGTGAGCTGGGTTCCCGGCTCGCCGATTGATTGCGCGGCAATAACGCCGACGGCTTCACCGACGTTGACCAAATGACCTCTGGCCAGATCCCTGCCGTAACAGGCTGCGCAGACTCCGTAACGGGCTTCGCAACGAATCGCCGAACGCACGTAAACGGAATCAACGCCCTGCTCTTCCAGCAGATCCACTGCATCTTCGTCGAGCATATCACCACGCTCCAGCACCAGCTCTCCGCCGGCGCCGGGCTGGATCACATCCCTGGCCAGAATCCTGCCAAGCACCCGGTCACGCAGCTGCTCGATAACTTCACCGCCAGCGAGCACCGCCGACACATCAAGACCGACGTCAGTGCCGCAATCTTCTTCGGTAATCACCAGATCCTGCGCGACGTCCACCAGACGTCGAGTCAGGTAACCGGAGTTAGCGGTTTTAAGCGCGGTATCCGCCAGGCCTTTTCGAGCACCGTGGGTGGAAATAAAGTACTGGAGAACGTCGAGCCCTTCGCGGAAATTTGCAGTAATCGGCGTTTCGATGATCGATCCATCCGGTTTCGCCATCAGCCCGCGCATACCGGCAAGCTGACGAATCTGAGCGGCGCTACCACGCGCCCCGGAATCGGCCATCATATAAATAGAGTTGAACGAATCCTGCTCAACTTCGTTGCCCGCCGCGTCCACCACCTGTTCGGTCCGCAGCTCGGACATCATGGCGTTCGCGACTTCCTCATTCGCGTGCGACCAGATATCGACAACCTTGTTGTAGCGTTCCCCATCAGTAACCAGACCCGATGCGTACTGCTGGGCAATGTCCTTCACCTCGGTTTCGGCAATGCCAAGAATTTTTTCCTTGGAATCCGGGGTCACCATGTCCCCAAGACAGATCGACGTACCGGAACGAGTGGCAAACTGATAACCGGTGTACATCAGCTGATCAGCGAACACTACTGTGGATTTAAGACCAATATTGCGATAGCAATAGTTGATAAGGGCGGAAATGGCCTTTTTGTTCAAGGTCCGATCGACCATGGAGAAGGGCATCCCCACCGGAATGACCTGGGAGAGCAGCGCCCGCCCAACCGTGGTGTCCGTCAACTCGGTATGATCATATTCGTTGCCGTCGGCATCTAGCCGTTGCTCAGTAATACGCACCTTTACTCGCGCATGCAGATCAACCGCACCCGCATCATAGGCATGACGCGCTTCGGTAACGTTGGCAAACACCTTACCCGTACCCGCAGCTTCGGCCTTTTCCCGGGACAAATAGTAGAGCCCCAGCACCACGTCCTGAGTCGGCACGATGATCGGCTCGCCATTGGCGGGCGAAAGAATATTATTAGAAGACATCATCAAGGTACGCGCTTCGAGCTGCGCCTCGATCGTCAGTGGTACGTGCACGGCCATCTGATCGCCATCGAAATCGGCGTTAAAGGCGGTACAGACCAGCGGATGCAGCTGAATGGCTTTACCTTCCACCAGCAGGGGTTCAAAGGCCTGGATACCCAGTCGATGCAGAGTCGGCGCGCGATTCAACATCACGGGATGTTCGCGAATCACTTCTTCGAGCACGTCCCAGACCTCGGCACCGGCCCGCTCCACCATTTTCTTGGCCGCCTTGATGGTGGTCGCAAGACCTCTGGCTTCGAGTTTTCCGAACACGAAGGGTTTGAATAGCTCCAGGGCCATTTTCTTTGGCAGGCCACACTGGTGCAGCTTGAGCTGCGGGCCCACCACGATCACCGAACGACCGGAGTAATCCACGCGTTTACCAAGCAGATTCTGACGGAAACGACCCTGCTTGCCCTTGATCATGTCGGCGAGGGATTTCAGTGGACGACGGTTAGTGCCGGTAATTGCACGTCCGCGACGGCCATTATCCAGCAGTG
Source organism: uncultured Gammaproteobacteria bacterium (assembly GCA_913060775.1). Classification (GTDB taxonomy): domain Bacteria; phylum Pseudomonadota; class Gammaproteobacteria; order Immundisolibacterales; family Immundisolibacteraceae; genus QNFC01. The sequence goes on along the minus strand of CAJXVN010000011.1, from coordinate 7,230 downwards.
CATCCACGGATTCCTGCAGCATCCGCTTCTCATTACGCACGATAATATCGGGTGCGTTGAGATCGAGGAGGCGCTTTAGACGATTGTTGCGGTTAATCACCCGCCGATACAGATCATTAAGATCTGACGTGGCAAACCGACCACCGTCCAGCGGCACCAGCGGCCGCAACTCTGGCGGCAGCACCGGCAGTACGGTAAACACCATCCACTCCGGACGATTACCGGATTCAGAAAAACCCTCAATCAGTTTCAGCCGTTTAACCAGTTTTTTATATTTGGTTTCGGAACCCGTTGCTGCTATTTCCTCGCGCAGGTCTTCCGCTTCTCGGGTCAGATCGACCATTGCCAGCAGTTTACGCACCGATTCGGCACCCATGCCGGCAACAAATTCGTCGCCGTACTGCTCGCGCGCTTCGATGTACTCTTCGTCGTTGAGCAGCTGCCCCCGTTCCAACGGCGTCATGCCTGGCTCGGTCACGACGAAGGCCTCGAAATAGAGGACCCTTTCGAGTTCGCCCAGACCCATATCAAGGATCATCCCCATCCGCGAAGGCAGGGATTTTAAAAACCAGATATGCGCTACGGGGCTAGCCAGATCCAGATGGCCCATCCGCTCACGTCGGGTTTTCGCTAAAGTGACTTCAACGCCGCACTTTTCGCAGATAACACCGCGATGCTTAAGCCGCTTGTATTTGCCGCAGAGACATTCATAGTCCTTGATTGGACCAAAAATCTTGGCGCAAAACAGGCCATCACGTTCCGGTTTAAAAGTACGGTAATTGATGGTCTCGGGCTTTTTAACTTCGCCCCATGACCAGGACCGTATTTTCTCAGGAGATGCCAGTCCGATTCGAAAAGCGTCAAAATCTTCAGTCTGGTAATTCTGCTGCATCAGGTTCAGAAATTCTTTCATGCGGCTATCCCCTGTAACGATCGTAGATTTTGTTTTGACAGGCCGGTGGTTAACCAGCACAGGCGTTGCTTAAATATCTCGGTCTGAGTATTCAAGTGCGTTCCAGCTCGATATCGATACCCAACGCGCGAATTTCTTTAACCAGTACGTTAAAGGATTCGGGCATTCCTGCATCGATGGTGTAATTGCCATCGACAATGTTTTTATACATTTTGGTACGACCGTTGACGTCATCCGATTTGACGGTGAGCATCTCCTGGAGCGTGTAGGCAGCACCGTATGCTTCCAGCGCCCAGACTTCCATCTCACCAAATCGTTGCCCACCAAATTGCGCTTTACCCCCCAGCGGCTGCTGGGTAACCAGACTGTAAGGCCCGGTAGAGCGAGCGTGCATCTTGTCATCGACCAGGTGGTTAAGCTTCAGCACGTACATATAACCAACCGTGACTGGACGGTCGAATTGCTGCCCGGTCCGTCCATCATAAAGGACTGACTGGCCCGTTGGTGACAACTCGGCAAGTTCCAGCATGTCTTTGATATTTGTCTCACTGGCACCATCAAATACCGGCGTGCCCATGGGCACCCCACCACGCAGGTTCTCTGCAAGCTCCATTACTTCCTTATCTTCCAGACTCGCCAGATCAGCGGGGGTACCGCCAGTGCTGTAAATCTGTTTGAGTAGCTTACGTACGGATGCAGGTTTACCGCCGGAATCAACCAGGTTGCCAATTTTGAGCCCCAGGGCCTTAGCCGCCAGACCCAGGTGGGTTTCCAGCACCTGACCGACGTTCATACGCGACGGTACGCCCAGCGGGTTGAGAATGATATCCACCGGTTGGCCGTTTTCGTCATACGGCATGTCTTCTACCGGCACGATCACCGAGATAACACCCTTATTACCGTGACGGCCGGCCATTTTGTCGCCTGGCTGGATACGCCGCTTCTGCGCGACGTAAACCTTAACCATTTTGAGGACGCCGGGTTGCAGGTCATCAGACCCCACTAATTTATCCCGCTTTTCTTCGAACAGCTCATCAAAGGATTTACGCAGTCCACCGATCTGATCCAGTAGCTGAGTCGCCTGACTGCCCGCGGCTTCGTCGACCAGCGCAATCTTGCTCCATTCCGTGCGATCAATTTCCTGCAGATAGGCTTTGGTGATCTTGGTGCCCGCTTTCAGTTTGCCAGGGCCACTCGCCGCTTCCTTACCCGTCAGCAGTTTTTCCAGTCGTTGATAAGCGTCCTCGGAAACAATACGAAACTGATCGTTGAAATCCTGCTGGATACGCGCCAATTCGGTTTCTTCTATTGCCCGGGTCCGCTCGTCTTTTTCAACCCCATCGCGGGTAAAAACCTGAACATCAATGACCGTACCGACCATACCGGAAGGAACGCGTAGCGAGGTGTCTTTGACCTCGGAGGCTTTCTCACCAAAAATGGCACGCAGCAGCTTTTCTTCGGGGGTCATCTGGGTTTCGCCCTTTGGCGTAACCTTACCCACGAGAATATCGCCGGGACTCACCCGGGCGCCGATAAACACGATACCGGACTCATCCAGTTTGCTGAGTGCGCCCTCACCGACATTGGGAATATCGGCGGTGACCGCCTCGGCGCCTAATTTAGTATCTCGTGATACGCAGGTCAGTTCCTGGATATGGATGGTGGTAAACCGGTCTTCCTGGACCACCCGCTCCGAGATGATGATCGAATCCTCAAAGTTGTACCCATTCCACGGCATGAAGGCGACGCGCATATTCTGTCCAAGCGCTAGCTCTCCCATGTCGGTTGAGGAACCGTCGGCGAGAAAATCTCCGGCCACAATCCGATCGCCCGGGGAAACCAGAGGGCGCTGGTTCATGCAGGTGTTTTGATTGGAGCGGGTGTACTTGACCAGATTGTAGATATCGACCCCGGGGTCACCGGCTTTGGTTTCCTCATCATTAACCCGAACAACGATACGATTCGCATCAACATCGTCCACCACGCCGCCGCGTTCGGCCAGCACCGATGTGCCGGAGTCACGCGCAACTATCCGCTCCATGCCGGTACCAACCAGGGGCTTTTCCACACGCAATGTCGGCACAGCCTGACGTTGCATATTCGAACCCATCAGGGCTCGGTTAGCATCATCGTGCTCCAGGAATGGGATTAGCGAAGCCGCGATCGACACGACCTGTTGCGGCGACACGTCCATAAAACCAACTTCGTCCGCTGTTTTCAGCGTGAACTCGTTGAGATGCCGCGACGATACCAGCTCATCTACCAGTTTGTTCTGATTATTAGTGGCCGCACTCGCCTGTGCAATGACATGTTCAGGCTCGTCGAGCGCCGACATATAAGTGATCTCACCACTGACTTTACCGTCCTTGACCACCCGGTAAGGGGTCTCAAGGAAACCATAGGAGTTGGTCCGTGCAAAAACTGCGAGTGAATTGATCAGGCCGATATTTGGCCCTTCAGGCGTTTCGATGGGACAGACACGACCGTAATGAGTCGGATGGACGTCCCGCACTTCAAAACCAGCCCGTTCCCGGGTCAGACCACCTGGACCCAGTGCAGAGATACGGCGCTTATGAGTCACTTCGGACAGGGGATTAACCTGATCCATGAACTGAGATAGCTGACTGGAACCAAAGAATTCTTTAACCACTGCCGAGACCGGCTTGGCATTGATCAGATCCTGAGGCATCAGATCTTCGGATTCAGCAAAACTCAGGCGATCACGAACGGCGCGATCGACCCGAACCAGACCGATACGGAACTGGTTTTCGACCATCTCACCGACACAGCGGACACGCCGGTTGCCCAGGTGATCGCCGTCATCTACCAAACCCTTACCATTTTTAATACTGATCAGTTTCCGAACGACATCAACAATGTCGTCGCGGCTAAGTACGCCTTCGCCACTGGTCTCCTCGCGACCGATCCCACGATTCAGTTTCATCCGGCCAACGGCTGACAGGTCATACTGCTCGTGACTAAAAAAGAGGTTGTTAAACAGCTTTTCTGCCGCTTCCTTAGTCGGCGGCTCACCGGGCCTCATAATGTGATAAATATCGACCAGTGCCTCAAGCACACTCGCGGTGCTATCAACCCTTAAGGTCTCGGACACAAACGGCCCGTTATCGACGTCATTGAAGTAAATGAGTTCGAGCTTTTTAATTCCGGCACCGCGAATTGCCGCGAGCAACTCTTCGTCTATCAGCGTATTGGCCGGGGCGACCAGCTCGCCGGTGGACGTCTCGATGACATCCCTGGCGATGGTCTGACCCAATAAATATTCTTCCGGAACGACGAGCTCTTTCAGCCCGGCTGCGTCCAGTTCTCGAACGTGTTTAGCAGTGACCCGCTTGCCGGCGGGCACGATCACCTTGTCATTTTTATCTTTTATGTCAAAGCTGACCGCCTGACCACGTAGCCGCTCCGGCACCAGTTCCAGTTTTGCCTGAGTCTTGGTTAACTTTACAACGTCGTTTTCGAAAAACAGCTCGAGCATCTCTTCGTTGCTAAAGCCGAGGGCTCTCAACAACACCGTCACCGGCAATTTACGACGCCGGTCAATACGGACATGGAGCAGATCTTTAGGATCGAACTCAAAATCAAGCCAGGAGCCGCGGTAAGGAATGATTCGCGCCGAAAACAGCAACTTGCCCGACGAGTGAGTCTTACCTTTATCGTGGGTAAAAAAGACCCCGGGTGAACGGTGCAATTGGGACACGATCACCCGCTCGGTACCATTAGTAATAAAGGTACCGTTACGGGTCATCAGGGGAATTTCCCCCATGTACACCTGCTGCTCGCGGACTTCCTTGACCACGCGGTTTTTAGTACTGGCTTTGTCATAAAAGACCAGCTTCACTCTCGCCTGTAGCGGCGCCGAGTAGGTCATGCCTCGAATCTGACACTCTTTGACATCAAACGCCGGCTTGCCGAGTTCATAGCCGTCGTATTCCAGCGCCGCTGTGCGGGTATAGCCTTCTATCGGAAAAACCGATCGGAACGCTGCTTCCAGTCCTATTTCGCCCTCTTCCCAACCTTCTGCCTTGCTGGTCAGAAAGCGTTGGTAAGAATCCAGTTGGATAGCCAGCAAGTTAGGTACTTCAAGCACCTGCTCACGAACACCAAAGTCTTTGCGGATACGTTTTTTTTCGGCGTACGAATAGGTCATAGAAGCTCCGTTCGAGTCAACAGATTATCGGCCCAGCAACTGGCCATCAGACAAGCATCTGCTTTGTAGCAACAGTTACTCAGCTCAGTTTCCGTTTTTCATAGACAAAGAATCCCCTACCGTAAACGGCGTCTAACCGCCTCCAGTCGAGGGGATCCTTCTTGACCACCACCCTATCGAGGATGGTGGTCAGTTGAGAGCCCGAGGGCCCCGGTAGGAATTAGCAAGCCTTACTTAAGCTCTGCGGTCCCGCCAGCTTCGGCGATCTGAGCAACAAGTTCGTCCGCCTGCTCTTTGGTGGCACCTTCCTTAATCGGCGTAGGCGCGCCTTCCACAGCCGCTTTGGCTTCTTTAAGGCCGAGACCAGTGATGCCTCGAACAGCTTTGATAACCGCGACTTTAGCTTCGCCGAAACCAGTCAGAATGACGTCGAATTCGGTCTGCTCTTCAGCCGCTGCGCCACCGGCATCACCGCCGCCGACTGCCGCAACCGGAGCCGCCATGGCAGCTGCGCTAACGCCAAACTTCTCTTCCATTGCTTCGATGAGGTCAACGACCTCGACAACGGTCATATTGGAAATAGTTTCTAGGATTTCTTCCTGATTTACAGCCATGATTTACTCCGGAGTTACATTGATCGTAAAAACTTCTTCAGCTAAAAACTCAACCTGCCCTGCCTGTCCTCCACTCACTTAAGCGATGCAACGAGATGACCATCGTTAACACTTATCTACCGCGAGTGGTTCACAGCCAGGGAAGAATCAAGCCTCTTTCTGTTCTTTTAGTGCGGCAAACGTCCGCACCAGCTTGCTATGCGGGGCACCGAGGGTCTGGGCCAGCTTGGTAATTGGCGCTTTCATAACGCCCATCAGTTTGGCTAGCGCTTCGTCACGGGTCGGCAATTTAGCCACTGCTTCCAGCGCGCTAGCATCCAGAAGCTGACCACCAACCGCCACCAGTCTGACCTGCATCGCGGAATTTGTTTTACAGAAATCCCGAACCACCCGCGCTGCCGAACCCGGCTCTTCACCCGAGAACGCCATGATTAAAGGGCCCTTCAGGGATTCAGTGGCACACTCAAAATCCGTGCCTTTCACCGCCAGCTTAAGCAGGTTATTTTTAATTACCTTGATGTGCACGTCTGCCTTTCGGGCTTCAGCACGAAACGCAGTCATCTCCTCAACCGTTACGCCGGAGAAGTCTGCGCCGATCATCGACGTGGCATTGCTCGCCACGGCAGCGACTTCAGCTACCTTCTGTTTTTTAATTTCTAAATTATTGCTCATAGTGATTCACTATCTGCTTCGCTAGAGTCTGTGAAATACCGTCGAATAGCACCCAGCCTAAAGGCTGGAAACATCCACCGGCACGCCTAATCCCATGGTCGAACTCACCGTCAACCGGTCAAGGTAGACACCCTTGGCAGCAGCAGGTTTTAATTTCTGAACTTCAGCAACCACGGCGCCGATGTTTTCGCCCAGGGCTTCTGCTGTGAACGAAGCTTTTCCTACGGCGCAGTGAATAATTCCAGCCTTATCAACCCGAAAGCGAACCTGGCCCTTTTTCGCATTTTCAACCGCGCCGGCGACGTCTGGTGTCACCGTGCCAACTTTTGGGTTCGGCATCAATCCACGGGGACCCAGTACCTGACCTAGCGCCCCAACGACACGCATGGCGTCGGGAGCAGCAATGACCACATCAAAATTGATGTCACCACCTTTCATTTTTTCGGCCAGCTCTTCCATGCCGACTTCATCAGCCCCGGCTTCGGTCGCCTTATCGGCCGCTTCGCCCTGGGCGAACACAGCAATGCGAACAGTTTTACCCGCCCCATTCGGCAATACCGTCGCGCCGCGCACGACCTGATCCGATTTACGTGGGTCAATACCGAGATTCAGGCTTATATCGACGGATTCATCAAATTTCGCAGTGGCAGTCTTTTTTACCACCTCCAGCGCTTCGACCAGTGGCAACGCACTGCGTTCGCCGAGCAGTTCTATGAGCGCTGCGCGCCGTTTGCTAATTTTAGCCATCAGGAAACTCCCTCAACCTCAAGACCCATACTACGAGCACTACCAGCGATGGTGCGCACTGCTGCATCCCTGTCTCTTATACACATCTCCGAGCCCACGAGACCTCTCTACATCTC
>CAJXVN010000010.1 GCA_913060775.1 uncultured Gammaproteobacteria bacterium | reverse complement strand
GGCTCGGAGATGTGTATAAGAGACAGGGCTACGGCCGCTGACAAGCTAACGACCGGGCCCGATTCGCACAACAGTCGCGAATAGTCGTACCCAACCAGGCCCCAGTCGCACTAACGCCCACCGATTCCGGTGGCATCGTTTTTTCAATCTATAACCCGCAGGTAATACCACGGTGATTTCTACCAGCAATCTGACTATCCAGTTCGGCGCCAAACCGCTTTTCGAAAACATATCTGTCAAATTTGGCAACGGCAATCGCTACGGGCTCATCGGAGCCAATGGCTGTGGCAAGTCCACCTTCATGAAAATCCTCGCCGGAGACCTGGCACCGACCCACGGATCGGTGTCGTCAACACCCGGCGAACGCATTGGGGTACTCAAACAGGACCAGTTCGCCTACGAAGAATACTCGGTTATCGACACGGTAATCATGGGCCATAACGAGCTCTGGGAGGTCAAGCAGGAACGTGACCGAATCTATGCCCTGCCGGAAATGTCCGAAGCGGATGGAATGCGCGCCGGCGACCTGGAAGGTAAATACGCGGAGCTGGATGGCTACTCCGCCGAGGCCCGCGCCGGCGAGCTGCTATCCGGTGTCGATATTCCGGTGGAACAGCACTACGGTCCCATGAGTGAAATCGCCCCCGGTTTCAAACTGCGGGTATTGCTAGCCCAGGCCCTGTTTTCTGATCCCGATACCCTGCTTCTTGATGAACCCACCAATAACCTGGATATCAACACGATTCGCTGGCTTGAAGGCGTGCTCGAACAGCGCAACTGCACCATCATTGTCATCAGCCATGATCGCCATTTTCTGAATTCCGTGTGCGATCACATGGCTGACCTGGATTACGGCACCCTCAAGGTTTTTCCCGGCAATTACGATGAGTACATGCTCGCCGCCACTCAGGCGCGCGCGACCCTGCTGGCGGATAATGCACGCAAAAAGGCCCAGGTCGACCAACTGAAGGCGTTCGTGGCGCGATTTTCTGCCAACGCCTCCAAGTCCAAACAGGCAACCTCCCGGGCCAAACAGATCGACAAAATCCAGATCGAGGATATCAAGCCTTCAAGCCGCAAAAACCCCTACATCCGCTTCGATTTTGACGACAAACTGCACCGCCGCGCGCTGCACGTTAAAAACCTGCGGGTTGGCTATGAGGACGATCTGTTTAGCGGCCTCAGCCTGGATATCGACGCAGGGGAAAAAGTCGCCATTATTGGTCCCAATGGAATCGGTAAAAGTACGCTCTTACGTACGTTAATTGGCGACATGGAACCCCGCGAAGGGGTGGTGAAATGGACCGATAACGCGCGGGTTGGCTATTTCGCCCAGGACCACGCCGACGATTTTGACAACGACAAACAGCTAATGGAATGGCTCGCCGAATATCGCCAGCCCGGCGATGACGAACAGGTGGTGCGCAGTCAGCTTGGGCGCATGCTGTTCTCCGGTGACGACATGAACAAACGCAGCAAGGTGCTCTCCGGCGGCGAACAGGCCCGCATGCTGTTTGCCCGCATCGTCATGCAAAGGAACAACGTCTTACTGCTTGATGAACCGACCAATCACCTGGACATGGAGTCGATCGAATCGCTCAACATGGCCCTGGATGAATACAAGGGCACCGTTATCTTCGTCAGCCACGACCGGGTCTTTGTCTCCTCACTGGCGACTCGGGTAATCGAGCTTTCGGCGGACGGAATCACCAACTACGTCGGTGGGTATGATGACTACCTCCACGCCCAGGGCGTGGAATAACCAGCCACAGATAACAATACCCGCCGGTTACTGTGAGGGGTCTCCAGTTAACCGGCAGGCCCATTCTTCAAGGGCTATTTAGGCATCATCCTCACCTGGCCCATCTGCCGCGACACCGCCACTAGCTCCCCGGTGGAATCCCAGATCTCGCCATCTTCCTCAAGAATACCGTTCTGAACGATAAAATTACGGAACCTGGCCCGTAACCAGCCCGGCGCCGGCGTTTTGTGTAGGTGCACGGTCAGTTCAACCGTGGGCACCCAGCCCACATAGCCGATCAGGTTAAATATGGGTGGCGGCTGAGCATCCGCAAATAGCAGCAGCGAGAAGAGATCGGCGGGACTTTCATCCCGAAACCGCATCCACACCCGGAACTCCGCAGACTCCCCCTTGCCCCAGTTAGTGCACGCAGGATCGAGCAGGGTCTCAAGAGTCTGGTGGATAGCCGTCTCCTCCTTGATAACCTCCTGCAACGGAATGCATTGCTCAGGCGGCGGGAACACCGGTGGCTCTACCTCTAACGAGGTGGGCCCGGCGCTTTTATCCAGATCGCTATAGCTGGCCGTAATATGCAGTGTTTGCTTGCCATTTTGGTAGAGCCTCGCCAGGCCCGTTGACATGCTCTTACCGGTTTTTAGCAGTTCCGTGGTCACCTCCGCCGGGCCGGAAAAGGTCGGGCGCATATAGTGGCCCGTTACGGTTAACGGATGGGGATGGGGCATTTTTTCGGCCAGCACTCTTGCAACAGCGGCCATCTGGTAACCGCCGTTAGGTATGTCGCGTACGTTCCAGCGGTTTGTAAGCTCAAGCTGCCAGCGGTCATTCCCGAGGTCCTTGAACTGGGTATCCTGCTTAATTGGGTTCACTCCATCCTCCTTCGTTCTAACCAAACTATCGCTTTTATCGATTTAATTATTCGAGCAATAGCGCGTGAAAGCGCGCAGATGATAAAGGATTATTCAGAAAAATTGTGTGCCGCCGCCACCGAAACCGTGCGCTGCGAAAAGCTAAAGAACCCGCAGTAACCGCCGATTCAACCGTAAAGTATTTCGATCACCGGTGCATTCAAAACGATGGCAGCTGCAACTTCTCAATCAATGGACGACTTCCTGGTAACGGGCGAACGACAGATCAGCAGACTCTGCCGCCGGATCATTGCCTCTAACAAACCGATTAGTGTCAATTTCAATGAATCCAAGGAGTTTTTCAACAGCCTGTTATTCGACCTGAACCCCGATCGGAATAGCTGCTACATCGACGCCCTGGTCCCGGCCCACGGCACCGAACTCCTAAAGGCGGGCAAATCCGCCTCGATTCATTGCAATCTCGACGGCATCGTCACCTGGTTCGGTGCCGGGGCGGTGATTCGTCAGGGATCCACCGACGGTCAACCCTGGCTAGAAATGGCCCTGCCCAGCCGTGCCTGGTACCGACAACGGCGCAATGCATTCCGGGCCCAGACATTTTCAACCATGAATTTAACCGTGGCACTTTATAGCCACCATCGAGCGGAACCACTCATGGCCAGGATTCAGGACCTGTCAGTCACCGGGTGTCGGGCTATTACTGGCGATCAACCGGAGCCACCGTTAGAAGAACTCGAGGATTTCTACCGCTGCCAGCTCTTTGAGGGGGAAAACCCGGTCATCAGTTGCTGCGCGCAAGTGCGTCATATCCACCCGACGGGTGAAAACAACCTTTCTCAGTTAGGCCTGCAATTTACCGACCTGACGCCGCAACACGATTCGGTGCTCTCCCAGCTCGTGATGAAGCTCGATGCCAGCGTTCAGCAACCATTATTAACCGCCTGATCAATCGCCTCCGGCAGTCCGTAGTCACGGTCGATCTGCTGCAAATACTCCACCTTTATCGGCAGTGGATTACCCAACCATAGCGCCCGGGTGGTGTGATCTCCCGCGTGCCCCAACCCTGTCTCTGCATGTACCAGCACATCAAGCCCCTGCCGGTTCAACATTAGCCAGCGGACCACTCGGTCAAAATGTTCCGGCTCAAACGCCACCTGATACATGGCCCGGGTGTGTGGACCCACCGGCCCCTCTTTCCAACGGCCCAGCCTTACCTCAAACCGCTCACCGAGTTGCTCGCGTAACTGCTCAGCGACCGGACGAGTGTGCGGTTCGAAATAGACGTGGGCATGGTATTCATTAACCTGATCGACCGGAATGGTCATTGCTAACCTCTCTGCTTCATCATCAAAATAAGGGTTGCCAGCGCTGCAGCTGGTAATTCGGTTGCTCATCTCCCCGGTGATTGATGGGACCGGGTCCGCCCCCGGTTTGTTCTAATGCCGCAATAAATCGCGGGAATTCAGGCGGGGATTCGAAATAAAAAAGGTGGGTTTCACAGTCACAATCTGACGCGCCTAGTCCTGGCACCATCGGCTGACAGGCCGTCATCGCCTTGACCCCATCCGCCCAGCGGTGTTCAAGCCGCCGATCGGTTTCAGCAAACCATATCTCGTCGATTTCTGCATGATGGCGCAAATAATCAATGTGCCAGTGGGGCCGGACACTTAACCGCAAATGATGAGCCAGACGGCCCCGGACCCCACCCGGACCAAAGGCACTGCCAACATAGAGGTAGGCACCGGCCATAAACTGACGCCTTCCTGCCCGGCCCACCTCGATGGTTGTTGCTGCTGGCAGGTTAAGACGTAACAGGTAACAGCCCACCGACCCATCGCCAGGGGCTGCGGGGCTATCGCCCGTCAGCGCCACCACTACCCATCATGCATTTAACGCCATTGAAATGGTCACCAGCACCAGCTTACTTTAGTGTTCCTGCACCACGCCATCGACGACGCGCTGGTATTCGCCACCGGCTGTCGTGGTAATCGCGAAGTAGGAAAGCGGCGAGTCGCCGGTGTTGCGAATACCGTGCACCACGCCTCGGGGAATATTCACCGTATCGCCAGCTTTCACCGGAAATTCTGCGCACTCTGGCGTGCCTGGCTGATGTTTTATATAGATGCCCTCGCCTTCAATAATAATAAAGGCATGGGCACCGTTGGGATGGGCATGGGATTCATTTTCCTGCCCCGGCATCAGGTTCCAGGTCACGATTACGACGTCTTGGTTATCGGTATAAACCGGCACGACCATGGCCTGGTCCGGCGAATATTTGCGCGTTGATTTCGGGTCAATCACGCCGGACTCAAGCGATTCCGGGGTTAACATTCCGGGAATTTCCATGGATACCTCCCTCTTCATTGATTCGTAAATAGTGAGGGTTAATCATAACGCAGGGGTGGCGTCTGCAGATTACAATTGCCCAGGAAAACCCTGACCCACTGAACTCATTAACCGGCCCGGAATTCGATGACCCGAACCCTGATCAAAACCGCCCTCGCTTCTGAGCAGCCCTTTACGGAACTACTGATAAAAGGCTGGGTAAGGACCCGACGAGACTCCAAAAACTTTTCTTTCCTCGAACTCAACGATGGTTCCTGTCTGGCCAATTTGCAGGTTATTGCCCAGGACGACCTCACTGACTACCCGGTTATCCAGCAGGCCAGCACCGGCGCAGCGGTGGCCATTACGGGTGAACTGGTCGAATCACCCGGCAAGGGTCAACGCTGGGAACTCCACGCCCGCTCAATCGAACTGCTTGGCAGCAGCAGCGAGGACTATCCGCTACAAAAAAAGCGCCACAGCGACGAGTTTCTGCGCACCATTGCTCACCTGCGACCACGCACCAATAAATATGGGGCGATGTTTCGGCTACGTTCACGGCTTGCGCTGGCGATCCATGATTTTTTCAGGTCGCGAGAATTCCATTACCTGCACACGCCGATCATCACCGGCTCGGATTGCGAAGGCGCCGGGGAGATGTTTCAGGTAACCACCCTCGACCTAACGAATCCGCCCCTGGTCAAAGGTGAGCCAGATTTCAGCCAGGATTTTTTTGGCAAACAGGCGTCACTCACTGTTTCGGGACAGCTTTGCGGCGAAACCTTTGCCATGGGCATGGGCAATATCTATACGTTTGGTCCGACCTTTCGCTCCGAAAACTCCAATACCAGCCGCCATATGGCGGAATTCTGGATGGTCGAACCGGAGATGGCCTTCGCCGACCTTGACGAGAACATGCAGCTCGGCGAAGAGCTGATTCGCTATCTGGTGAAATTCGTTCTCAATGACTGTACCGAGGACCTCGCGCTATTCGCCAATTTCGTCGACAAGGAGTTAATGGCCCGGCTGCAGAACATCGCCAACAAGGCTTTCCTGCGAGTCACCTACACCGAGGCAGTGGAAATACTGACCGCTTCCGGTCAATCGTTTGAGTTCCCGGTGGTCTGGGGCAACGACCTGCAGTCGGAACACGAACGTTTTCTCACCGAACAGCACTTTAAACAGCCGGTGATTCTGTACGACTACCCCACCGACATAAAAGCCTTCTACATGCGCCAGAACGACGACGGCAAGACCGTGGCGGCGATGGATGTACTGGTCCCCGGCATCGGTGAAATTATCGGTGGTAGTCAACGCGAAGAGCGCCTCGACCGCCTCACCCAGCGCATGGCCGAGATGAACCTGGATGAGGCCGACTACTGGTGGTATCTGGATACCCGCCGCTACGGCGGCGCTCCACACGCCGGTTTTGGACTGGGTTTTGAACGGTTGTTAATGCTGCTGACGGGCGTCACCAACATTCGCGACGTAATGCCCTTTCCACGAACCCCTAAAAACCTGGAGTTCTAACGGCCTCGGGCGAGCATTAAAATTCTGAATTAGGGTCCCTCAGCACTTTGGCAGAGCTCAGTCCCAGACCAGCGCTGGTTGCCGCAACAGTTCCTCCTGCTCCTGCAGGGTATTGATGTGTCCCTCCCAGAAACCGCTGCTACCGACCGCAGGAAAGGCGATCGGAAACGCCGGGTCCTGCCAGCGTCGGGCAATCCAGGCAACATGGTGAATCATCCGCAGAGTCCGCAACGGCTCGATTAAATTTAACTCCCGAGCATCGAACTCCCTGAACTGCTCATACCCCACTAACAGGTCACCGAGTCGGGCATTGCGGTAGTGACGATCACCGGATAGAAACATCCATAGATCCTGAATCGCCGGTCCCATGACCGCATCGTCAAAATCGACCAGATGGGGCCCGGCATCAGTCCAGAGCAGGTTGCCCGGGTGCAAATCGCCGTGAAGTCGTATCTGCCGAACCTCCCCGGTCCGCTCGAATGCCTGTCGTACCATCTCTAATAAAAGCGCGCTAATACTGGCGTAGCTCTCTTTTAAATAGTCAGGCAACAGCTGGTTTTGCAACACGGTTGCGCGTGAAGCGTCGCCCAGACGGGCCGGGGTGATCGCCACCCGGTGGGCAAATTTTTCAGTGGCACCGACCCCGTGTATCCGTCCCACCAGCCGACCAATCTGCTCCAGCTGGTCCGGATTATCCAGTTCCGGTGCCCGGCCCCCGACATTCGGATAGAGTGCAAATCGATGACCCGACTGCTCAAACAGCGTTCGACCCTCGCGGTCAGCAAGTGGGGCAATGACCGGTAATTCACCCTCCGCTAATTGCTGGGTAAAACGATGCTCCTCAAGTATCTGCTCGGCACTCCACCGACCGGGGCGATAAAACTTGGCAACCACTCGCACAGGCTGATGCTGACCGCGCTGGGCTGCTATTTGTGGAAACCCCTGATCCGCGATTGGCGATTCACTAAGGTCGATTCGATAAACACGGTTTTCGTAACTGTTTAACGCTAGGAAGGCACCACTCACCCGCAAACCGGTCGATTCAACGGCATCCAGCAATTGATCAGGCGCCAGGTCAGCAAACACCGGCTGTGCATCCTCAACCGGCTGTTTAACGCCCGGATTGTTTAGCGGTGGCGCGGCTAAATTTCCATCCTTTTCATTCATCCACCCATTGTACGGCGGATTACTTGCTCGCTAGCCGGAACAGTCGGGCGAATGCGACCGCACTACTCTATTTATCAGGACCTCTGGGAGGGTCTCCCACGGTCATGACTCGACTCATTATCCGTCGATAGCCGTGGTAATCATTTAGCGGATTATGGTGAGTCGTGCGGTTATCCCACATCGCCAGCGAACCCGCCTGCCATTGAAACCGATAGCTATATTCTGGCCGTTGCTGATGCCGATAGAGATACTCCAGAATCGGCTTGCTCTCTTCTTCGGTCATGTCACTGAAGCGAACGGTGTGGGCCGCGTTCACAAACAGTGACAGCTTGCCACTGCGGGGGTGTCGACGAATCACCGGGTGCACGGCCTGCTGCGGGGCTTCGTCAAGATTTTTGTTCTGGCGAAATTCGCGTACCGAATAGCCGCCCGAATGTTCGGCGCTATAAATCGCTGTCAGATCGCCCAGCAGCTTCTGCATGCCAGGAGAGAGGCTTTCATAGGCGCGGGTCATGCTGGCAAACAGGGTGTCACCGCCCAGCGGTGGGATTTCCTGGGCGTAGAGAATGGTTAGCGCAGGGGGGCGTTCCAGGTAGGTGGAGTCGGTATGCCAGAGACCACCGAAATTAACCTTATCGTCTTCCATCTTGGCGATCTGCACCACGAAAGGTGCGTCGGGGTAGCCTTCTACAAAAGGGTATTCGAGCAACTCGCCAAACTGCGTGGCAAGCGACTGTTGCGCAGCAGGCGTTAACGCCTGGTCGCGGAAGAACAGCACCTCAAACTCATCCTGGGCAGACTCTATCTCGGCAATTTGCCTGTCCGACAGGGTTTTTGCCAGATCAATACCGTCGATCTGAGCACCCAGCGCAGGTGATAGCGGCGTTATCTTCAATACCCAACTCCCCTTTATTGATCCTGCTGCCCGACCAGCGACCGACCGAACAGCATCAATGATATGGCAACCGCCGTTGAAACCGCGAGCATCAAAAAACCGGCACCTGTGTTCCCTGCCGTATTAATCACCCGCCCTGACAGGGCGATCCCGGCGAAGGAACCCAGCGAACCGGCTATATTGACCAGCGCAATACCGGCAGCGGCGAGGTGAGACGGCAGCAAAGTCGTGGTCAAACCCCAGAAACCGGAGAAGCCCGCACCGATCCCCAACATAAACAGAGTAATTGCCAGGTCGGTGGATCGCAGGCTTAAATCACCCGATAACCAGTAAAGAGCCACCCCGGTGATCACCATACCGAGTAGTGGATGCCAAAAGCGTTCATTGTGGCGATCAGCGCTCCAGCCCCAGACCAGCGCAGACAGCGCGAAGGCAAGGTAGGGTAAACCGACATGCCAGCCGATCGCGGCCTCACCCAGTTCCGGCGCAGCCCGAGCAACCGCTTTGGGTAACCAGTAGAGCGCGCCAACCAGCGCACCGGTAAACAGAAAATTAACGGCGGCGAGCCACCACACCTGCCTGGCTAGAAAGGCCGCTTTGATGCCCCCGGCCAGAGGCGGATCCGCCAATTTAGTCGGACTATCCCGATCTTCCTCCGCCAGCTGGGCAATCAGCCCGGCACGCTGCTCACTGTTCAGCCAGCGAGCCTGCTGGGGCTTATCCGTAAGAATTAGCAACACGGCGATCGCCAGTACGGAACAGGGCAAGCCTTCCAGAATAAACAACCATTGCCAACCTGCCAGCCCCCAGACCTGGTCAAAATATTCCATGATCCAGCCGGACAGTGGGCTACCCAGGACACCCGCAATCGGCACGGATAGCGTAAATAGTGAGACCGCCATGGCCCGATTCTCACGGGCAAACCAGTAGGTGATGTAGAGCATGATACCGGGATAGAGCCCGGATTCTGCCACCCCCAGTAACAGGCGTACGGCATAAAATTCTGCCGCGCTGGTCACCAGAGCCGTGGCGGCCGAAACCAGCCCCCAGGCCACCATAATGGTGGCAATTAACCGCCGTGCGCCGAAGCGCTGGAGCATGATATTGGCAGGGAGCTGAAACACCAGGTAACCGAGAAAAAACAGGCTGGCACCCAGGCCATAAACTGCCGCCGAAAAGCCCAGGTCACGGTTCATGGTTAGGGCGGCGAAGCTGACATTGACCCGGTCTAACTGACCGAGCACGTAGACCAGCACCAGCATCGGCATTAACCGCCAGGCAACTCGACGATTAATGCTAGCCAGTAAAGCGGGTTGGGACGGGTTCACAGGATACGTTCCTCGAACCGGACTCGACTCAGGCGATACCGAATGACTTGAGTTGGTCAACCAGCCATTCGCGCCGCTCCGGCGAGACATCTTCCACCGGAGCGAGGGTGTAGCCGCCGTGCAGACCGATGGCGTCGTACCAGGGCTTGAGAATGGCAAACGCCGACGCATAGGTGCCAGTTTTAGCCAGCTCCCAGATGGTCATATCCTCAACAAATCCGGCCACCTCGCGCAGAGAACTCCAGACCTGATAAGCCTCATCCCATTGGCCTGCTTCAGCGAGTTTTTTGTATTCCAGGATGACGTTACGTTTTTTACCGTAGGTGGTGAAATGATAAGCCGCCCACTGGATGAAGGGATAGCCGGCCCGCAGGTCGTCATAAAAATATTGCTCGATTGGCTCGCTAATAAAAAAATCATCACGCATTGCGCGGCGCAGTTTGATCGTGTCAGATCGCTTCAAACTGCCCTGTTTAACGCCGACGATGGTGTCAATGTCAGCCAGTCGCTCCATCAACTCGAGGCTCAATACCGTCCCGGAAACGGCTGTGCGATAGAGAATCATCGCCATGTCGGTACGGTCAGCCAGGTATTTGTAAAACGAATAGATCTCGTCATCGGATTTCAATTGCACCGCCGGGTTCATCACCTCGGCGCTGCGGTAACCCATTTTTTCTACCGCCTGCATTTTCTCCAGCGCCTGGCGAGCACTGGGATCGAGAATGATGGTGGATATGTCGATGCGCCCGGCGACGGCCTCAGCAATCACCTCATGGTAGTGGTACCACTCCGACAGGGTCAGGTTCCAGGCTTCAGCAATAAACCCGCCAACAACAATGCCGTCGAGCCCCATATCGACAAACTGGTCGATGTTGTCGCGCAGGGCTGGCTCATCGAGCTCGCCGCTTTTGGTAAAGGGAGTTAGCGGCGCATCGTAAAAACCCCGCAGGTTCTTTTGCGCCCACTGTTTGGCTTCGTTTCTGGTGTATTCCAATTTCGCTCCCCTCTCCCTGAAACTTTCTGAAATTATGAATGTGCCAGCTTCTGCGTTGGATTATCCGCCCAACAAAGCGCTACCGCCGGGCATACCCATGCGCACGCGGCCATACATTTCGGCGTTGGTGTCAAAATTAAGGCCGCCGTGATTGTTAATGGTATGCACGTCCCGCCAGGCCCGCTGCATCGGGTGATCATTCTGTAATGCCCCGCCACCGCTGGCGGCAAACAGCCGCTCCACCGCTCGGGTAAACAGCGTGGCACCGTAAGCGTTATCGTAAAGGGTACGTGCCAATACCTCCTGAGACGCCTCCTTGCCTTCGATGGCCAGGTTCATCAGCTCGATGTTGTCTTTTTTAATCAGCAGCTCCGCCATTTCAATCTCTGCTTCGGCTTCCACCAGCCGGATCAGCGATGGCACCTTCTCAACCTGATCACCGGCACCAAATACCAGCGTGCGGGACTTCATTTTTTCGGCATAGGTATCCAGGGCATTAAGCGCTGCGCCACAGGCCGGGGCCACCAGCGAACTAATGGAGGGTGGAAAGAACGCCTGCCGATAAAGCGGACCGGTGTTAAGCGCACGCCCCGGCGCGTCACCCTGGATCGCTTTGGTCAGTGAAAATATGCGGTGCTGGGGAACATAAATTTCGTCCAGGGTAATGTCTTTACTGCCCGATCCCTTAAGCCCCGCCACGTTCCAGCTATCGTGATCGATAATGAACTCGCCTTTCGGGACGACGCATTGGCAGAACTCCGGCGGACCACCGTCTTCGTGATCGATGAGCACGCCCAGCAACGCAAACTGAGAGTGATCGCAACCACTAGCAAAGGTCCAGCGGCCGCCCTTGACCTCAATACCGCCGGTGACTTTGGTGATCTCACCGGAGGGGTTAAAGGGGGTGCAGGTCTGATTGTTGTCATCCTCACCCCAGATATCTTCCTGAGCTTTGGGATCGAAATAGCCAAGATAATAGTTATGAATGGCCAGAATACTCAGCACCCAGGCGCTGGACGCACAACCACCCCGACCAATTTCCTTGGAAACATCAAACAGGGTCATCAGATCCAGTTCATATCCGCCGAAGGCTTTCGGTTGCACGATCCGATAAAACCCGGCGGCACGAAAATCTTCATACGTCTGATCGGGTAGACGACCCAGCTGCTCGCACTCCACGGCCCGCTCGCCAATGGTTGGCGCCATATCACGGGCGCGCTGGATAAGTTCTTCCGATGTGGGATTCGACATTCCTCTCTCCATTTAATGACTCGGCCTAAACGCCCGAGTGAAACCTTGGCACAGATGGCCAATCAAAAGTATTTAATCACTGACCTTAATCACAATTTTTCCACGAACATGCTCGGTCGCACTCAACTGCTGCGCCTCTGCAGCCTGTTCCAGCGAGAACACCTGGGCAACCTCCATTTTCAGTTCGCCACTGGCAAAATGTCCGGCAACCTCTCCAAGCGCTGCCCCGTCGGCCTGGCAAATCATAATCTCCGATTCCACCGGACCAATTTTCATATCGGCCGGATTCGCCACCGGACTGAGCAGGACTATTCTGGTATTGGTTGACACCAGCGGCTCGCTGCCCTGTAGCGATTGTCCGGCAAAGGGGGCGACGATAACCACGGCTCCTTCGGGATATTCGGCCTTCAGCTGGTCACCAAAATCAGGCTGGTGATAATCCATCACGCGGTCAGCCCCCAAACCCAATACATAATCATGATTGTTGGCACTAGCGGTCGCTAACACAGTGGCCCCGGCCTGATGGGCAAGCTGCACCGCCATGGAACCCACCGCACCGGCGGCAGCGTGTATCAGTACCGTTTGCCCGGATTGCAGACCACCGTGCTTGAACAGGGCCTGTTGCGCAGTATGAAACGCCACCGGAATTGCCACGGCCTGCTCAAAGGATAAATCCGCAGGCTTAATCGCAAGTTTATGTGCATCGGCAGGCACAAACTCAGCGTAACTTCCCCACTTCATGTCAGTCTGTTGCAAAAACCCGAACACCTCGTCACCGATCGCGAACTGGCTTACCTCAGCACCCACCTCGGCTACCACGCCTGCCACCTCTCGACCGAGAATGACCGGGAAATCGCAGTCGATAAAGCGCGCCAGTCCACCACTACGAATGCGCCAGTCAATCGGGTTAACCGATGCCGTTTTTACCGCAACCAGCACCTGATCGGCATTGATGGGTGGTTTGGGCTGATCCGTCAGCTCTAGCACCTCGAGTCCGCCGTATTCGGCGATTGAAATGGCTTTCATGGATATCCTTATCGTCTGGTTGAAGAATTCAATAACGGCACGGTATGACGCCCGGTTTCCGGCATCAAACCGAATGTCTGGTGTGGTTGAGTTTATCCGTCGGAGGTCGTCCGGGTGGCTGCGTGCTCACCGGCCAGCGCGCCGTATATCATCGCCGCACCGATGGTCGCACCGGCCGACCAGTATGCCTGCGCTGCGGGCGCGGCAATACAGTTACCCGCCCCATAAAGCCCGGCAATCGGCTGACCCTCGTTATTAAGTACCTGACCATGCGTATTAATGCGCGGCCCGCCTTTGGTGTCGAGCACGCCCGGGGCAAGAATCATCGCGAAGTAGGGTCCATTGTCGGCGATCGGCCGCATGGTGGCATTTGGCTGGTCCGATAACTCCCCTGGGGGCGTATAGAATTTATTGAAAAACAGCTCCGAGGGAACTTCACCCCGCTGGAAATCCGGATCCTTGCCCTGTTTGGCAAAGCCGTTAAAGCGTTTGATCGTTTCAGCTAAATTGTCAGTAAATTGCTCATCTAACTGGTAACCGCCGGTGTGTGCAGATAGCCTGGAAAAACGAGTTTTAACGGCGTCACCCAATTGCTCAAGCGTCTCGCCAGTGAGCAGGTAGTCGGCTTTACCGGGGGGAATCGGAAACACGCCGGCAAACCGTTCGGCGACCTGTCGATCGTAAATCAATACCGGGAATAAATTAGGATATTCCGCCCGGTTGGCATCCCAGACAAAATGGGCCTGAGTGCGCTCGTTGTAGACAAATTTTTCATTCACAAAGCGCTTACCGTAGCGGTTCACCTGAATCATCGCATCACCGGGCGGCACAAAAACATTCATCCCCACCGCTGAATTAGCAATGGCGTGTTCCAGCAGAATCTGTGACCACCAGGCGTTATTCATGTTGCCCAGCCCTGCCCCGGCGGCCGCGCCCATGGTGACAAAATCACCTTCGGCCGCCGCCACCGTGCAGCCCCCATAAACGGGCCCACGGAGAAAGTTCTTGCGCAGGTCAGGGTTATGAATAAACCCCCCACTCGCAAAAATGACCGCTTTCCGGGCGCGCACAGTTACCGACTGACCATCGCTACCACGGTAAATCAGTCCGACGACACCACCGCTGTCATTCAGCAGCAGTTTCTGGGCACGACTGGAGAGCTTCACCTCAACACCAGCTCGCTCTACTCCAGCCTGTAACTGGCGAATCAGTTCATCCCCCATGCCCTGTTGACCGTCATCTTTTTTCGGCACCAGAATGCGTCCAATCGGCGCCTTATTTTCAGCCAGGTGGGCGTAGTAATCGGGAAAATCCGTGCCATCAAAACCCGTCATGAATGTGGACTGGAGCACCCCCTGGGCAGCAAGCTCATCCACCATGCCAGCGCCCCGGTCATAATAGGTTGCGATCAGGTCAAAGGCGGGGGGTGTCAGGCCAAGGGTTGGATGATCCGCCTGATATTCGGTTGGAAAGGAGAGCCGCGCCATATAACGCAGGGCATCCAGACGGGGATCATCCAGGCCCCGGTTCCGCATTAGTGAATTATTTGGAATCCAGTAAGCGCCCTGAGACTTCTGCGTGGTGCCGCCGTAATAACTGGCTTTTTCTAGCATCAGCACTTCGGCCCCGGCCCGCCGACCATAAAGAGCCGCGCAGGAACCCGCGGCACCGCTGCCGACGACCACCAGATCTGCTTCCAGGTCCCACTGTTGTCGGTCGCTAACGTTTTCTGCCCCGAGAGCTACCCCCGGTAACAGAGCTGCACTGGCAACGCCACCGATAAACTGGCGGCGTGAAACTGTCCTCTCCATGGAGTCAGACACCCTTGCCAGTCACCGAGACAGAATCGTTTTGTCCAGTGATTTCGGGGTTACCAATTAAGGGATTCCAGCCCCGGGCACATCGACTTTAACCGTTTCAATAAAGGCCTTCGAGTCGCCCTGCGCCAGTCGCTCGATATCGGTTTCGGCTGAAAGCATAAACAGGGTGTTACGGCCTTCACCCCCGAGGGCACAGGCAACGGCTGCGCGGCCAGGAGCAACCCGGTGGGTCACTTCGCCGCCCTCCTTAACGCGGACAAACTCATCGGTCACAAAAGAGGCGATCCAGACCGCCCCTTCCGCATCAAGGCAGATTCCATCCGGCGTGTACTCCCCCGTGCTGGCAAAGAGCCGCTTGTTCGACAAACCACCGTCGGGATCTATGTCGTACTGGGTCAATTGATTACCGAAGGTCTCCGCGCTGATCAACCGTTTGCCATCCGGCGTAATCACCATGCCATTAGGAAAGTTAGCATCCTCAGCCACCACCCTTGGCTCGCCTCCCAGACCGGGTAACAGGACAATATTGCCCGGTGCCGGCTCAGCGCCACCAAACAGGTCAAAGCCAAAATTGCCAACATAGGCATCACCGTTGGCATTAACCACCATGTCGTTGAGATCCGCATTGGTCACGTCGTTGAGATCCGCGTATTCGGATACATCATCGCCCTTGATGCGCAGAACGCGTCGGTCAACCATCGACACCAGCAACTGGCTGCCATCGGGCAAAAAACCACTACCCGAAGGCCGGGAAGGAACATCCAGCAAGGTTGTACGACTTCCGTCGCTACCGATACGCAGCAATTTTTTGCCAAACATATCGGAAACGTACAGTGCCCCCTGATGCCACCGCGGCCCTTCTAAAAAAACAAACCCATCCGCAAAAAGTTCACCCTGTAATGTCTCCACTCCCACGCCCCCTGGTCGTTTGATTAATTAATTCAGTTGTTACGGTTCAGGATGCCGACGTCTTTTTCATTGGCGTCGGCATCGACTCACCGGGAAAAGATTTTTTTCTGCCGTTCATGTTTGCTAAGCAAACGCAAACTGAGTAGTCCCAGCAAGGCAGTGACACCCTCATAGCTCACTGCACCCAGGTTATAACTATTCGGCGATCCCTGAACGGAGATACCATACCAGCGAGCCAGCGCCAGCCCACCCATGATCAGAATAAGCGCCACGACCCCGGGCCGCACCCACTCTCGGTGCAAACCTGCCAGCAGAAAGAACAGCCCCAATCCGGTCTGTAATCCACCATACATGGCATGAATTTCGGTTCGACCACTGACCATCTGCAAGCCCAGGCCACTCAAATTACCCACCATATTCGGCAATAAGAGACAGGCGATGCCGTAACCGATAAAAGAGACAGCAGTAAACAGGAGTACGAAACGAGCCAGTTTCATCGGCACACACCTTCCAACAGAAATTTAAGAAAACATTTTTTGCTCAACTATCCTCAGCTCAGCAGTGTAGCTCGAAACGCCAGCAGACTCAGCTTTCAACCCTCGATCCGGGGATTCAACTGGTTAAACAGCACAGTTTCTGCTTGAATATCCCGCTGCTTTGGAATGAATAACGACCTATTTTTACCCCTCGCTGAACCACCGATTTCATTTCAGTTGAATATTCATCTAACAGGCGGATAGCCATGGACGCGTCACGCAAAAAGCAGCTAATCAACCGCATGCTCGACCCTGAGTGTATTGCGGTCATCGGCGCAACTCCGGAAAACATGTGGACCCGCAATTTGCTCGGCGGACTGGAACGGGAAGGCTACCGGGGAGAAATATTTACCGTCAACCGTGGGCGCGGGAAAGTGCTCGGTTACCCCTGCTTTCACTCGGTTGCAGAACTACCCAAAGCACCCGATCTGGCAATGATTTTGCTATCCGAAAAATATGTCTTTGCCACACTAAAAGAACTCGCCGACAAAGGCTGCGCCTCGGCCTATGTGCTTGCGGCTGGCTACGAAGAAGCCGAGAAACTGGCGGAACTGCGCCAGGTAGCCGAAGAGCTGGGAATTCTAATTCTCGGCCCCAACTGTAACGGCTACGTCCGTCCCGATTCCGGGCTGCACTGCTGGGGCGGCCCCATTCCACGACCCTACAAGGCCGGTTCACTGGCATTTATCGCTCAGAGCAGCGCAGTCGCCGGATCGGCGGCCAATTCCTGCTGGGATCGAAACCTCGGTTTTTCAGCCATTATCACCACTGGTAATCAGGCCAATTTCACCCTGGCTGACTGCTTTGACTACCTGGCCGATGATCTGGATACCCGTGCCATCGTCTGTTACATCGAACAGTTTGGTGATTTTGAAGCCTTCGCCAACGGGGTGCAACGGTGCCGGGACGCTGGCAAGGCGATCATCGGTATCGCCACCGGCAAATCTCAGGCCGCTCGGGACGCAACCCTTTCACACACGGGCGCCCTCACTGCTGGCCCGGAAGTCTCCGCCGCGGCCCTCGACGCCCTCGGCATTATTGCCGCCAAAGACACGGATGATGCCCTCGATTACGCCAGCCTGTTCGTGCAGCTGCCACCGCGTTGCTGGAAAGACGTGCAGACCGTCGGAGTCATCACCCCTTCTGGCGGATACGCAGCATTGATGGCAGATGCCCTGGATGAGCACGGTCTGGAGACACCGCCGTTGCCGCAATCGGTGCTCGACACCCTGCCAGCAATAGTCCCCCACAACAACCCAATGGACTTAACCGCCACCATTTTTGCCTGGGCCGACCAGTATCCCAAGGTGATTGATAGCTTTATCGTCGCCGAAGAGTTTGATGCAGTGGTGCTAATGATGGGTGCCTGGGAAGGCTTTGAACGTTGGTTTGCACCGGTAACTGCCTGGGCCTACAAAATTGGCAAACCCGTGCTGCTTGGCGGCAACGAAGTGTTTTGCCTGGGCGATAGTTTACGGACGCAATTCAACAGTGATCCCACGCCGGTGGTCCACGGCACCGCGCGGATTGCCCGCGCTCTGTCAGGCATGCAGCAGTATCACCGGTTGCAATACCGGATAAGCGAACACTGGTTCAAGGCCCCCTGTAAACCCTGGTCGGGGAGCAATACTGCCACCTTTCCCGATATTGCCGATAATCTTAACGCTGCCGGTATCAAAACCGTGGACTGGTGGAACCTGAGCAATGCCGAAAAGCCGAACAGCGGACCGCTGGCGGTCAAGCTTGAAAGCCCCCAGTTACTGCACAAAAGTGACCACCAGGCAGTGCTGCTTGGGGTGGAAGCTGATGCAGTGGCTGACAGCACCCAACAGCTCCAGGCAATCGCCGAAAGCCTTGACCTGGAAAATCATCAGATCATTGCTCAGCAGATGGTAAGCAACAGCAAGCTAGAATTACTGGTGGGCGCTGTGGTGGATTCAACCGTTGGTCCCGTCCTTACCCTGGGCCTGGGCGGTATCACCGCCGAGCTGCAAAAGCAGGTCGTCCATGCACTCTGCCCGTTTGATCGGGAGACCGCCCGTGGACTGGTGGAATCGCTGCAAATCATGCCGCTGTTTGAGGGTTATCGTGGCCAGCCGCCACTGGATGACTCCCTGTTTGAACTGCTCGTCAAGGTTTCTCAATGGGTTTACGACCACCGTGACCGACTAAAGGAACTCGATTTGAACCCCGTCTTTGTACCCAACAGTGGCAGTCCAGCACTGGTAGGAGATGCTCTTGCTATTTTTTCGTAATCACCCGGTATCCATTAAGCTGATCATTGCGGTTGGGTTAATGGCTGCCTCGGCAACCCTTATCGCCGAAACCCGCTATGTCTCCGACCAGCTGCGTATTACCGTCCGCAGCGGCACCAGCACGGGTCATGCCGTCATTACAACCATCGACAGCGGTGAAGCCGTCGAAGTGTTACAGCGGGATGAGGCGACTGGCTACACCCAGGTTCGCCTCAAAAATGGCAAACAGGGCTGGGCATTAAGCCGCTATCTGCTACCCAGCCCCATCGCCAGAGACCAACTGAAATCTACCCAGTCCCGACTGTCCGACGTGCAACAGAAGCTGGCACAGCTTGAGCCAGTTGCCGAACAACAGAGTCAGGAGATCGAGGCATTGACCAGCGAACGCGACCAGTTAGCCGACTCGCTGGAGCAACTAAAAATAATGACAGCTGATTCAGTGGCGCTGATTGCAAAAGATAAGTCGCTGCAAGAGGAAGTAGCCACCCTGACCAGCAGCAATGAGGCGCTACGACACCGCGTTGATCAGCTCAGCAATGACCACCGACTGCGCTGGTTTATGTACGGCGGTGGGGTGATGGGGATTGGTGTACTGTTCGGACTGATACTGCCAAAGCTGCGTATCCAGCGTAAATCCTGGAACGAGTTCTAATCCGATTGCTACCGAGTGCTCGGTTGATAATCCCAACCCTCTATCGCTGCTGCAAACAGCGGGAGATTTGATTCGTCATTGTCTGTAGCAGTTGAAAATAAAGATCAGTGCCTGGCACAAGCGCTGCACCCATGACGTCAAGAAGTTCCACCCGGGCGACGGTGCCTGCTCGCCACTGCTCCAGCTTACGCGACGAGCTACTGCTATCGGCTAACAAACAGCTAACCCCGGTCTGCTTTAACTGCTGGCGAAAATTCAGTACCTGCCGCAACGCCGGGGGCCGGTCATCGACAACCACCAGACCGCCTACTGAACTCAGCCCGTAGCGATTCAACAGGTAGTTAAAACTGTTGTGATAGGTCATAAAGGGGCCGGA
Organism: uncultured Gammaproteobacteria bacterium; assembly: GCA_913060775.1. GTDB lineage: Bacteria > Pseudomonadota > Gammaproteobacteria > Immundisolibacterales > Immundisolibacteraceae > QNFC01. The sequence continues at coordinate 10,415 of CAJXVN010000010.1, read as the reverse complement.
GATTGCGGAAAACTGCTCGGCCAGTTGTTGATCCAGTCGCAGCAACCGCTCTCGGGTCCGTTCTGCATTGGCTCGATACTGTAATTCATGTGCTGGATCCAGCTCCGTTAATATCTGGGTGAGCTCGTCCAGGTAACAGAGGGCATTGATGGGGTTGAGCCAGACATGTGGGTCAATATTGCCCGGTTTTTCTGCCGCCCCGTGGTCACTGTGGGCGTGGTCATCGCCTGCAGGCGAAATCCCGGGCTGTTTCAGTAACGACTGACCCACGCAATCGATCGCCCGCCACTGTCGACCGGCAATGGTGTTATTCGCGAGCACCTCGGCCACCGGTTCCTCAATCACTGGCCCTACCCACACCAGCAAATCCGCCCCCAGCAGGGCGCGTACCTGGGTAGGCCGCAACGCCGCATGGTGATGCCCCCCAGCTGGGCGATCAAACAGCAGTTCTGGCGGTTCGCCCTCTACCATTAAATTAGCAACTAGTGAGTGAAGTGGCGCAATCGTGGCCACCACTTTGGGCCACTCATCCGCCCGAGTTTGTGCCGATACGAACAACAGCGAAATAACCAGCCCGTACCCTGAAATAGCCACGGCCAAACGCGTCCAATTGCCCCGCAAATCGGCTCCCAAATTAATCATTATTGCCTCAGCTTTACCGCCTGGTGATGACGCGATTTAAAGGTAATCAGGCGCCCGGAGAAAAACGTAACATTATAACGTTATACTTTCTGGTTCGTTTTCCGTAACGTTGCAACGGTAATCGACCCGCTCACGCTTTCCTTCACGGCGCATGCACTCAGGACAGGCTCATGGCCCCCATCAATCGACCTGAAAAAGCACGGACCTCAACCTTTCTGCCAGCCGGCCACGACCATATTCAATGCCAGCGGCAGGCGCTACGGGCTGCCGAACAACAGTGTCAGCTCGACAAAGTCAGGCTCACTCCCCTGCGCCGCGAGGTTCTGGAGCTCATCTGGCAGAACCACCGGCCGGTCAAAGCCTATGACCTTCTCGATCGACTGAAGGTGAACCACCCGGGTGCAGTACCGACCACCGTTTATCGCGCCCTCGATTTTCTACTTGAACACGACCTGGTGCACCGGCTGCAATCGCTCAACGCATTTATCGGTTGTGGCACACCGGGAGACCCGCATCGGGGACAGTTTCTGATCTGCCGGCAGTGCGGCACGGTGGCGGAACTGCAAAATACCGATCTACACCAGCAAATAACTGAACAGGCGGCCGGACTCGGTTTTCAGGTTGATAACGAAACCATCGAAATATTCGGCGCCTGCGCTGATTGCCAAAGGACATAACACCTTGCCTTCCCTGCTAACACTCGGTGACGTTTCCGTCACCACCGACAGCGGTGTAACCCTGTTAAAAAAGGTCAACCTGACCATAAAGCCACGACAAATCATTTCCCTGATTGGTCCTAACGGGGCGGGCAAATCCACCCTGATCCGAGTACTCGCTGCCCTGCAGCCCCCGGCGACGGGCAGCATTGAACGTCAACCGAATCTGGTCACCGGATACCTGCCCCAGCGCCTTACGTTGCCCATGAACCTGCCCATCACCGCCGGGGAGTTTTTGCGGCTGGGGCTTAACCGCCACCAACCCAACACGGAACTTCATACCACCGGTGTCACCCATTTAATGGATAAACCACTGCAGGCGCTCTCCGGTGGCGAACTTCGGCGTCTGCTGCTGGCCAGAGCCCTGATTCGCCGGCCCAAACTTCTGCTGCTGGATGAGCCGACCGCCGGCGTTGATTTGATCGGTCAGGTGGAGTTTTATCAGCTCCTTGCCAAAGTACGTGACGAGTATGGCTGCGCCATTGTTATCGTTTCCCACGACCTCCATTTCGTGATGGCCGCCACCGATCAGGTGCTCTGTCTTGATCAGGGACTGGTCTGCTGTCACGGCCACCCAGAAGAAGTCAGTCAACATCCGGAATACCGCTCCCTGTTTGGTGCCGGTACCGAACAGGCTTTCGCCGTGTTTACCCACGCCATGGGGGGGCATAACCACGCTCATGCCCACGGCGGTGACCATATCGATGCGGTCGAACCGGTGCACACCGATCATGGATGAGCTACTACTCAAGGCGGTACTCGCAGGTAGTTTGATCGCCCTGTTTACGGGGCCTCTGGGCTGTCTGGTGGTCTGGCGACGGCTCGCCTTTTTCGGCGATGCCCTGGCTCATTCGGCCCTGCTGGGCGTTGCCCTGAGTCTGGTGACCGAACTACCGCCAGGATTAGCAGTGGCACTCACCGCCGCCAGCCTGGCAATCCTGCTACTTTACCTGCGCAGTCGTAGCAAACTCGCCGACGACACCTTGCTGGGCATACTTTCCCACAGTGCACTGGCACTGGGGCTAGTCACCCTGACCCTGTTTGAGAGCAGCTCGGTGAACTGGATGGTGTACCTGTTTGGCGACATTCTCGCGGTTGGCTGGGGCGACGTGCTCACCGCCAGTTTGCTTGGCCTGCTGGTGGTCGGCCTGCTCGCATGGTTCTGGCAATCGCTAGTGCTAATCTCCATTGATCGCGACCTTGCCCGGGTGGATGGCGTCGCTGTGGATCGTCTGGAGCTGCTGTTTATGCTACTGCTGGCGGTTGCGATCGCCGTGGCTATTAAAATAATTGGCGTGCTACTGATTACCGCGATGCTGGTAATCCCGGCTGCCACCGCCCGCTACCTTGCCCATTCGCCGGGCCAGATGGCGCGGATGGCTACCGCCATCGGCCTGGCTGCGGTTTGGGGCGGTATTGGCGCTGCCTTTCAGTGGGATCTGCCAACCGGACCCGCTATCGTCGTCACCGCTTTACTGCTGTTTCTGCTGGCAACCCTGGTCCGCAGACCGACACCCCGAACCACGCCGACCTAGCGCCCCACCTAAACTAAAAAAGCCGCGTTGGCGTGCACCCCAGCGCGGCTTTTTCATATAGCGATATATCCCCTACAGGAAAAAATAGACGTTCTTGTCCAGAATGACTCGCTGATCCATGTGGATGGTGCGGTTATAACAACGCCATTTGCCGTCCACCTTGCGCAGCAGGTCAACCTTCTGGCCGTAGGTAATGTTCTGATCACGCTGGCGGCGATTACGGTAGACAGTAAAGTTGCTGTAAGCAATCACGTCACCGCTACCGTCTTCGAGGTACTCAGCGTCGATATTGGTCAAAAAGCGACGAATGGCGTTCTGCGGGTCTTCCATCCATACCAGGCCGGTTTCGAGCCGAGTGATGCGCATACCGATCAGCTCGTAGTTATCCATGAAGGCACCGGCCCCGGGGTTGGTACCGGGTAACGGCCGGGTTTGCTCACGCCGATATCGACTGACGTTAATCGGCATAGAGTAGACAATATCTTCAGTCAGGTAATTTTCATACCAGTAGCGGATACGCTCCTCATCGAGCAGCCGAGCCTCCCGGATCAGGTGACGTTCAATCTCAAACATCACCTCCATCGGCAACTGTTCACGCTCAACTGGCGGCTCACTGTTAACCGCACAGACTTTTTTACCGGCTACTTTTTCAGCAACAGCGCTCATTTCAAGCCACCTCTTTAATTGAACGGCGACTGCCACCGCGGGACATCTCTTCCCAGCTCTTGCCAGACATCATGTCCGCCCAGGCGCGGTAAAAGCCACGATAAGAGGTCTCGCAGACAATCCCGTCACTGACAATCCCGGGCAGTTCGTCATGGGGCCCTTCGTTAATCTGACCCATGCCCGAGTAGACTTTGCCCTGGCGAGTCACCCAACCCTTGTTGGTACCGGTGCAACCCTCCATGTTTTCGCCGTCGTCGGTTTCCAGCATACCGGCGGTACCAAACGTCATCATGTTCATCACCGACAGGTACTGCTTGAGTTCTTCCGGCATCTCTTTTTCAACTAGCGTCCAGGTGAATACCTCAATACTGCGTGGACCGGCAGGCTGCCAGTGCTTAAAGGTGTTGGTGCCATAGAGGAAGGAACAGTTGGGGAAAATTGAGGCATCCCAGTGACCGTTATAGAGTTTGGCGCCCCATTCACCCCGCTTTTCGCGGACCATCTCCGTGCGGTAATCGATCCACTCACCATAGGCCGGATTCACGTGCAACGCTGCCGCAGCGTCCCAGATAATGCCCATACCGTGCCCGCCCTCGGTGGCGACCTGAATGCCACTGGTCTTGGGTTCATAGCCGGGTGCATTGCCTTTCATCGAGGTAAGCGGCGACTGAATGGCATCCAACGCAGCGGCGTGGGCCCAACCGACGTGGTAGCCATCACCAATAAAGTTTTCTACCGGCACTTTCCAGTTACAGTCGAGAATCGACTTCATTGGCGGCCCCAGCAGCTCCGTACCGCCCGGAACATCCATAAACGCATCCATGTACCAGGCCATGTCACCGAGAAAATCCATCAGTGGCGGCGCGGTCGGATCAAAGGTTGCAAAGATCAGGCCGTGATAGCTATCGATCTGCGCAACTTGCCGCAAATCAAATCGATTTTTATCGATATTGTTGTAGTAAGTTTCATTTTCCAGAGGCACGTTAATCAGCTTGCCGTCGGTGCCAAATGACCAGCCATGGTAGGCGCAGGTAAAGCTCTTACTATTACCCATTTCTGAATAGCAAATCTGGTTGCCGCGATGGGAGCAGGAATTGAGAAATGCCTTCAGACTACCGTCCGTGTGACGGGTGACAATCACCTCATCCTCACCCATGCGGGTGGCGATGAAATCACCGGGAAGCGGAATCTGGCTTTCGTGGGTTAAAAACAGCCAGGCACGGGCAAAAATACGCTCCTGCTCCAGCAGATAGATATCGTCATCCCAGTAAATACTGCGGTCCTGAACCGCACCGTTTTCCTGAATAAGAGCAGATACGTCTTTCATGATTCGATTCTCCAGCAAGGGTTAACAGGCCAAACGCAGCTCAACGTTCGTTTAGGAGAAGGATCGGCCAAATGCTGCGGCGCAGCATTGACCCATGTCAGGAAAGTGGTTTTTTGAAACTTGCCCACTCATGCAACGGACTCAGTGTCCGGACAGACGAAAAATAAACACCCCACTAAAAACCTAAAAAGCCCCTGCGGCTATCAGCCGCAGAGGCTCGCTCATTCAACCCAAACCGCTGGGTTTTTAATCACTATTCCGCATCATCTCCGCCATGCGCTCAAAAGCCGGGGTGAGCATATCACGAAATTTTTCCTCGATACCCACATCAACCATCGCCTGTTTCATGCACTGCATCCACATATCGCGGGCTGCCGGGTCTATCTTGAAAGGCTTATGCGCTCCGGTCAGACAGGGACTGCCATTGCGCTCGATGAATAACGGCGGTCCACCGAGCCAGCCGGAGAGAAACTCAAACAGACTAAGCCGCATCGGCGCAAGATCATCCTTGTGCATATCGCGGAGCACTTTCAGCGATTCATCACCGTCCATGATGTCGTAAAAGCGATCAACCAACGCTTTTATCGTGGATTCACCCCCGAGCCATTCATACATGCTGTCGCCGGTTGGTGCCTCTGTCTTCTGCTCATCGATCGTTTCCGTTGTCATGTAAAGACTTCTCCAAAAGTTTCAATCATTTCTCGCCCGTGAAAGAAAATCGCCTTTCCGGCCTGGTCTTCGGTCCAGGTCACTACCTCATCATCATAATAAGGAAAGGTACCACCTGAGTAGGCTTCGTTACGATTTCCCGAGGGGTCAAAAAAATAGGTGGTCAGGCCACGAGTCAATCCATGCCGCGACGGAGTCAGCTCGGTGCGCACCCCATGGCGGGACTGCAGATCCGCCGCTTTAAGCACATTATCCCAGGTTCCCACATAAAAACCGACGTGGTGCAATTTAGTGTCTGGACCCTTTAGAAAGGCGATGTCGTGAGCCTTGTTAGTACAATGCAGAAAGGTGGCCAGCATCGTGCCATCGGCAGTAATTAACCTTTCACTCTGGTGAAAATCAAGCACTTCAACGAAGAACCGGGTCGCCCCTTCCAGGTCATTGCCGACTAACAAACAGTGATCAAAACGCTGCACGCCAACTCCCTGCAGATCATCCGGCCAGGGCTCAGGATTGGTATTGCCCACAGCAATGCCAATCCGCTCGATTTGATGATAGAACTCGCAGCGATGCCCGGTGGGCAGGGTTGTCACCAGCGCCTCTCCTTCAGCCAGGCGGCTACCTGCCGCCAGCCATTCAGTGGATAGCCCCCACTCGTTAATCCGCTGGTTTAGATCTTCCAGATCCTCGGCGTGACGCACCTTAAAAGCAACGTGGTCAACTCCTGGGGAGTCTGCCTCGGTCAACACCAGACTGTGGTGGTCATACTCATCCCAGGCTTTGAGATACACCGAGTTATCGTCACGACCCGTCTCAGTCAAACCCATAAACCGAGTGTAGTAATCGACCGATTCCTTTAAATCCAGGACCCGCAGCTCAATCCTGCCAATTCTCAAGATACTCATTACCCACCACCCAGTTGATTAATCTGGCGAGCAATATATGTAACGGCGACACACGGTCGCTATGACCCAGGTCAACTCCTGGTTCGACGGAGCATATTTCGCCCTGATAACCTTTCCCTAACAGCAGAATAGCAAACGTCCAAGACCCAATCGACCTCAACGTCCCGACAGCATCGACGCCACCAGTTATTATAAGAGCCGCAAAGGTCAACAGCGACGGGAAAGCGTTTTGAACCTGTTTAGCGCCATTAAACCCCCATTTCATCGTATCCTCGATAAACAGGCGTCGGCCAAAGTAGCGAAATACCGTGGCAAAACAACCTTGTAATGTCGAGGCATGGCGATGAGAACGAAGCGCGTTTTGAACCAGCTCACTACGCCTAGATAACCTGTGAACCGGCCGCCTTGGTGCTACCCATTACCTTTTTAACCCATCTCTGCGTTGGCACCCGTCCACTCGGGCCCCCTGCCCTCAGTATCGGCGGCAATCATCCCACAATCTTACGGAGCAGGCCGATTGCGCAGGCCACCGTGATGCCCCCAGAAGCTAATGTCCTCATACTGGACAACGGTTCTATCTTCCGGGTCTTCGACGACCAGACCGCCTGCTCCAAGTTCCAAATCGAAGCCACTTGGTGACTGGGTATAAAACGATAGCACCTTATCGTTGACGTGCTGCCCCATGCTCATGGTGATATTCATCCCTTCGTACTTAGCGATATCGTAGGCTTTGCCCACGTCTGTCACTGACTCTATCTCCAGCATTAAATGGCCAATTGCATTGTGCGGCGCCGCACCTAACGCCAGGCTATGTTGCCGGCGATTACAGTGCAGAAAATAAGCGTAGCCCTGCAGAGCGGTCATGTGAATCATTTCGCTAATCGCAAAGCCCATACGGGTGTAAAACTCCATGATGGCGTCAAAATTTGGAGTTAGAAAAAGCACGTGGCCCATGCCCAGGTCACCGGTAACGAACTCGCCCATATCCCGCGACGGACGAAACTTATGGCCACTGCTCGGGCCATAGAAAAGTTCGATATCGTTATCCCCAGGATCTTTCAGCTTGATCATTTTCACTACTTTGCGATCCTGGCACTCCTCTTGAGTCCCTTCCCGCCAGCTGATGCCTAACTCATCGACCACCGCTATCGCCTGCTGCAACGACCCTTCCGAACCCACATCCCAGCCCACGTAAGCTAACCCTGGCTGGTCTGCCTTGATCACGTTGATCCGGCTATATTGATCATCAATTCGTAATTTCAGCTGCTGGTCGTCCTGCTCAACCACCTCCGCTCCTACCAGGGTTGTGGCATAGCTGATCCAGTCCGCCAAATCCACAACCTTCACACCCAAATATCCCAATCCATTAATAATCATTAGCTCAAACCTTTACAGTAAAAAATAGTTCCACTTGAAAGAGCGGTACGACAACAAATAAAGCGCACCCAAAAGGTGCTTATCTTGATACAAATCGGCCCATCTGAAGCCGCCAGGAAGTCAATTAAAATCTCTCAACAAAACCAACAAGGCCGCGGTCAACCACAGTTCGGACAGGGGCTTTGAAACTATCGAACTTGCCTGCCCGTGCAACCGAGGTAACCGTTATCAGATGATACCGCCTTGCTAAAACACTGCTCCGCATGTGACCGGATTTGACCTAATTCTAATGGCTGAATTCCATTGATCACCCCGGGTTGAACACGGCGAGATATACCATTTTCGAGTATCCTTGCCGCCCGCCGGTTTACCGACATTTCTTTCAGCCTGGTTAATTTTGAGCAAATTGTGACCCTGTCCCCAATCCTTATCGCCCTGTCCAGTGGTTTTATGTTTGCGCTGGCCTTTCTTTTTATGAATCGGGCCCAGCAAGCCGGTGTGCGCCGTGGTAATGAACTACTGGCAGTCACTATTATTAATCTGATCTGCACCCTGGCAATCCTTGGTATTCAGGGAGCCACTGGCCGTTTTGGTGGCCTGCCACCGCTCGACTGGGGAGCAATCGGCTGGTTCCTCGTAGCGGGCCTGCTGTCATCTTTTGGTGGGCGCTATCTTGTACTGCTTGCCATGCCTCACATTGGCCCTAGCCGGGCCGTGGCGTTTAAATCTTTCGCACCGGTAGTCGCGGCGGTAGGCAGCTGGGCATTACTCGGCCAGCTACTGGACTGGCAGATTGGTGCAGCAGCTTTGCTACTGGCAACCGGCCTCTGGTTGCTAAATGGTCAGTTGAAAGGCAACGTCGACACGCAGACGGATAACAGCAATTTAGCGCTGGGCTGGACCCTGGGAGGCGGCTCCGCCGTCTGCTGGGGGTTAGGCTACATTGCCCGCCGTTTAGGTCTGGAAGCAATGCCATCGCCGGTAATCGGAGTCGTGGTGGCGGCGCTGGTAACAATCACGGTCATGCTGTCGATGAACCGTAAAGCCGCAGGCTGGCCCACTAGCCTTGCTTATTTTGGGCCTCCGGCATCCCTGATGCCCATGTTACTCGCCGGCATTGCCAGCACCATTGGACAGCTGGCGGCCTTCTCGGCGCTGCAACTGATGGAGACCACCGCCGTTGCAGTCATTTTAATTTCTCTGGACCCGCTGTTCATGCTCATTTTCAGCCGGGTTATCCTCGGCAAAACCGAAGTTATTACCCCCATGAGCCTGGTCTATATGACCATTGCATTGGCAGGCTGTGCCATTGCCGTGCTCAATTGATCAGCTGTTAACAATCGTCGTTAGCAGCCGATTGCCATATCCTCATTAAGCGCTGCAACCCACCGTCTCCTGTTCGACTGAACAGGCCGGTGACAGGGCGCTCTGATGACACTGCCCTGCCCGGCCTGGTCGAATCGCCATGGCTGACTCCCCGCGCCATCCCGACAGAGTCGAGAACCCTGGGTATCGCCGCAACCTCCTAACGCCCCGCCCCATCTAACTATCTTTCTATATAGCTTTCTTGAAAGATCAACATATTATTATTAGCTATCCAGAAAGATAATAAGCTACAATCCCCTGTAATTAGAGCGTTAACATAAACATTAACCTGATAATCTCTCCTCTGAAAAGAGACCTGAAATGATCTCCGAATGCCACAGCCATCGCCAGATGCGCGAAAAAATGGTGGAAAACTGGCCCGAAGCTGTCACCCCGGCCTGTGATCTGGTGACCGCCGCTACCCGCCTGAGCGACCTGTTGCTGGCCAACGGCCGGCCCGTGGTCGCAAGCCATGGGCTGACCAGTGCCGAACTGGACGTACTGGTAACGCTTAGGAAAATGGCGCCACCCCATGAGCTCACGCCAACCTCGCTGGGCAACAGCACTCTGATCACCTCGGGCGGTCTTACCAAAGTGCTCCATCAACTCGAAGAAAAGAAGTTAGTCGTTCGTAAAGCCGATTCACTGGATCGCCGCGTTAAACGGGTTCGACTCACCCTCGCTGGGATCACCAAGGCGGAAGCTGCGCTAACCGAGGTGTTGAGCGTCAACGCATCAATGCTTAATCAGTTGATATCAAAAAAAGATCTCGAAAATTTCAACACCGTCTTAATGAAGCTACTGACCGGCATTGAAGCCCAGGTGCAGCGCTAACTCACCCTACAAAGAACTCTACCAGGATGTTCCAGACCAACATGATTAAACGCCTCGCCATCGTTCTTGTTTTTACCCTGATCCTGTTCGCCGCTCTGTTTGGCGCTCGATTCAGCCAGATCGCCTATGCCAAGGAACACCATTATGTGCCCCCACCACCCACCGTCGCGGCAACCCGTGTAAGGACAGAAGAGTGGCAACCCGTAAGACGGGCCGTTGGCAGCCTGGTCGCTCGGCGCGGGGTTACGGTGAGCAACGAACTACCGGGTATTGTCACCGCTATCCACTTTAAATCCGGTGATATCGCTGCTGCCGGTGACCCGCTCATTGAGCTGTCTCTTATACACATCTCCGAGCCCACGAGACCTCTCTACATCTC
>CAJXVN010000009.1 GCA_913060775.1 uncultured Gammaproteobacteria bacterium | reverse complement strand
ACGAGATGTAGAGAGGTCTCGTGGGCTCGGAGATGTGTATAAGAGACAGGCTACCGACAGGGCGATTACGAGGGTGCAGCGCAGGCCCTGAGTGACCGGAGCGATCCGGACTCGCTTTACAACCGTGGCAATGCCAAAGCTCAAATGGGCGATTATCAGGGCGCACTGGAAGATTATGACCGGGTCTTAACCGAACAGCCTGACAATGAAGATGCCCGCTTTAATCGAGAGCTGGTGCAGCAACAACTTGAACAGCAACAAAAGCAGCAACAGGATTCTGGCGATCAGGGAGAATCGGGCGACCAGCAGGAAGATTCCGGGGAATCCGGGGAAAAGTCCGCTTCCGAAGATCAATCAGGCAGCCAGTCGGATGACCCGAGTGGTGACCAGACCTCACCAGAATCGGATGATGCGGACGACCAGCAAGAACAGAATGCCGAGCAATCCCCTGAAAACGAAGGGTCTGACAATGACCAGGATGCCAGTGGCCAAACAGCAGATGAGGAACCGGCCCAGCCAGACGACTCCTCACCACCTGCCGCTAGCCAGCGCGCAGAGGAGATGGATGACGAAACTCGCCAGGCGACCGAACAGTGGCTACGGCGCATACCTGACGACCCGGGCGGGTTATTGCGACGAAAATTTCAGTATCAGTACCAGCGGCGTAATCGCAGTGACAATCAACAAGGAGGTGGCTGGTGAAACTCGCCATGCAATTGCTAAACCCGGGGTCTGCTAACCGGGGGAATTTTCACCGGCTTTTACTGCTGGGATTACTCCTGGCATGGCTACCTGCCCAGTCCCTGTTTGCGGCTCAGATTGACCTCCAGGTACTGCCTGACCGACTCAGCATTAACGAGTCTTTTCGGCTCGTCTACACCGCCACCGGTAGTATCGATGAGGAACCTGATTTTTCCGGGCTTACCACCGACTTTGAGGTCCTCTCGAACCAGAGCAGTAGCAGTATCTCGATGATTAATGGTGACATTTCGCGCACCAAAACCTGGACACTGGACCTGATGGCCCGACGCCAGGGCAATCTGGTGATCCCACCGATCCCGTTTGGTCGGGATTACAGCCCGGCCCGAGCCGTGACAGTCGGCGAGCCCGCCCGCGCTAATTCCCGCGACGCGGCGGCAACGGCTGATATTTTTATCGAAGTCGAGGCGGACCCTCGATCCCCCTACGTTCAGCAGCAGGTGTTACTTAAAGTAAAGCTCTACCACGCCATCAATCTAAATTCAGCGGTTTTGAGCGAACCAACAGCCGCCGAAGGCGGTGATCTGGTCATTGAGAAACTGGGTGAGGATCGCAATTACCCCGCTAATCAGGCGGGTCGTCGTTACCGAGTGGTGGAACGTAACTATGCCCTTTTACCCCAGAGTAGCGGGCCGATTACCATCACCCCCCTGCAATTTGAAGGCGATGTTGGCGGCGGTAGTCGCTTTGGGTTTGGTTCTTTTGGCGGTGGTCGCCGTCTGCGTGTCCAATCCGACCCGGTCAAACTGGAGGTTCGGCCTGTCCCCGAAAATTTCCACGGCAATCAGTGGTTACCCGCCCGAAACCTGGTGCTCAGCGCGGAGTGGAGCGAACCTAACCCGGAGTTTCGTGTCGGCGAACCGGTCACCCGAATCATTCGCCTGAGCGCGGAGGGACTCGCCGCCAGCCAGTTACCCGAAATTGAGCTACCCCTGCCGGATGGCGTGCGCAGTTACCGCGACCAGCCGCAAATGCAGGCGCGCGCTGACCACAGCGGCATCGTCGCGGAGCGAGAAGAGAAAATCGCCCTGATTCCACAACAGAGCGGCATCCTGAGACTCCCGGCCATTGAAATCCCCTGGTGGAATACGGACAGCGAGCAACTGGAAACCGCCTACCTGCCAGCCGTTGAAATACCGGTATTACCGGCCACCGGAAATTCCACTAACCGGGAACTTAACAAAGCTCCCGCGGACACCTCGCCATTAGCACCGGCGGTGACGACACTGGCCTCAAATTCAGGTTCGAATAGGCCCACCGGGGGTGCTGTTGAGCCATCACCCATATCTTCAGGTGATACCCCCTTACCTTGGATAATCGCTGGCTTTTTTGCACTGGGCTGGGCGATTACCGGCTGGCTCTGGCAACGGGACCGACGGGGCGGCAGGCTCCGGGGCGAAGAGATCGGGCATCGTCAGGTTATCCAGGCGTTAAAACTCGCCTGTCGGGCCAACGACAAACAGCTGACCGCCAAACAATTACTGGCGTGGGGAAAGTTGCGATACCCCGACCAGCCCCCGCCAAGTCTGGAGTCGCTGGCATTAAAAGAAACCGGCGAGCTTGCCGACCAGATCAGCCATCTCGCCAGGGCCCTTTATGGTGAATCCGCAAGCGTCTGGAGCGGAGAGCAACTCTGGAACGCAGTCAGTACCGCCGGCGACCCGGAACACTCCTCTGCACGGGAAAAGCCGTCGCCGTTGGCTCCGCTTAACCCCGACTGAAACCGCGATAACCGGACCTCGCTCTGTGCAGGAGTACCGATGGACCGGAACCAAACGGCTACGAAGACGGGTGACCGCAATCGCTAACCGGCGTGCAGTGACAAGCAACCGCCATCTTCTCCCGTAAAAACCCTAAAGAATTACTAACCGGAGCGGCTAACTACCACCGGGCGGCAAACAATTGCCGCTTCTAACTCATCACCAAATGCCGTGGAGCGCCAGTCTGGTGGCCAATGTAATCAACAGCAATGTGCTGTCCCTGAATGCACAACGAAATCTGACGTCGAGTCAGAATGCGTTGGCGACTTCTATTCAACGGCTGTCGTCCGGACTCCGTATCAACAGCGCCCGTGACGATGCAGCCGGTCTGGCAATAAGCGACCGAATGACCGCCCAGATTCGTGGTTTTAACCAGGCATCCCGCAACGCTGCCGATGCGATTTCATTGGCACAGGTTGGTGAAGGGGCCCTGCAACAGGTAACTAATAACCTCCAGCGGATGCGGGAACTGTCGATACAGTCGGCCAACGCCACCAACACCGGCGAAGATCGCATTTCCCTCGACGCCGAGTTTCAGCAGTTACTGGCGGCCAATGACGAACTGGCGAAGAACACCGCCTTTAATGGTCGTAATGTACTCGACGGTAGCCTGGGTAACGCCGTTTTTCAGGTTGGCGCCAACGTTGGCGAGACGATTGCCGTTGATGTCAGTTCCAGCATGCGCAATAGCGAAATTGGTCAGGTGGCCAACGTCCAGTTCGACTTGATCAATATCGGTCCCACGGCTGCCGCCAACCTGGCCGGCATTGCAGCGGTTGCCGATACCACTAAACTCGCGGCAGACGATCTGCAGATCAACGGCACGGCGATTGGTGCAGCCACTGACGCCAGCAACGGTCTTGGCGCCGGTAGTGCAACGCAAATTGCCAGCGCGATCAATGCACTCTCCGGCACCCACGGGGTGACGGCTTCCACCGGTACAACAACGGCTACCATCACCAGCAGTGACTTTGGCAGCGCCCTTGTTTTTAACGATGTCGGGAACGATTCGACACTGCACTACACGCTAGAAATCAATGATGTACAGGTGGCTTTTCAGGTTGAAGGTGCGCTCACCATTTCGACGCAAAGCGACCTGATTTCGCTGATAAACAGTAACGCGTCATCGACCGGTGTTACGGCGACGCTGCAGGCCAATAACGATATTTTACTGACCGCCAGTGATGGCCGGAATATCGAATTTGCAGAACAGGTTTCTAATGCTAGTGGCGGCGCCTCTGATAGTGTTGTTGGCTTTTTTGGGGATGTTGTTCAGGAACCGGGCGCAAGTGGTCAGGGGGCCTCCGTACGCACCTTCAAAGCCTCGCTGACACTTGATGCGGCTAACCAGATAACCGTCGACGACTTGAACGACAGCGACAGCGATCAATTTTTTTCTCAAATCAGTAACAATGGCACCAACACGACCAACGCGGCGGCCATCGGCTCTGCCAATGTGCTGACAGTGGAGGGCGCCAACAGTGCCATTCGTGGGATTGATCAGGCCATCCGCGATGTCGGCACCCTGCGGGGTACTTTCGGCGCTATACAGACCCGTTTCGAGTCCACCATCGCCAGCCTGGCGACCTCTGCGGAGAATCTATCCGCCGCTCGCAGTCGAATTCAGGATACCGATTTCGCTCAGGCCACCGCCGAGCTCACTCGTGCCCAAATCCTGCAACAGGCGGGCACCGCCATGCTCGCCCAGGCCAATTCTTCACCGCAAAGCGTGTTGTCACTGCTGCAGTAGGGCAAGAAAACCCGGATACGCTGGAATAAAAAAGCCGGACTCAGTGGATACACTCATCCAGCGAGTCCGGCTCGGATCATAACGCCAGGTTTTGATCAGACGTCGTTTTTTAGCTCATAACTCTGCAGGCCAGGCTTGAACTCTCGTTTGGAAAAAGACTTGAGTGCCGTACGCACCCAGTCGTCGTTGGTTTCGCGGGAGAGCTCCCACATTTTCGCCATTTCCCATTCGATGGATTCTTCGAAGGTCATGCCGAGAGATTTCTCATAGACCTCTTTAGTCTTGCGCAGTACGACTCTGCCCTTACCCACCAGGTCGGCGATCACCTGATCGACCTCGGCGTCCAGATTTGCCAGCGGCACGGCAATGGTCGCCAGTCCCAGACCAACGGCCTGTTTGCCGGTCAGCGTGTTACCCGTCAGCGCGTAATAAAGTGCCTGTTTGCGGGTCATGTTATGGGCATAAGACCAGGTGGCACCGCCACCGGGGAAAATACCAAAATTAATCTCTGACAGCCCCCAGACCGACTCTTCCGCCGCCACTACGATGTCGCAGATGCTGGCAATTTCCCAGCCACCTCCGAACGCCCAGCCATTAACCTTGGCAACGGTTACCGCCGGAAAATTCCTTAAATGAGTGAACCACTCAAAGCAGGCTGCGTTCACTTCGTTGAATCGATCCGGATCATCAAACGGCTCCAGGAAGCACTGCTCCAGATCCATTCCCGCGCTAAAAGATTCGCCGGCCCCGGTGATCACCATCACCTTACATTTAGCGGCGACCACCTCTTTCAGCGCTTCCACCATATTGAGGTGCAACGTCGGGCTTAAACAGTTGCGTTTTTCCGGCCGATTCAACTCGACCGTTGCCACATCACCCTCAATAGCCAGGTTCACGCATTCGTATTGACTCATCCACTTTCCTCCTTTTCATACCATTGTTGAAAGAGACCCATCGCCTCCTCAGCTTAATGCTCAGGGAAATCTTCCGTTTCCAAACATCGACCTTGAGCAGGCGCTAGCATAGCAAGCATCGCCCGTTTTGCTCACCGCTCTGCGATAACTCGCCCTTTGAGAATTTCCCCTGTCAGGTTCCGGGTAATCTGAGGGAAGGACTAGTTCGGCTCGTTACCCAAATGACCAGACCTCGCATGAGGTTAAATCATCCATCAGCTTGTTCAATTTGCTGTCCCGGCCATGATAGCCTTGTGGCCCGGCCAGACAGCTCAAGAGAAGGGAATCTCACTACATTGAAACAGTGGTTAACTAGTGTTCTCGCCGGGCTTTCTTTGCCTTCCCAGCTGATTGAGCATCTGCTGAACAGCAGAATACAAAGTCCGATCTCGGCCCATTGTCGGCATCCAGAGCGGTTAAACCGCTCCAGAGATTGTGGGGTTAGTCATCATGACTAACCGCTCAGAACAGGATTCCGCTCAGGGTGTCACGGTCCCGGTGGTCACGGTCATTGATGAGGCCCGGCTGAGTCGATATCAATGGCAAGTGGCGGGACTTTGCTTACTGGTCGGAATCATCGACGGATTTGAGAATGGCGCTATCGCCTACGTCGCCCCGGCCCTGGTCGATGACCTGAACATTCCTCTCTCTGATTTAGGCAAAATATTTGCCGCTGGCACTATTGGCATGGCCGTTGGGGCAATGCTGCTGGGCAACATCGCTGATCGGTGGGGTCGTAAACAAGCAATTCTGCTCAGCGTGGGTATTTTTGGCGTGGCGGCGCTAGCCACGGCCGCCGCAGGCGACATGTCCACACTGATATTCTGGCGATTTGTTGCCGGCATTGCGATTGGCGGCGCTCAACCGGTGATGGTTGCGTTACTGGCTGAATATTCGCCGGCCAGGCACCGCAATGCGGCGATGGTCATCGGTTTTTTAGGCACGGGTTCTGGAGCACCGATCAGCGCCCTGCTGACCTCGGCCGTGGTCCCCAGTTATGGCTGGCAGGCAGTCTTTATTATTGGTGGGGTGGTACCCCTGCTCATACTGCCCTGGCTGGCGTGGGTTTATCCGGAGTCGATCCGTTTTCTGGTCAGTCGAGGCCCCACCAACAATACAAAAGTTGCCGATACGCTTAACAGAATTGTCGGCGAGAACAAATACCGGGATTCCGATACTTTTGTGCTCACGGAACAATCAGCGCCAACTGCATCCGTGAGCGCCCTGCTAACACCCACCTACCGGCGCTCCACGCTGGCCACCTGGGTGGTCTATTTTTTCAACTGGATCACCTGGTACATGTACCTGCTCTGGTTACCGACGGCACTCACCGAAAGTGGTCTGGACATTCGTCAGGCATCGCTGATTGGCGCCGTCATGGGCATTACCGCGTTACTCACTTTTTTACCCGGGGCCGCCGTAATTCAGCATTTTGGCACGCGCAAAAGCATGATCGTATTGTTTAGCCTGGGCGCGGTGCTGGCGCTACTGCTGGCCTCGATGGGGCTACAGTGGGGCATGATCACGGCGCTGGTTATTCCGTTTACCGTCTGTGTGGCCTTGCCCCAGATCGCCCTCAATTACTTTTGTGCCGAACTTTATCCAACCCCCATTCGAGCCACTGGCCTTGGCTGGGCAATCAGCGCCGGTCGGCTGGGGAGTATTATTGGATCACTTATCGGCGGTACGGTAATCGCCTGGTGGGGGATATCGGGCTATTTCACCAGCCTTGGTGGCCCTATGTTGCTGGCGACACTCTGTACGCTGCTGTTTTTTAGCGGAAAACTATCGGGTGATGCTAACCGCATAAACCCCGCTGAACGGGACTCCGTAAATCCGGGCTAACGCAACCCCGATACCGCTGCCGCGAATAACACAAGCATGGTCATGTCTTCTTCGATCTCGAAAAAAGCGTGATCCTCTGACGCACGAACGAAGAGTACGGCGCCGGGAACCACCTCCTGATTATCGTCTCCTACTCGAAGCTGACCTTTGCCTTCGAGCACCACGTAAACCTCGTCTTCGTCGTGATAACCCTGCATATCCGTTGAACCGGCCTTCAGGTGGTAGATGCCACAGCTCATGCTCGGTTCGTGAATAAATTCCTGATAGTCAGCATTGTCCTTACGGGCTTTGGCCATCAACTCTTCCAGGTTAAATACCTGCCACGCCGGTGTCACCATCCCTTCTGTTCCTGTCTTTATTAGTGAAAGTTCCAAACTCGGAAACGCCAATCTTCACCTAAAGCGAGTATGGCAGCAAATTTTTACCGCGCCCATCCCAGCCCTCTGGTGAAATGTCCTAAGTCATTGCAGGATTTCACCGCGTCGACCAAACTTGATCCGCGATCCTGTCAGGCCTGTATCTCTGGAGAAAACCGATGCGCCAAATGCCAACGCTTACCAGCCATATGCACCCATTTCCCTGGGCCGTCGACGTCACGAGTTCCCCTGCAGAGGCGCTCGCTGAAATGGCCAAACACAACATCCATCACCTGCCGGTCAAATCCGGTAATAAGGTGGTCGGACTGGTCTCTGCAGCGCAGTTGCAGACCACCGTTATCGCTGCTGAACCAGTTAATTCCCTGGCTCTCTACTGCCAATCCGACACACCCAAATTCCAGACAAACGACACCCTCGATAAGGTTCTTACTCATCTGATCGAGCAGAACCAGCACGCGGTACTCATTATGAAAGAGGAAAAACTTGCCGGTATTTACACTAGCCACGACGCCCTCGTTCACCTACGGAAATTACTACACGAACTTTATCCCGAAGACGATAACGCAGCCTAAACCCTCTGCCACTGCACCAGGGTGTATGGCTCATCTCCCGGGTGATCTTCAAACAGTGCTGTCACCCGATCGCCGACCGCTAACGACTGCTGTCCATCACCGACGAGATTACCAATTAACCGCACACCCGGTGCTGAATCGAGCTCTACCATAACCACCAGATAAGGCACCGTCTCCTTTAATGCCGGGTGAACCGGGTACCAGCAGCGTTGCCAGCTGTAGATTTCACCCGCCGGTTCCACCGACTCATAACCCAGCTGCTCTCCGCCACAGGCGCGACAGATAATTTCCGGTCCCCACTGCCAGTGACGACAGTCGGCGCAGCGCTGAATGACCAGCTTATGTTCTAGCGTGGCGGCCCAGAATTCCTTACCCAGCCCTTCTGAAGAAGGTATGGGCTTTGGCAGTCCCGCCGGCAGGACCCACTGACTTTCTAACTCTTCATTACTCATGCGCCGACTCCTCCATCCGTTGTCGGCCCCGTATCGGCCGATCCCAATATCAGGGTACTCACCGGTCCGACCAGCGGCCCACCAATACATAAACAGTGACGTGGGTCCGCCACCTGACTGGTGGAATCGCCCCGCAACTGACGCACCCCTTCCACCACCAGTTCGAGACCGTGCATATAACATTCAGCCAGATTGCCACCACTGGTGTTGAGCGGTAATTTTCCACCGACGATCAGGTTCTCCGGTACGAAAAATTCATTGGCCTCCTCCGGCGAACATAATCCGTGCTCGATCATCGCCATCATCACCCCGCCGGTGAAGTTTTCATAACTCTGCACAACATCAATGTCTGTCGGTTTTATTCCCGCCATCGCGAAGGCTTTCGGTGCCAGGGTTTTAAAGTTTGCCGTCGGGTAGTCCGGAGCATTGTGATAACTGATGCCGCCCGCCTCCGCCCCCTGCTGCGGTGCTGAGCCCATAGCGGCCCCGAGCAAATAGACAGGCCGGTCAGTGATTTCAGCCGCTCGCTCAGCAGACATCAGCACCACCGCTGCAGCTCCATCGTTTTCCTGACAGCAATCGTACAGATGTAATGGTTCGGTAATGTAGCGGGAATCGTCATACATCTGCTCAGTCAGTGGTTTGCCGTGCATGACTGCCCGTGGATTGTTCTGCGCATGGTGATAGCTGGCCATGGCAATGGCGCGCAATGCTTCCTGACCGATACCGTGTTCGTGCATAAACCGCTGAATACGAAACCCGAACAGCTGCGCCGCAGACATCACCCCGTAGGGCATCACGTGGCCATATTCGCCGGGGATGACAGGCGTATCCTGGGCCTGACCAAAACGGCCAAACTGTCCCTGGGCCAACGCCCGATGCACCACCACTGTGTCGCAATAGCCCGCCAGGATGCCAGCGGCGCCGTTAGCAATGGCAGCCATGACACCACCGCCACCACCGCCCCACTGCATCACCGAATAGTTCAGCTCGCGCAGGTTGAGTGCGCTGCTGAGCCGCATGGCATCGTTACGGTCATCGCTGTAAGAGCTAAAGCCATCGATATCACGAGCATCGATACCCGCGTCGGCGCAGGCGTTGCGAATAGCGTCGATGCAGAGCTTGAACTCGCTATCGGGGGATTTTCCCCGCTTGTAATAGGTGGTCTCGCCGATTCCTACCAGCGCAACTTGCCCACGAATAGTGCGACCTGCCATCTCCTCTCCTCCATTTTTTTAATTGTCTGTTCAATAAACCCGAATACCGACTTCTACCACCGGCCAATGTCACCGAGTGTATCTAAATCTGTACGGGTCTATTGCCGTTAAGAATGGGCCTTAAACCAGCGCAGGGCAACCAGAAGATATCCCTCACCATCAACCACCTCCCCACCTTATCAGACGTTTTATTCGAGGAACTTTCTGGCCTGTACAGCCAAATGCTGATTACAATCCCCAACGACGCAATGAGTGATCGACACCTGGGGAGGAGGAGATGGCAAACGTTAAAAACCTGACCGTGCGGGGCATGTTGCATCGGTCAGCGCGATATTTTCCAGACAATGAAGCCGCAGTCGATGAAAGTTATCGGTACACCTATGCTGAGCTGCTGGACAAGGTGCGGCGAGCCGCAGCCATCTATCACGGCATGGGGGTGCGCAAAGGCGACCGGGTAGCGATGATGCTATTGCCATCCGCTAACCACGTGGTGGCACTATTTGCGGCCTATGAACTCGGTGCCATTCCCGTCGCCCTGCATGTGCGTGAATCCACATCACTGCTGGTAAAGACCCTCGAAAGACTTTCTCCACGGATCCTGGTTTACGACCCGTCGCTCAGCGATCAGGTCGACGAATTACGCGAACTCTGCCCGGGCATCACCGGGTATGTCGGGGCCCGCAGCGGCGTAACCACGGATGAAGAAATCCGCGGCAATGACGTAGTTATCCCCGATCAGCTTGACCAGTACGAGATGGATTTCGAGCCAATGGCCATCGATGCTCAGGACATCGCGTTGATCTGTCTCTCCTCCGGAACCACCGGAATTCCCAAAGGCGTGATTCACCGCAATGGGCCCACGGTGGAGAGCGCCCGTGGTGGTGCTTATATCTGGGGATCCAACCCTCATAGCTGCCAGCTGGTGCCCATTTCGACCTCCTTTACCGGCTGGTCCAACGCGGTATTCCCACTCATGAACGTGGGTGCTAAATCAGTGTTCATGGCCCACTTTCATCCCCAGCGCTACATGCAGACTTTGCAGGATGAAAAATGCACCATGTGCGTGCTGATCCCGACCATCTGGCGGATGTTGTTCCAGATGGATATCAGTGGCTACGATCTAAGCAATGTGGAACTGGCCGGCTTTGCCGGTGAGGTCATCGACGGCCCAACCCTGGAAAAAATTCGCACCCAGATCACCCCCAATATCATCAACATTTACGGCACCACGGAAACCCTGCTCTGTGGCGGCACCATCATGTTCTCCAAGGATATGACTCCGGAGCGTATCGAAAGCGTCGGCAAACCCCTGCTCAATGGCGAGATTCGCATTATCGAGCCGGGCGGGACAATCGATGACGAGCTACCCGCCAACGAAGAGGGGGAAATTGTCGTCAGCGGGCCGTCCGTTTCCAACGAAATGTGGGCCGATCCCGCACTCACCCGTAAGGTGTTTGAGGATGGCTGGTGGCACTCGGGTGATCTTGGCCGGCTGGATGAGGATAACTACCTGTACATCAACGGCCGTATCGATGACATGATTATCTCGGGTGGCATTAATGTCATGCCAGCACCGATAGAACAGACCATTCTCGACCACCCACAGGTTACCGAAGTCGCGGTGGTGGGCATTAAGGACGAGCAGTGGGGTCAACGGATCACCGCTTTTGTTGCACTGAAGGACTCCTCCCTCACCGCCGAGGAGCTCCACGATTTTGTCTGCGCGTCCCCTCTGTCGCATTACCAGCGTCCGCGGGATTATCAATTTGTGGAAGAGTTACCGAAAGGACCGACCGGCAAGCTCAGCCGCAAGGCACTGCGCAGCTAAGTTAACTACCGTTTGCAATTTAGAAGCGGATAAGTCAACCAGCCCTCGAAAAGCCGGGGCTAGTCCCCCGGAGGGACTCACAACTCTGCGGCACTTATCCAGCGGAAAATCGGTGGCGCTAGCCGGCCGATTTTCCGCTGGACCAGTAGTGCCCTGCAGGAAGGTACCCTTGCTCAGACAGCCGCATAGCCGCGAACCAGCAACAAAAAAGCTAAAACTGATTTAGCGGATTGAGCTATGTCAGGATACTCTGGCATTCCATTGACACCCTCTCGGGGTCAGCCATAGTTCGATTTTTACGCCAGAGTCAAATAAGCGACGACTGCCGTGCCCAAGTTGGCAGAGTCGGAGAGGCCCCTTAGACTGATTAATCAATCCGGATAAATATCCTCCGGCGCTATCACCGCGCTTCAAATCACCCTGCTAACAGGAAGGTTGTGATCGGCGTTATGTCGCTCCGTGAGCTCTTTCAGTCTGAATGACACCTATTGGCAATTCCCGGCCGAGCTGGTATTTTGCCTGCTACGGATGAAACCATTGGGGAGTACGGAGACGATGGGAAAAAATGAGCGGATTTTTGAAACCAAACTACACAGCGACACGCCGGAGATGGGTAACGCCCCATTACCGGTAGAACCCTATGTTTCTAAAGCGTTCTTTGAACAGGAGCGCGAAAACATTTTCAAGCGCAGCTGGCTTGAAGTTGCCCGGGTAGAAGAACTGCCCAATCCCGGTGACTACATCACCATCGATGTTGAAGTATTGAAAACATCCGTCATTCTCGTTCGCGGTGAAGACGATCAGGTACGCGCCTTTCACAACATCTGTACCCATCGCGGCAACAAGGTGGCTCTGGAAAAACAGGGGAATACCCGAGGTTTCACCTGCGGATTTCACTCCTGGGTATTTGGCCTCGATGGCACCCTCGAACACATGAACGCTGAAGAATATTTTGTCGGAGATCATGACAAATGCGATCTGGGACTGATTCCTATCTCCGTGGACACCTGGAAGGGATTCATATTTATCCATGCCATGGAACAGCCTCCGCAGACCCTGTCCGATTATCTCGGCGGCATGGGCAAGCAGCTCGAACCCTTTCCCCACGAAGAGTGTGAGCACATCGCCCGCTACTCAGGCACCCCACGGGTCAACTGGAAGGTCGCTATTGATGCATTTCAGGAAGCTTTCCACGCCATCATGGTCCACCGGGATTCATTACCAGGAGCAGCCGGATCTCCGCTTAATCCCGGCGCTGCGCTGACATCCGCGCGTTTCTATGGACCGCACCGGTCACTGTCCGCCTGGCTAAACATGGAATACCTGCCACCCGACATCGGCATGATGGTAGGCAAATACGGCCCGGCTTTTGTTACCTCCCACGAAGACTATCCCGGCATCAATCCAGACGGTGACGAAAGCTGGTGGTTTGATATTAATGTGATCTTCCCAAATTTTTTCTGTGACGTTGGTCCCGGCTGGTACTTCACCTACAACTTCTGGCCGATCAGCGAGAACGAAACTCGCTGGGTGATGGATATCTATCAAATCAAGGCCGAAAACGCGGGCGCCCTGCTCGCTCAGGAACACACCAAAGTACTACTACGCGATGCCGTACTGGAAGATTTCAGCACGCTGGAAGACACCCAGTCGATGATGGAATCAGGGGCACTCAAAAGTATTCTCGCCAGCGATCTTGAAATCGCGATCCGTCATCAGATGTATGTGGTCAATCAGTGGCTGGAGAAAACCGCGTGACTACAGCGTTACCCGCAGCCTTTCAACAATTGACCCCGTTTGCGGACAAATGGGCACTGGATAGCGAAAGCGCACGCCGCGAAACCCGGATGCGCTCTTCTCAGGAAGATTTAATCACCTTTTACGAGGCGATGAAGCCGGTACTGGACGATGCTATTCAGTATCTAAACACCCATGATCTTGAGAACTTACCAACGCCTGAACGCAATTTGCTGAACACGGCGCTGTCACTGGTCGAGGTATCCGTGGCGGTGGAGCTTTTTCACAATCCCTGGCCGTTGAATGCCTGGCCCTGGGAGGCTTTCTCCGTCGCGGATTAGTGATTCCCACAAGAGAGAATAATGGGCGTAATCCCCCTGTAGGAGCGGCTTTAGCCGCGACAGTAGAGGCAGTCAGAATCTAAGTGTCGCGGCTAAAGCTGCTCCTACAGGAAACTACCTGCTTTTGTCCTGCCGATTGACAAAGTACAACCCCCCTAACCTGAGCGACCCCCTATTCCATTTCCCGAACGATGGAGAAATGAACCACCTGGGCATGCGGTACCGCGGCCAGAATGGGGTGGCTAAGCAGTTGGGTGAAATCCACCGCACCGCTAATCAGGGCCTCATTATGAGTCATCCCTCTTTCGGTGGATTAACCTGCTCGACCTCGATGCCAAATCGGGAAAAACACTCATGGTTATAAAAGACCGCGTTCCCGGTAATCTCTGGATAATTTGAACCCAGCTTAACTTTGTCCATCGCCATTTCCCCCCTCCTACACAAGGATACGTCTGCTCCCTGTTACACACTCAAGCCTAATCTAAACGGCTGCCCCAGCTCCTTTTTGCCCACCGTCTCTACAGTCACGTGATGACGACCGTGCAGACCATGAATAAGCAAATCCCGCATCAGACGTTCTACCGGGTGATTCCGGAACAACACGCTAGGACCCGCGGCCTGACCAACAAGATAATGAAAGCGGTTGGCACTCTCAACGGCTAACCACTTCGCCTCTTCGATCATCAACAGGGCACCTTTACTGTAAAAACACTCTTTCACGCACGCTCCTCGTTACTCTCTTATTAGAATTTTATTTTGGGCAGTTCGACGCCCATTGATCGGATTAATCAGGCTGATTAATCGGACAACCCCCCAACCAGACCGGTGCTGGATATTGGGCACTAAACTGCCCCGGGGAATATCGTTATTCCGGAACGCTCATCATAGAGGTTTTTCAGTCAGCTGCGAATCTCAATCGGAGAAATTTTTAGCCGCTGTGGTGCCAATCCTTACACCACTTCGAACAGTCCCGCCGCGCCCATACCCCCGCCAACACACATGGTTACCACCACGTACTTTTCGCCGCGACGCTTGCCTTCACGCAGGGCGTGACCGACCATGCGGGCACCACTCATGCCATAGGGGTGACCGATGGAAATGGCGCCGCCGTTGATATTCAGTTTTTCGTTATCAATGCCAAGCCGATCACGGCAGTAAATCACCTGCACCGCAAAGGCTTCGTTAAGTTCCCAGACGCCAATATCATCGACCGTCAGGCCGTGCTGTTTTAACAGCTTTGGTACGGCAAATACCGGACCGATGCCCATCTCATCGGGTTCGCAACCAGCCACGGCCATTCCCCGATAGATGCCCATGGGTGCCACATTGCGCTGCTCGGCCGCTCTAGAATCCATCACCACGCAGGCGGCGGCACCGTCGGACAGCTGGCTGGCGTTGCCAGCGGCAATGGTGCCGCCGTCAATTACTGGCTTCAGGCCGGCCAATCCTTCCAGGGTCGTGCTGGCCCGGTTGCCCTCGTCCAGCTTCAGGGTTTTCTCGGCGAATGATTCGGCGCCGGTTTCCCGGTCGACCTGTTTCATGGTCGCAGTCACTTCGATGATTTCGTCATCAAAAATACCCGCCTGCTGTGCTGCCGCCGTGCGCTGCTGAGATTGCAGGGCATATTCATCCTGTTGTTCACGGCTAATGTTGTAACGGGCGGCCACGGTTTCTGCCGTCTGCAGCATCGGCATGTAGACATTCTGGTGCATTGCCAACAGCGCAGGGTCTTTCGCACGGAATAGATTAAAGTTCTCGTTCTGGACCAGGCTAATCTGCTCAACGCCGCCACCCACGGCGATGGTCATGCCGTCGTAGAGCACCTGTTTAGCAGCGGTAGCAATGGCCATCAATCCAGAGGAGCACTGACGATCAATGGTCATGCCACTGACAGTTACCGGGCAGCCCGCCTTCAGTGCAGCTAGACGGCCGATATTACCGCCGGTGGTCCCCTGCCCCAGGGCACAGCCCATGATGACGTCCTCAACTTCCGCCGGATCAACCTCGGCCCGCTCCATGGCGGCGCCAATTGCATGCCCGGCCATCGTAGGCGCTTCGGTGTTATTGAAAAGCCCCCGGTAGGCCCGGCCAATCGGGGTTCGTGCCGATGAGACGATTACTGCGTCAGTCACGCCTGTTCTCCCTGGTTGTTATCGTTATTCATTGTGTTGATCGATCAAGAAACTTTAGCTCCGGGTCGTCATTGCCCTCGGGTCCCCATTCATCAAGTCGACCGGGTGTAAACCAGCTCACCAGCGTGCAGGCATCGCTTAGACAGGTACCAGTATGGGGCATCTGCGGGGGGATAATCATCACCTCGCCTTCGCCAAAAAAATAGGTTTTACCCTCGATTTCCATCTGCAGGCGCCCTTCCGTTGCAAGTGCCACCTCTTCACCGTGGCGATTAATTTTGCCGGGGAAATGCCCCTGTTCATTCCGCACCATGCGAAACACGCCGACGCTAATATCGCGGCCATGCCAGAAACGCATATAGAGCTGACCGGGAACAATGGCTTTGAGCTCGTCCGTGACGGTATTGAGATTAAACAGATGACGTACCGCCCCCTCTGCCCCAGCCGTGGAGGGTAGTACCAGTACTAAAACCAGACCCACCGCGGTTACTAACCTATTTAAAGTCTTCATTCTTTATCCTCTCCCACACCCGGGTAGTAGGACTTGACCCCCTCCGCCGGGTAATCCTCCCGTGGCGGCGTAATCACGCCCAGGATCACATTTTCTTCGTCGCCAAAGGTGCCGGTGTGGAGGATGCGCGGGCTGATGATGAACACATCGCCCTGAGCAATTTCGTGCACCGTACCGTCCTCCTCAATAACCTGGGAGGTTCCTTTGAGCTGAATCGCCCACTCCTCGCCATGCTGATGCATCGCCGGCATGGATCCCTTGTCGGTGCCTTTGCCCTCCATAAAACGGAAGTAGGCCACGCTGACATCGGTGCCGAACCAGTGTTTCATAAATAGCGTATCCGAGATGATCTCTTTTAAATCGCTATTGTCCAGCTTGAGGATGCGCACTTCACCGGGGTGCAGTCGGGGATCATCAACATCACCTCCGGCCCAGCTGTCAGCCGACACCACCATTGCCGCTACCAGCAGCAGCAATAAGCCGAATGTTCGGCCAACCACTGCTTTATTCACTGAACTGACCATCCCTATTTCCTCCAGAGTTTTGGTGTTTTTAATCGACCATAAATACAAGAACCAGTGGCCAATCAGCCCATCACCTTAGCCTGATTTCACTGGTAATTAATAGCTCGAATTTGCCCAGCCGCCAGCCGAAACGGGTGCGCCCGATTCACGAGCAAAATCGGGTTCACCCAGGAGCAGGCAATCGAGAATTAAAAAGTGCTAATGATCAGCCCGGTCAATCACGCTTTCACCGGTCTAAATTCCGCTCGCTCGGGCATCGCCGCACCTCGTTATCTCCCCGCTTTCCTCAGCTTGTCGGTTTTGGGCGTGGTCAATTCACCCCAACGCTTCTCCACCCGCTCCATCATTTCTGGGTGCGGCCGCGACATGGCCGGGTATCCGCTCAAAGGCGCCGTGGCGTCTATACCCATTTTATTGGCGATGTCGCTACCCGGATACTTCATTGTCGATGGACCAATGGTGCACATGCCGTCGACGATCATGACATCCCTAGAGGCGTGGCATCGCCGGGAAATTGCCCAGTAGACCAGTTCCGAATTACGCGGGTCGATGTCATCATCGACCACAATCACCGTTTTCCCGCTGCGAGTAGACCAGAGGTCGTAAATAACGTGTTTGGCCTGCTCCTCGTAGGTTTTTTTCAACGACACGATGATGGTGTGCATATCCAGCGGACAGTAGACATCTTTTACCGTCGGCGCCGTCTGCGCACGGAGGCGCTGCAGGTAGCCTGCCTCACCCATCATCTGCCCCATGGCGTGGGTCTCGGTAGGCGGCAGGCCCAGATAAGTGTAGGCGTAGACGGGATCTTTACGCCGGGTAGCATGGTGAAACTCAATCACCGGTTGCTGGCCCACCGGGCCGTAGTAACCGGGGTATTCACCATAGGGGCCCTCTTCCTCTTTTTCGTTCGGCAGAATGTAACCCTCAATCACCATCTGGCAATGAGCCGGCACCTCCAGGTCCAGGGTGTCGCACTTGACCATTTCATAGGATTCGCCGCGCATGGCGGCCGCCAACTCAATTTCGTCGACGCCTAAATCCAGCCCGGGAATCTGCGAGGCAACATAAAGAAGTGGATCAGCACCGATACAGACCGCAATCTCAGTCTTCCTGTTTGCCATGTCGCCTTTCACCCGGATCGTACCGCCATGGGAGGTGGGGCTGGACCAGAGGCCGGTGCGATTGTTATCGCGAATCTGCATTCGATAAATACCCAGATTGCGCAGACCAGTATCCGGGTCTTTCATGATCACCAGCCCATAGTTCAGGTAGGCGCCGCCATCTTCCGGGTTAGACAGAATCTGTGGCACCAGCTGACGCAGGTCGAGCTCATCACTGGTAATGGTGACCTCTTTACAGGGCCCGGTATCGACCAGTGGCTGGCGCTGTAGATCCGCCCCGCTGGTGCGTCTGGTGTACTCCTCGGTTAACTCTTCAACCGGCACTTCCAGCGCCTGAGCAATGCGTCCGGGAGTGGCGAGCATGTTGGCGATCACCGGGTAGTCATAACCCTGGACGTTATTGAACAGAATCGCCGGACCATCTTCATCAAGCACCTTTCGGCAGATCGCCCCGAGCTCTTCAATCGGGTCAACCTCGGCATCGATCTCCAGCAGTTCTCCGGTGCGCGCCAGACTGGCAATGTATTGACGAATATCTCCGTAGGCCATGACAACCACCTCCCTCTTTCCGCATTGAAATAGTCAACACAGGCGACGGCGGATACCTCCGCCTGCGACCTTGCCCCCTCTCCTGGGCAATTTCCTCGTCGTATTAAGCGCCGCGCTCCAGTCGCTAGGAACGAGACTGCTTAATCATTGAACTCTAACCGAGCTTTGGCTGGATAGCGATGACCTGCCGAAGAAAAAACCCAGCCTTAGGCGGCAGCATTAACTTCGGTGATTGGGCGAGAACCCCGAGACTGACCTACCCGCCACTGCTGCTCTCGGCAGACAGATCCGATATGGTCTACTCAAGATCGCCCACGGTGCTTTGCCCGGGATCGCAAAACTTATCAGTTTGCAATCTGTAACATTCTGCCGCAGCAGGCTAATATCGCTGGCGGATTTCAAATTAATCAATGTCACGGGGAGCAATTGATAATGGCCAAACCGATGCGCATGTCGCTGATTGACCTGGGTGAACTGTCCGCCGATCACGGCTGGTTTTTCGAAGGGGGTGGCTGCGCTACCCACTCTCACCCCAATCCAGAATCCACCATGCGCCGGCTAAAGATGTACGGCGTGGTCATCGAACACCCCAAAGATGGACTGATTATTTATGAGCTGGGGGCTGCCCCCAACTACAAAGAGCTCTGGCCTGAGCCGGTGCTCGATGTGTTTCCGGTTACCCGCTACACCGAAGAGAACGGGGTCGATACCCAACTACTAAAGCTCGGCTATGAACTGGAAGATGTATCGGCCATCATCATCGGCCATCTGCACCTGGATCACGCCGGCGGACTGGAATTTTTCCGCGGGATGGACACGCCCATTTATGTGCACCGCGACGAGCTGATGTGGGCCTGGCACGCAGTGGCCACCAAAGAAGACCTTGGCGGTTATTTACCCCACTACATGGACCCTTCATTCAACTGGAAAGTCATTGATCGGGACGAGGTAGAAATCTGGGAAAACATTCACCTGTTTCTCACCCCGGGCCACACCAAAGGGCTGATGGCGATGCAGGTCGACCTGCACAACTCCGGCTCCTTCCTGTTCACCAACGACACCTGTTTTCTGAAGGAGAACTATCGCGATGAAGTGGCGCCCGGCTGGCTGATTCGTGACATGTACGAGTGGCGCCGGTCGATGCGCAAACTCAAGGATCTGGAAAAATCTAACGACGCCCACGTGCTGTTTGGTCACGACCCGGACGTTTATGAGCAGTTCGCCGGTAAAGGCATTCTAGATTAGCCAACCCCGCCGCTTTTGATAAGGGAAAGACCCATGTACGAAATGCTTGAACCGGCGCAGAAATACTCCCAGGCCTTCTGCACGCCAGAGGATATTGCTACTGCAGAGGAGATACGCAAGTTCGTCAATAAAGAGTTGATGCCTCACCGCCACGACCTGGAAGGCGGCTGGAATCGCGATGAAACCCTGGCCCGAAAAACCGTGCACGGTCTTTACGCCAAGCTGGTTGATCTGGGCGTCACCAAATCAAACCTGCCAGAAGAGTTTGGGGGCCTGGGCATGTCTCCGATGGTGCGCACCATGATCAACGAGGAGCTTTCCCGCGCCGATATTGGTCTGGCAACCATGGTGGGCAAGATCCACTGGATTGTCTCCTTCATGCTGGCTGGCAAACGGCCAGACCTGCTGGAAGAGCTGGCGCCAAAAATTGTCGGCGGTGAGTCCTGGACAGCCTGTGTCGCCATCACCGAGCCCGGCGGTGGCGCCAACATTGAAGACCCCGCGCTGGAGTTTCAAACCCTGAGGGTGGTTGCCAGAGAAGAAGGCGACGAGTATGTGATTAATGGTCACAAACTCTGGCCGGGACCCTCCGGCCCTGCCGATTACTTTAAAGGTGACGGCCTGTCCGGGCACATGGGTTACTGGACGATTGCCACCACAGACCCACAGGGCGGTCGCGACTGCGCGGGTCTGTTTTACGTTCCCGCCGATGCCGAGGGTCTGGAGTTTTCCAGGCCCTACCAGAAAATGGGCTTCTCCTGGTCCGATTCGAATGGCGACATCTGGTTTAAAGATGTGCGCATACCCAAACGCTACCGTATCGATACCCAGCCCGGTCAGGGAGCCGACATTATCAAAGCCTGCGTTATCGGCCTGGGCCGGCTCTCTGGCGCCGCACGGCTAATCGGGCTCTCCACCGCCGTTCTGGAGATTCTCCTCGACTGGGGCGAACATCGTTCGATCGCCGGCACTAAACTGCGTGAGCGCTCCATGTTTGCCGGCTACATCGCCGAAATGTTCCGCGCTATTGAAGTTTGCCGCCACTATTACATGAGCGTTACCTGGCAGGTCACCAAACCTGAGATTTACGGCGCCCACCACTCTCCGGAAATGATTGCGCGATTCTCCATGGCCCGTTCCATGGCCGGCGAGACGGCGCAGATGGTCACCAACAAGGCGATGGAACTCATGGGAGCCTTTGGCTACTCCTACGAGGGCCATGTCGAGAAATACATGCGCGACTACAAAATCGCCCAGCTCTGGCTCGGCGGCCCCCAGCGTGAACGCCTCGATATTGCCCAGGGACTTTACGGACCTTTCCGCTGGGGCGGTCAGGATGCCTGGGAAGCAGACGGTGGCAAGGTTTAAGCACTAAACATTAGTTAGAAAAGTTTCGGGTGACCTCGGAATTGAATCAGTCGAATGAGAGGGTGTGGTCAGCTCGAAAATCATGCTAATTAGTGGAGCCCGGAGTTAACCTCACCCTAAACCGATTAAATAACCCTGCTCACGGGTCATGCCCATCTCCCCCATCCAGTCGGCATCATGGGGACAGATGACTTCGATAGTCACGCCACCCAGTAACGCATCGGTATCCAGATAGTAATAATTCATCACCCCGTCGATGACCCCTTCTAGCAGCACTTCGACACCTTCATCGCGTAGCTGCGGCAGGGCAGCGTCAAGCACCGACTGGTCACAGATCGTTGGGAAATAGTGCTGCATACCCTCGCCATACTGACTTTGAAATTCCTGGTAAGCGCCCTTGCCGGGGCCCGGTTCCATTAATTCAAAGCAGAAGCCGTTAATCCGACTAAAGGCGACCTTTGCGGCGTGATCAATCGTTTCACCACGCAGCGAGACACTCGACAGACTGCTACCCACCTCCAGCTCCAGTGGCAAAAATTCTGGAAACCCCAGCAACGACTGAAAATTCGCGATTGCTCGGTCGCGGTTATTAACCACAATACCGACGTGGTAAAGCTTATCGACAGGCAGAATGGACTGAAAATCATATTCCACCACCCGGTCCACTGGCAGGGAATCAAAACCACCGGCTTCATCGATAACCTGTACCTCCAGCCCCAGTCCGCTAAGCAGGGGTCTGCTTTCTATTTGCAGGCTTCGTAATTTGCCGTAGAGGTTAAGCCGATGCACCTCACCAATGCCCTGCTGCTCCAGCTGCTTCTCCAGCTCGGCAAACTGTTCGGCGGTGCAGCGACTGACTGCGTGACTCATACCTTCGCCGCGCCAGCTTCTAAACGCTGCGTGAGGGGAGTTGGGGGCCAGCGGTTGCAACAGTTCCAGGGTGATTCCGCTACCGTTACTGCCCATGGCCGAGAGGAAGCCGTTATCTTCCAGACCGGGCAGGCGATCACCTTCAAACCGCCTAAACTCCCAGTGGCGAATTCCAAAAAAAAGACTGTTGCCACGCATGGCCGTTTCGATGTTACTCACCACCACCGCAATGTGGTGAAACTCGCCGATGGCAAGCCCACTGTCCATGCTCCACTCCCCTCGTTGACTGGAAAGCGAATATACCAATTTCAGCGCCTGCCGGAGAGGAACAGATAAGTTATCGCGGCCATTTTAAGCCGCCGGTTAAAGTGATTAAACAAAGCATCGAAATGGGTCAAAGCAATGGCATAATCAGCCCCAAATAACTTCCACTTCAAACCTTTTTCCACCCTAACCATTGCGCCAACAAATTCTGCTCCTAACCACCCTGCTCGTCGGCTCAGTGCTGATTGGGTGGTGGACCTATCGCCCCGCTCCGCCAATCGAGTTGCCGACGACTCAGGTGACCGAGGCGGCGCCAACCGCGCAACCACCGGCCAGCAAACCTGACACAGTTACCTCTCCTCCCAAACCGGCCGTCAGCGTTAAAAAAGAGCGCTTTTTTAAGCGGCTGCTGCCACTAATCTCGTATCAGAACCGGGTGACGCTGGAGCGCCGCGCAGAACTATTGAGGATGAAAGCCCAACTGGAACAGGATTCGGCGCTTTCCAGAAAACAGAAGAAGCTGCTGAAACAGCTATTGAAACGTTATCGGCTCAACCTGACGATGGACGATGCGTCGGTCCATCTTCATATCATTGATAAACTGCTGGCCCGCATTGACATGATCCCACCGTCACTGGCGCTGGCGCAGGCAGCCACGGAATCGGCATGGGGGAAGTCCCGCTTCGCTCGCAAAGCCAATAATCTCTATGGACAATGGTGCTTCACGGCAGGCTGCGGCCTGGTTCCGCTTCAGCGTCCGGAAGGCATGAATCACGAAGTTGCCAGTTACCCGTCGTGGCAGGCGTCGGTCGCTGCTTATTTTCTCAATTTAAATAGCCACCCGGCCTACCAGCCACTGCGTGATATCCGTCTGCAATTACGGGAAAAAAAACTCACCCTGTCCGGAGAAGCCCTGGCCGTAGGGCTGGAAAGATATTCTGCGCGAGGCACCAGCTACGTTAAGTCCCTGCAACGTATCATCCGTGTCAACGATCTGACACGGTATGACTAGCGATAGTTTTCCGGCAGGGACGTGCGACTTAGGCAGGTCCGAACTAGACGCGCTACTCAGCGGGCCATTGCCCGTCTGCGTCAGGAATAAACCAGGGCTGAGAAAACCAGTGATATCGCTGCTCCAGGCCGTTGCGGACTGTACAGTTGTAACGAGAACGGCCCACCGGCAGGGGCGCGCCGGCGCGTGCAGTGAGGGTTGAATTCTCCGTATCCCATTCGGTCTCAATGGCCCCCTGACCGGTCGCATAACAGCTTATCGCCGTCGGCTCAAATCCTTCCACCTTGCCAGCATCCAGCGTTAACGACAGGACCGGCCTCCGCATCCCCGGAGGCTGTACCGGCTCTAACATTCTCCCCGAAGTCGGGAACGGCAATGAGGCGAGTTTTAACTCTACCGATTCCGGATTCGCATAGGGACCCGACACCGGAAACCTGGGCAATGCCTGCATCGTGCTGTTGCAACCAAACGCACCTGACTGCTGGCCAAACGCAGCGTAGCCCAGCTCCTCCATCAACGCTGCGGTAGCTAGATCATATTCACCATAGGGGTAAGCAAAGATTAACGGCTGTGGCCCGACCTCTTCGTCAATGCGCTGCTGGGCCTGAATCACCTGCTGACGACGCCACTGCTGCCACTCATCAACTTCCACATCGGCTGGCCGGCGAATCATGTGCCGGTGATCAACACCGTGATTACCAATAATCACCCCCGCTTCGACCAGCTCACGTAACTGCTGCCAGCTCATGGTTCCCCCGTGACCGTCGTCTACCGCCGCTGTGTTCACAAAGATTACGAACGGCCAGCCACGCTCCCGCAACAACGGCCAGGCCTGCTCATAAACAGTCAGGTGTGCATCATCAAAGGTAATCGCGATGGCTGATTCATCCGATGAATCACAAACCCCGGCCAGCATGTCGGGTAGTGATCGCACCGGAAACCCCAGCCGCTCTATCAACGCCAGGTGACCGGCAAAGTCATCCGGACCGGTACGGGTAATCGCGGGACCAGAATCAGATATGCGGTGGTATTGCAGGACCACTCCACTGGCATTAGCAGCCGGCGCAGCTAAAAGCAGACAAGCAACCAGAACAATCGCCATTCCCCAGAATCCGTTAACTCGGGGGGACTGATAGACACTCACTAATTTAAAATTCATCGCGATTCCACTAACACCACCGCCTGGGCGGAAATCGCCTCCCCGCGGCCCTCTGACCCGACCCCTTCCTGGGTGGTCGCTTTGACATTGACGGCGCCCACCGAGAGGCCACAGTCGCTGGCAATGTGCTTACACATCGTATCGACGTGAGGCGCCAGTTTAGGTGCCTCAGCAACAATGGTCGCATCAACGTTAATAACTTCAAAACCGGTCGATTGAACCAGCTCAACCACTCGGACCAACAGTTCACGACTGGAAATACCCCGGTATGCCGGATCAGAATCGGGAAAATGGCGTCCGATATCCCCCAGGGCCACGGCCCCAAGCAGCGCATCGCATAGCGCATGCAGCAGCACATCGCCGTCGGAGTGGGCCACGGTGCCCAAATCACTCTGCAGCTCAACCCCGCCCAGCACCAGAGCCTCGCCGGGCGCCAGTCGGTGCAGGTCGTACCCCTGTCCAATCCGTAACATCAGGGCTGCCGCGTCGGTTCAGATGACATTTCAGCACCCTCGACTGACCGGTCAGCGACCACGACTTCAACCCGGCGGGTCGTCGGCAATTCCTGCTCGGCCTGTCGGCGCAGATAAAGCGTGGCCAACTCGAGGTCGCCCATCCGCGTCACTTTAATATTATCGGGGTTACCCAGCACCAGGAGCGGCCGGTAACCCGCGTGGCACATGGCCTCAGCCTCGTCAGTGGGCTGAAATTTTTCTGCATGGCACTGAATTAAAGCCGCCTGCAACCGCGTCAGCGGAAACAGCTGAGGCGTTAACGCGCGCCGCAGTTGGTCGCGGGGCAGGGTCTGCAAACAACGCTGCTGATCATCGTGTTGCCAGAGGGTATCGGTCACTTCCGCACTCAGTAACCCACCCTCACCATCGGCGTCCGCTGCAACCTGCTGGACTAACTTATCGATATCGTCGTGGCGGACGCAGGGTCGGGCGGCGTCATGGACCATTACCCAGGGCTGATCCTCAGTAGTTCCGCGCCGGATTATTGCCTGAAGACCGCTTGCCACCGATTCACTACGAGTCGTTCCACCGGGCACGCTGATCAGTGGCGCGTCCAGCATCGCATTAATGCCACTCAAATCAATGTCTGTAAAGCGATCGTCGTCCGCACTGACAACAACCACCATGTTATTAATCCGGGGGTGGCTGGCCAGCCGTCGCAGGGTGTGCATCAACAGCGGCTCGCCGTTGAGCGGCAAATACTGTTTCGGTCTACCGGCCGCCATCCGCGAACCCGTACCCGCAGCCGGTATCACCGCCCATATTTCGCCGGGTAAACTGGATTGTTGAGGCAAACCCATCCGCGAATCACTCAATGACACGAAAGAAAATTTCGTCTTCACGAATGTAGCCCAGCTCGGTACGCGCCAGCTCTTCATGCGCCCCCAGACCCTGTTTCAGCTCCCTGACTTCTGCCCGCAGCTGATCATTCCGGGCTACCTTTTCAGCCAGTCGGGCCTGGTGCTCAGCCAGGTCACGTTGCATACGCCAGGTTTGGAAACGGTTGTTATCACCGAGCCACAGTTGGTACTGCAACAATAGCAGCAGACCAACCAGTAGCAGTTGTAACCGTTTCAACATACCACTCAGCTAGCTCCAAATCCTTTAAAAACGCCGTGGCCCGGATAGTGCGCCTTGTCGCCAAGCTGCTCTTCAATACGCAGCAGCTGGTTGTATTTGGCAATCCGATCGGACCGCGACAGCGAACCGGTTTTAATCTGACCGGCGCCTGTGGCCACCGCCAGATCGGCAATGGTGGTGTCTTCAGTTTCACCGGATCGATGAGAAACCACCACCGTAAAGCCGGCCTGCTGAGCCATTGCGATGGCGGCCAGCGTCTCGGTAAGCGTACCGATCTGATTAACCTTAATCAGAATGGAATTTGCCACGCCGGTTTCAATACCCCGCTGCAAAATCTCGGTATTGGTCACAAACAGGTCATCACCGACCAGTTGTAGTTTTTCGCCCAGGCGCGCCGTGAGGGTAGCCCAGCCGTCCCAGTCACTCTCATCCATACCATCTTCAATGGAGATGATCGGATACTGCTCGGCCCACTGTGCTAGCAGGTCAACAAAACCAGCAGAATCCAGACTACGGTTTTCCGCAGCCAGCTCATACTGGCCATTGTTATAAAACTCGCTACTGGCGGCATCGAGGGCCAGCAGTACGTCCTCACCGGGGCGATAACCGGCCCGTTCAATGCTTTCCAGAATAACGGTGATCGCTTCGACGTTAGAACTAAGATCCGGGGCGAAACCACCCTCGTCGCCCACCGCCGTATTCAGGTTGCGCTCCCGTAATACCTTTTTCAGGGAATGAAAAACCTCGGCGCCACAACGCAGGGCCTCGGCAAAGCTACTGGCCCCGGCAGGGACCACCATGAATTCCTGCAGATCAACACTATTATCCGCATGAGCCCCGCCATTAATGATATTCATCATCGGCACTGGCAAGCTCATGGCCGGGCTTCCGGCCAGACGATTAATGGTCCGATAGAGCGGCTCATTTTGATCGGCGGCAACGGCCTTCACCACGGCCAGTGAGACCGCAAGAATCGCGTTAGCACCGAGGCGCGCTTTGTTATCCGTTCCATCCAGGTCGATCATCGCCTGATCAATCGCGGCCTGGTCACTGGCGTCCAGTCCCTTAAGCTTTGGCGCAATAAGATTATTAATATTCGTGACGGCGGTCACCACGCCCTTACCCAGGTAGCGGTCTGCATCACCGTCACGAAGCTCGATCGCTTCTCGCGAACCGGTCGACGCGCCCGAAGGAACCGCGGCCCGGCCAAATGCGCCGCTGCTCAGGGTCACCTCCGCTTCAACCGTGGGGAAACCGCGGGAATCCATCACTTCCCGACCAATAATTTTACTGATATCTGCCAATTTCTATCCTTCTAAAACAGCGAGTTACGGAACAATATTAAAACTTTTATTAAGTTAGGTGTTAACCACCAAAAAAATAACTTATGGCGGACGTTGACGAGCGACTCGGTTGACTCAAACGCTTGAACGGCAAAACCCCTGGGTTTCGCTAATCAGCTCTCGTTAATTGCTGTTCTGCCAGAGGCCTGGATTTAACCACTCGGTCAAGCTCGAGAAGCGTTTCGAGCAATTCCTCCATGCGCCCCAACGGCCACGCATTGGGGCCATCACTGAGCGCCTTGTTGGGGTCAGGGTGGGTCTCCATAAACAGACCACTCACTCCCGCTGCAACGGCCGCCCGTGCCAGCACTGGCACATGCTCTCGCTGGCCACCGGAACGGTCGCCCTGACCACCGGGCAACTGCACCGCATGGGTGGCATCGAATACCACCGGGCATCCAGTGGCGCGCATGATTGCAAGGCTGCGCATGTCCACCACCAGGTTGTTGTACCCAAAAGAGACACCCCGCTCACAGACGGTAATACGACCTTCACCGCCCGCAGCAAAACCTTTATTAACTACCTGCTGCATATCACCGGGCGCCAGAAACTGCCCCTTTTTGATATTCACCGGTTTCCCGCACGCCGCTACTGCCTCAATCAGGTCGGTCTGCCGACATAGAAATGCAGGAGTCTGCAGCATATCAACGTAGTCAACTACCCGCTCAACCTGTTCCGGCGTATGCACGTCGGTGAGGACCGGCAGGCCCGTCTCTTCTCGCACTTCGCGCAGCCACTCCAGCGCCTGAATCATGCCGGGGCCGCGATAGGACTCACTGGAGCTTCGGTTCGCCTTATCAAAGGAGGCCTTGAAGATGAGTGATAACCCTAACCGATCCGCCATGTCGCGCAGTGACCGGGCAGTATCAACCAGCAACTCACGGGACTCGGCCACACAGGGCCCCGCAATCAGAAAGATCGGTTGATCGACCCCGGTTTCGAACCCACAAACTTTCATGCTAAACCCTCACTGTTAACCGGGTTCGCTGATATCTCTTTTCCGGTGTGATAGTCACGTGCGGCAGTGACAAAACTGGTGAACAGCGGGTGACCGTCACGGGGATTAGAAGTGAACTCAGGATGGTACTGGCAAGCGAAAAACCAGGGGTGTTCCGGCAGCTCGACAATTTCAACGAGTGAATCAAGTACCGACTGCCCGGTGAGTTGCAATCCGCTCTCTTCCAGTTTATCCACGTATCCAGGGTTAAATTCGTAGCGGTGACGGTGGCGCTCGACGATCTCCTCCTGTCCATAGATTTGCTTCGCCATGGACCCGTCTCGCAGCTGGCAGCGCTGCCCCCCCAGGCGCATGGTGCCGCCCATATCAACCTTGCCTTCGCGCTGTTCTCGACTACCGTCGCGGTTGGTCCATTCGGTGATCATCGCAATGACTGGGTCCGGGGTGTCGGTATCAAACTCGGTACTGTGCGCTGCCGGCATACCTGCCTGGTTACGGGCATACTCAACCACCGCAAGCTGCATTCCCAGGCAGATTCCGAGAAACGGGATTTTCGCCTCGCGGGCGTGACGAATGGCTGCAATTTTTCCTTCGGTGCCACGGTTACCAAAACCACCGGGCACCAGCACGGCATCCATGCCGTCTAGTATGGTTAGCCCTTTCTGCTCCAGCACTTCTGCGTCGATAAAATGGGTAGTGACCCGAGTCTGGGTATGGGCAGCAGCGTGCTGCAGCGCCTCATTCAGCGACTTATAAGCATCGGGCAGGTCAACGTATTTACCCACCAGTGCAATATTGACCTCGTGCACCGGGTTCTCGAAATCGCTGATGAATTTATCCCAGGCTGAAAAATCAAGTTCGCCGGCATCCAGCGAGAGGCGTTCGATGATCTGCTGATCAACCCCCTGGTCGTGATAACTGCGGGGCACCCGATAAATATTTTCCAGATCGCAGGCTGAAACTACCGCGCCCGGTGCAACATTAGTAAAGAGAGCAATTTTCCGGCGTTCCGGATCGGGCAGGTCTTCTTCGCAACGACAGAGCAGCAGATCCGGCTGAATACCGATGCTGCGTAGTTCCTTGACAGAATGCTGGGTCGGTTTGGTCTTGATCTCTCCGCTGGCTCGCAGATAGGGCACCAGTGTCAGGTGGATATACATGGCCTTTTCACGGCCCTGCTCCCAGCCTAGCTGACGGATTGCCTCCAGAAACGGCAGGGATTCAATATCCCCGACGGTGCCGCCAATTTCGATCATCGCCACGTCGGCATTACCGGCCCCGCGCAAAATGCAGCGTTTAATCTCTTCGGTAATATGGGGGATCACCTGCACAGTCGCGCCCAGGTAATCGCCCCGACGCTCCTTGGCGATTACGTTTTCGTAGATGCGTCCGGTGGTGAAGTTATTGGTACGCCGCATCGGTACCCGGGCAAAGCGCTCGTAATGGCCCAGATCGAGGTCGGTCTCCGCACCGTCTTCGGTGACATAAACCTCACCGTGCTGAATCGGGTTCATGGTGCCCGGGTCAACGTTAATATAGGGGTCAAGCTTGATAAAGGTAACTTTGAGGCCGCGAGACTCAAGCAGGGTACCAATGGACGCGGCGGCGATGCCTTTTCCTAAAGAGGAAACCACACCACCGGTAACAAAAATAAACTTTGGCATTAGACATTCTGCAGGAAGGGGCCAGCGAAATGCCGGCCAACGCAGACGCGCAATTTAACAAAATGGCGGCTTTGCCACAATCCCATCAGCGACGACCGAGGCGTGATTTTCAACCGATTCGCGATTAGACCAGGCGCTAGATTTAAGTCTGAATAACGTTATTCACTGCCTTCATTAGAACCCATTCTCTGCTTCTCAGAAATCGCCCAGCCGACTCAGAAGACCCAGACGGATACTATCCAGTTGCAGCCGATTGGCCTCTGTTTTTCATCGCCTTACGTAGCCTTGCCAGCCGTGATTTACCCTCGCTAATGTCGGGCTCGACGGCGGCAAACCGTGCCGCCTGATAGTAGTTTAAAAATTCGACGGCGGATCTGCTCTGCTCGTCACTCCAGCCGCTGGGTAAGGTCTGCCGATAATGCTCGGCGGTCCAGTGACGCTGGTCAGGCAGCCCTGAAATGGAAATAAACCGGTGCCAGAGTTTTCGCCACTGCCTCGCCGCATCACTGCCATCGGTCGCCGTTGCCACTTCACGGATCCGCAGGTACTCGCGCACGAACAGGAACAACAACACAATAAACCCAACCACGATGGCAATATTTTCTACCTGATCAGAGAGGTCGAATTTTGCCCAGGCCTGATTCCAGCGTTCGCGCAGTAAATGCACCCAGCGACCCATCAGATTACCCTGATACTGTTGCTGAAAATTCATAATCGATGGCGGGGTTGGGTCAAAGGTATGCCAGTAGCCGGCCTCATCCTGCCATTCGACCCAGGAATGGGCATCGCGCTCGCGCACCAGCCAGACATCGCTCCCCACCCGCTCATGGACAAAGTAACCACTCACCAGGCGACTGGGAATGCCGTTCGCCCGCAAACTCAAAGCCCCCGCCGTTGCAAACCAGAAACAATAACCGGGTCGGCGGTTGAGAAAAAAGTCCTGAAATGGCTTGCCCTTATCCAGATCCACCGAGAGTGAGTACTCTCGGCTCAAAAAGTCAGCGCGAATGTTCGCCGCCACCCGGCGGCGTTGCGAGGCCGCGTAACGGTCCGCCTCGGTCTGCAGAGCCTCATCCCAGAAGTTCGGCAACAGCAGATTTGCAGGTAGTTCTACCTCAGCACTCGCGGCACCCGGCAACGCAGTCCAGGTTTTGCTCGCACCCTCATCAAATTCTGCACTCCACACCTTGTGGGTATTAGTCGCCAGGTTCTCCGTCGCGGCCAGCACTTCCCCTGCCTGAGGCGGCAGAAATAACAGAGAATCCCAGCGCAAACTGGTAATGGTCATGGCCCCTGTCTCTTATACACATCTGACGCTGCCGAC
>CAJXVN010000008.1 GCA_913060775.1 uncultured Gammaproteobacteria bacterium | reverse complement strand
GCTGCACCGGGTTCACAAACCTTCCTGCTGGAAAACTCGGTGGGTCAGCGGCAGCGGGTCGCCTTAAAACCATTGGCCCCAAGCCTGGCCTACCACGCACAGGCCTACACCCTGATCTGGTCTAGCGCAGCAACTGGGCCGATACCCAGTGATCTCGATGAATTTGAGAATCGGGCCATTCTGGTCGAGGAAAACAGCGTCGCTGACCTGATCCTGATGGCCCATCGCGGAGGTCTATTGAGAAAATCGATACGCCACGCAAAAGTCGGTGCAGAAAACCTGTTCTCCATGCTGGCGGCCGGCGGATATGAAGGCGTGTGGGCGCCACAACACCAGTTTGAAGAGTGGCAGCGGCACCATGACCGGTCTACGCTTGTCCCCTCCGGTTTGACTCACGATTTTTCGATCAACCTTGGCTTTGCTGCGTTGAAAAGCAATTACCAGCTGCTAGACCGGGTCGATGAAATCATCGAAACCTTAATCGACGATGGCGATATAGAGGCGATTTTTGCGGAGCATGAGCTGAGCTATCGAGCGCCGTCTGCACCGCTGCTAATGCCGCCGCTCTCCGCTCGACTGCTTACCCCTCAATGACCCCTAACGATATATTTTTTAAGAAAAATACGCTAAACCACAGTTCACGTTATAATCCCGCAGTGGTACGGCCCTACCCCTAAAGGGGGAAACCGGCCTGACTGACAGAGGATATTCAAGTGACTAATCCCCCTGAACCTCTGTCCATCAATGAAGTCCCGTTTTTTAACACAGGAGTTACACGATAATGACCCAGTCCAAGTCCGTGACTAGATTTTTAGCCCTCGCTGCTATGGCGATGGTACTAACCGGCTGCGCTTCACACGACATTACTTCTGACTGGCGAAATTGTGCAATTGCCGGTGCGGTTGCGGCAGGTGGACTCACCGCCAGTCGGGATACGGGTGACGAATTTGCTGCCGCTGCCGGTGGAGCAATCGTTGGCGGTACGCTCTGCGCCCTGTTTGGCGACAAAGATAGCGACGGCGACGGCGTTAACGATAGCAAGGACCAGTGCCCCAACACCCCCAGTGGTGTAGCGGTTGACAGCAATGGCTGCCCTACCGACCTCGACGGTGATGGCGTGGCTGATTACCTCGACGCTTGTCAGGGAACCCCGCGGGGAACCAAGGTTGATGCCAAAGGCTGCCCACTGGATAGCGACGGCGACGGCGTAGTCGATAGCAAAGACAAATGCCCCAACACCCTTGCTGGCGCAAAAGTGGACTCCAGAGGCTGTGCGGTAATCGCAACACTCAATGGTGTTCTTTTTGAACTAAACAGCGCCAAACTCACCAGCGACGCAAAGA
Source organism: uncultured Gammaproteobacteria bacterium (assembly GCA_913060775.1). Taxonomy (GTDB): domain Bacteria; phylum Pseudomonadota; class Gammaproteobacteria; order Immundisolibacterales; family Immundisolibacteraceae; genus QNFC01. Next base: position 30,473 of record CAJXVN010000008.1, on the reverse strand, counting down.
AAATTCTGGATATGTCGGCGGCAACGCTGAAAGACAGCGGCGCTGCTGTGACGGTGGCCGGCCACACGGATAGCACTGGCGAAGCAGATTACAACATGACCCTGTCAGCGGCCCGCGCTGCGGCAGTTGTTGATTATCTGACCAGCCGCGGCGTGAGTGGCAACAAGTTGTCAGCCAAAGGGTTTGGCGAAGAAAAGCCGGTCGCTGATAACAGCCTCCGCGCAGGACGAGCTAAAAACCGTCGTGTTGAACTGCATTACATGAAATAAATTAGCTAGAAAATCGTGCTTAAAGGCGCTATGCAGAAATGCATAGCGCCTTTTTTTTGGGTTCGCTTTCCGGCTTAAGGAGTCCGCTGCTCAGTTATTGGCAGTGATCGTTCTGGAATTTCAGCTCGCTTGCCAGCCTTTGACGTAGCTTTTGCTGCGCGGCCGCAGACCGCATTACCTGCATCATCCTGTTCTGCCGAGCTAGCGTAGGGCCGGATAGCACGTCCGGCTCCCCGGTAGCCGAGGTAGCGTCCAGCTCCTGCCGCAATTGTTCAACTTTCTGCTGAGACCCCTCACAATCCGGGATGTCATCTTTAGACGCTGGCCTGCCGGGATCCGTAGCGCATCCCGCCAGTGCCAGAATTAACAGCGATGCAGCCCAGGTATTCATTCGTTATTCTCCAAAAATCCACCGCAAATCGTTTGTAGCACCATTTAAAGGCAACCTGGTTGCTGATCAGGTGGCGGGTTGAGTCCCGGTAAGAAGCACTTGATAAAGTATCAGTTCCCTTTTTACCCGATGATCAAAGTAAAAACAGCGATCATCAATTCTAATCAGCTAGAATCATCCCCGATCAAGCCTGGTCATCATTCCTAATGAGGAGGAATTCCCGTGAGTACTAACACTGGTTATTACAAGGACTTAAACGAATATATTGCCGCACTGGATGATGCCGGGCTACTCATCAGGTACAAAGAGGCCATCAACAAAGACACCGAAATGCATCCGCTGGTGCGCCTGCAGTTTCGCGGTTTGCAGGAAGAAGAACGCAAAGCCTGGTATTTCGACAACATTCACGACAGCAACGGCCGTCAGCACGACATTCCACTGGTCCTTTGTGCCATGGCGGGATCGAGCGATATCTATGCCAAAGGACTGCAGGTCGAAAGTCCGGCGGATATTCCCGCTAAATGGGCCCATGCCCAGGCCAATCCTATCGCGCCAGAAATTGTCGAAAGTGGGGCTGTACAGGAGGTTGTGCTTGACGAAGCGGCCTTAAAAGAGAGATGCCTCTCGCGGCTGCCGATGCCTATTTCAACTCCGGGGTTTGATAACGCCCCCTACACCACCGCCTCTCACTGGATCAGCATGGATCCTGATACCGGCATGCACAATGTGGGTAATTACCGAGGCATGCTCAAAGCTGAACACCGTATCGGCGTTTACCCGGCGTCACCCGGGTTTGGCATGCGCCGCCACATTGAAATGTGGCAGGAGAAAGGCATAGAAATGATGCCTGCAGCCATTGTTATCGGCGTGCCCCCGGCTATCTCCTACACCGCAGTAACGCGGCTGCCCAATGATGTGTGTGAATACGATGTGGCCGGTGGACTCGCCGGCCATGCCATCGAGCTGGTGAAATGCCAGACCCACGACCTGCTGGTGCCGGCAGAAGCACAAATTGTTGTCGAGGGCTGGGTACCGGTTAATGAAACGGAGATGGAAGGCCCTTTTGGCGAATTCCCCGGTTATATGGCTGCCCGCGACTTCTCCTGGTTCATGAACGTTACCTGTATCACCATGCGCGAGAAACCGGTCTACCAGGCATTTTTAAGTCAATTCCCACCGAGCGAAAGCAGTAAAATTCGCGGCATTGGCTGGACCCACGCCTGCCATCAGTATCTGAAGGACGGTGGGTTTGATAATGTCCTCGAAGTCCATTACCCGGAAACCAGTGGCTCGTTTGGTGTCTGCCTGATCAGAATCAAACGGAAAAATGACGACGACGGCCAGCGGATGCTTGACCATTTAGGCAAGCGTTTTATCGGTAAAATGGCAATCATTGTCGATGAAGACGTGAACATCCGTGACCCGGATGCTATTTACTGGGCCCTCTCCTACGCCATGCAGCCCTATCGGGACGTGCGTATTCAGGATATCCCTCTAATGCCGCTTGATCCATCACTGGTACCCCCTGATCATAATCGTGGGCTAGGCGAAGGCGCGAACGAGGCCATTCGCAGCACCGGTTTACTGATCGATGCAACGCGGGACTGGGCTTACCCACCGGTTTCCCTCCCTCGTCAGGAATATATGGAACGCGCCCTGGAACTCTGGCAAAAAGCCGATCTGCCAGAGCTCACGCTGAAAGCGCCCTGGTACGGTTATGAACTCGGTCGTTGGTCCGACGACGAACGACTGGAAGCGGATCTCGCGGTGCAGGGCCGTTACTATGAAACCGGCGAAAAGCAGGCCGGAACCCGCAAACGCAGGAATACATAACCCCTTCAGCGGTACGTGACCAGCAATCGCCATGCGCTACTACGCCATCCTGTTTGATATTGACGGCACCCTGTTGAACTCAACCCCCGCGTTTGAGGAAATCATGGTGCAGGCGTGTCAACGCCTGGATTGGCCAGCGCCGCCGCCGGATATGATGCAGCAACTCATGACCTATCGGCGTGACCCTATCGAGATGCTGTTCGGCGAGGTAGCCGATGCGGCTGAACGACAACAGGCGCTGCACGAAGCTGCGCAGGCAGTCTGGGAACCGCTTTTCAAACAGATTGCCCACCCGTTTGAGGATGCAATTGACGTCCTTCAACAGTTTGAGGAGCTCGGTTTTCGTCTTGGCATTGTCACGGATTCTAATCATCAGGTGGTCAAGCGAATTACCAGTCAACCGGGCTGTCCGGCCATGGATGTGATCATTACTCGCGAGGAGTCGGGGGTACGAAAACCGGACCCTCGACCCATGCAGCTGGCACTCGATGGCATTGGCCTGGACCCATCAGCCGTGATTTATGTCGGTGACAACCCCGGCGATGTCGAAGCCGGGGCCGCCGTCGGCATGTCGGTAGTTGGCATCACTACCGGTCCATCATCCAGCGAAACCCTCTACGCCGCCGGCGCTGTTGCTGTTGTGAACTCCCTTTCTGAACTCACCGGATTACTGAAACTCGCGCCACCGGTGGTTACCGGTGAACTCACCACCGGACTGGGCGTGGCCAGCAGTTTCACCTCGGCTAATGGCATCCAGGGCTGGCTGAACCAGGCCCTGGGCGAGACGGTCTACCCCGGTACTATCAATCTGGAATGTTCCGATAAAACCGCAGAGGTCGTTGCCCGTCATCGTCACGACCCGTGGCTGCGTAAACATTTACTCGCGGGGGCGGGCCACTATTGCGACGCCCACTTTCATCCGGTGACACTGGCAACCACCGATGGACGGCGAGAAACTCCGGCGCTGTTAATGTGGCCGGAGGTGCCGGATTATCCGCCAACCAAACTGGAATTGGTCTGTGCCCTTCCATTACGCGAACAGTGGCAGCTAAGTGATCGCCAAACCCTGACAATACGTTACGAGTCATCCGATGAATTTACCTGAGTACAGCGCCGAAGAGTTATCCCGATTCCGCCTGCAGGAATGCCAGGGCACCATGATAGGGAGCATGGTGGCCGCCCTCAACAGTGGCGTTTCCGCCGAGGAACACGGCTATCAGATGATGGCCCTGCAACAAGTCGACTGGAGCAAAGCTAATAGCGCGGAGAAAATAGCTTCGGTTTTCTGGAAGCATTATCAGACCACCTACGGCTTCGGTGACCGGCTGGTCATCACCGACAAGGGCGATACCATTGTCATGACCATGCCCTCCCTCGCCGATGCAGCGGCCTACCAGTTACGTCATTGGAGCACTACCGCCGAAGAACTAAACAATCTGCAACGGGGATACTGGCGGGCCATTAAAACGCTGTGTGGCGTCAACAGTGAGCTCGTTTTCTCCGATCAGGAAGACCGGGTAACGCTACTGAAATAGCTACATACCCACCACAGCAGCTCGTCGTTAATATCGATGAGGCGGCTGACAGTAACGGTCCAGCCAGTATTTGGGGCAACCCGGATTTATCCAGATAAGACGCCTTACCGGCGACTCCTGCGTGGCGCCATCAATTCACCCTGTTCTGCTTCAGTACCTGCTGTGCAGGTATCGGAGCTACGATTAAAACTTGGGTGATTACCCCTTAAACAGCACTAACGAAAATTTTCGACTCGGTCAGCTGTCTCCCTTCAGAGCTCACCTAAGCCCATAGGCAGAAACAAAAAAACCCCACAACCTTTTGAGTTGTGGGGTTTCAGATAGAACCGGCGGCATAACCGGGAGAGGAGGAGGAGATTACGCCGCCGGGGTTTAAACCGATTTCTAAACCAGATTCAGTGCTTCAAATTAGTCACGGTCAAACAGGTTAGTTGCTGTGTAGCCAACGGCTGATACCACCAGAATGACGATGTTAAAAACTGCCAGAAAACTCAAATCCATTTTCATTCCCCCTTAACGTAAACCCGCCGGTAAGCAGGTATTAATACTGAGCTACTCAGGTAGCGCTGGTTGGGCGCTCCCGGTAACCACCCCGCCGGAGTGGTTAGCAGAATCGGTTTATGACCCGGCTGCTCATCTTGGTGGCCAGTATAGTCTGTTCTTAACAGCAATAAAATTAGCTAAATAAGCAAAACAATTTTGCAATAAAGAACAGGACAGGACATTTGCTCTTCGGCATCCCAGCAAATACCACCCCATAAAAAAACCCCGCTACCAGAAAGGTTTCGGGGCTTTGTGTAGAACCGGCGGCATAACCGGGAGAGGAGGAGGAGATTACACCGCCGGGGTTTAAAACTGACTAACTTCCCACTAAGGCTGATCCTTAGTGGCGAATCACCAGGTTGGAAACCGTGAACCCGGCTGCGGATACCACCAGCACCACCACGTTGAAAACCGCCAATACATTCATATCCATCGTTACTAGTCCTTTCAAACCGAATTGGCCGATAGCCCAACCGGTACTGGATGAGTTTCACTGAACAATACCGATTAGGCCTGCTCAGGAACAGCCCCGACCGGGGCCGCTAGCAGCACCGGTTTACGGCCCTGCTGCTCAAGATGGTGACAAGTCTACCCTGATCTTTATGGCACAACAATTAGCTAATTAGGCAACCATTAATTGCAAAAACAAACATCATGACGCCCCACCCGTCATCGCCCAAAAAATTGAACCAGATTCCCTGCGGGGTCACGCACGGTAAAAAAGCTACCGTGCCCTCCCATATCAACCGTTTCCCCGACAGTTAACCCCGCATCAATAAGCTGTCGCCTCTGCTCCGCCAGGTCGTCCACTTCAAAAACCACGGTTGCCCCTTCCCCTGGGGCAACCTGTTCGGGAGCCGGGGTGGCAATGGCGATCGCCTGGCCATTCACGTCAAACTGAGCCCATTTCTCGCCATCCTGAAACTTCAAGGGTAGTTTCAGCGTGTCGCGATAAAATGCTAATGACGCTGCCATATCATCAACCACATAGTAACTACTCGATATTTTTTTAATCGCCAATTTGGCTCTCCCGCTAAAGTCTGAAACCCATGTGAAAGGCTTTAAAGATAAAATAAACGGCTCCGCCTGCACTTAGCATGACTGGAGTCCCGTTTCTCGCCCAGAGAATCCATCTGCCCACGGCCCCCTGTTTTGACTATAACAAACCACCTGACCGGTCCCGCCTCACCCGCCACGGATATTACCCACAAACGGCGGTTGCCCAAACCTGATCAGGGCTTACTCGCTGCCGCCGGTGAAGCGATTCGAGATTTTGGCCTGATAGAGAACGGAGACCGCATACTGGTTGGCCTCTCTGGCGGAAAAGACAGCATGGCCCTGCTGCATGTGTTACTCGATCTGCAGCGACGGGCACCGGTTAAATTTACGCTTGCCGCTGCCACGGTCGACCCGCAAATGCCGGGCTACGACCCGGCCGCGTTGACAGCCTGGGTGACCAGCCTTGGTATCGAGCACTACCTGCAAAGCTATTCACTGGGTCGATACGCCCATGGGTCTCTTCAGGGCAAATCGCTTTGCTCTTTCTGTTCGCGCATGCGCCGTGGCAAGCTTCAGGGGATCGCCCGTGAACAGGGTTTCAACGTTATCGCGTTAGGGCATCACCTCGATGATGCGGCCGAAACTTTTCTAATGAATAGCTTTTTTGGTGGCAAGCTTCGTAGCATGCGGGCCAGTTACGTGAACGACGAGGGTGATCTGCGGATCATTCGACCGCTGATATATGCTCGCGAGCAACAGACTGCGGCCAATGCCGGCAATGCCAAACTGCCGTTAGTGGCCGATAACTGCCCAAGTTGTGACGCCAAACCGACCCAGCGAAACGCCATGAAGGCACTTTTAAGCGAGTTGGAGACCGAACATAGCAACCTGTTTGGCAGTCTGAAAGCTACCCTTCGACCACTGATTGGGCAGACCGCTAACAGCCCGGGCCTCTTCACTGGCGACCAGCAGCCCGGTCTGGATATCACCTCAGCAAACGAGCAACCGTTAACGTTTGTCCGACCTGACCATCGGTCAGGTTAGCCGGTCATTATGGAAACCCTGCTGCCCGCGGGGCTGCTTCTGCTTTGTGGCGTTGCCTGGAAAATAGCCGATCCTGGCGGGATTACAAGCACCCAAATGCGTCAGCAGCTCAACCTGCTGAATATCTATCTACTGATCCCCGGCATGGTGCTGGCAGTCATACTACGCAGCCCGGTTAGCGGCGACACCTGGCTCCTGCCCGTTGCCGCCTGGTTGGTCATTGGCACCTGTCTGCTGCTTAACACCTTGACTTACCGCCATCTGCTCAAGGCCACGCCTGATCCAACCAAAGGGGCGATGGTTTTAGCGGGTTCGTTTGGCAATGGGGTTGGTCTCGCTGCCCCGGTGGTCATTGCAGTGTATGGACTGGAGGCCGCGCGGGTACCCATTCTTTACACCCTGCTTGGATCACTGCCAATGACCTGGACCCTGGGTGTCGCAATATCTCTGGGACACGCAGGCCACCGGGTGGGGCCAATGTGGCATCACCTGCTGCGGTCGCCGCCACTCTGGGCGGTTCTCGGTGGTCTGGCTATTATCGCTTCTCCCTACCGTTTACCCGCTCCACTGAACGCCACGCTGGAAATGCTCACTCAGGCCGCGGTACCACTGATGCTATTCACCGTCGGACTCTCTCTCAATCTGAAAGGATTTACCCGTATTCGGGTGGCGTTACCTGCCATTTTCAGCAAATCGATCATTAGCCCGGTGGTGGCTCTGATCGTCGGCCACCTGCTCGGCCTGGAAGGATCGACCCTCGGAGCGCTGGTAGTCACCGCCGCCACGGCCAGTTTTAATGTGGGGGTGGTGCTGTCCGACCGCTATAACCTGGATGTGGAACTATACGGGGTGACGGTTGCCGTTACTGCGGTGCTCTTTTTCTGCCTGCTGCCCATCTGGTCCTGGCTACTCGGCCCATAAAAAAAGCCGACTCATCTATGATGAGTCGGCTTTTCCGTTACTTACCTGCCAGCATCGGCAGACCTGGCGCCAGTGGGACTAGCGCACACCCATTTCGTCCAGTGCAGCAAAAATCTCATCGCGCTGTGCCTGGGTAGGCTGATCAACCGGCGGTAAAATTGGACCGGCCTTAAGGCCGATAGCCTCATACCAGACCTTCATATTTGCCAGCGCAGTTGCATAAGTGGCGGTTTCTTTAACGACCCAGAGAAACTTGTCGCCATAGAATTCGCGAACGTCTTTCAACTGCTCAGAAATCCCCCGGGCTTTTTCATGCTCACCAGCAAACGCAGCGGCCATGTATTCGCGCACCAGGTGCCGTTTTTTGCCATAGAGAATGTAGGAGAGCTCGCCCCAGCAAACCTGACCACCCACTCGGATGTCTTCTGCGAACCAGTATTCTAGGGGTTCCATAACAATGAAATCGTCACGCATGGTTTCGCGCATTTTGAGCGTTTCCTGGCGATTCAGGAAACCCTGTTTCACGCCAATCATGGTCTCCAGATCCGCCAGGCGGTTCATCAAATCGAAGCCCATCACTTTGCCCGACACCGGTGTCCGGTATAGACAGATGGCCAGATCGCTATGGTCGGTCATGTATTTGAAATAGGCGTAGATTTCATCGTCGGTACGCAGCTGAACCACCGGGTTAATGACCTCGGCACCGCTGAAACCAAGCTTCTCCACGAACGCCATTTTCTCCAGCGCCTGATGCACACTAGGATCGAGAATAATCGTCCAGAGATCGGCGCGACCGGCCACCGCATCGGCGACGATTTCGTGATACCGATACCAGTCCGACAGCGTCATGTTCCAGCACTCGGCGATAAACCCGCCCATCACCAGCCCTTCGATGCCCATTTCAATGTACTGCTCGATGTTCTCGCGCATCCCCGCCTCGTCCATTTTCAGGTCCGGGGTCATCGGGGTGATCGGGCACATATACCAGTTTTTTACGTTATCCAGCGCCCATTGCTTGGTTTCATTACGCGCAAACTCCATTCTCTATCTCCTTTAACTAGCAGAATTAACAATCAGCCCGGTCTCTTGGTCAAAATCAATACTCCGACCGGTGATCGGCAAGGTCAGCCCGCAAGTTTACTATTAAAGTGACCCGATGAATTCCCGATAACCATTGACGTAAGACCTTTACCTAACCAACAAAACAGGAAATTATGGATAGTCAGTCCCCTTCCGGCGTCGACCTTGAGCTCTTTAACGAGATGCGAGAAATCATGGACGATGAGTTTAGTGAACTACTACAGGCATTTATCGACGACACCCCGGTTCTACTAGCGTCGATTCACGAGAGTATTCGCGCAGAACCCGTTGACCTGATTGCTACCACTAACGCCGCCCACCAGATCAAGTCAACCAGCGCCAGTCTTGGCTTTCTGCAACTGGCACAGTTAGCCGATAATCTCGAACAGTCGGGTGACACAAAGGCGAGCGGAAACCTTGCTGAGCTGTACCAACAGGCCGACGAAAGTTTTTACCAACTACGCCCCTTCCTGCAGCAACACCTGTCCTGATCCGCAACCTCGTCAGGTATCGCTAGCCCCCGCGGGTGTGGCATTCATCGACCGAGTATGAAAACGAACCCCCTCGCTCCCCTCAAGCGAAAACATTCCACCTCGACCTGCAACCACGTCAATCAACAGTTCGGCTTCTCCCCAGGCTCGGTATTGTTGGCGATCGATATAGAAAGGTTGCCCACCGATCTCGCCCAGACATCTATCTCGCTCGCCCAGTTGCAGCTCTCCCCGGGCGTAGCACATGGGGGAGCTGCCATCACAGCAACCGCCCGATTGATGAAACATCAACTCCCCATGCTTCTCCACCAGTATATTGATTAGCTCCAGAGCAGCTTCGGTTGCAGCCACTTTATTAGGCAGGTTAGACGGCATCGGTAACAACCTCAGAAAAACCCCATGGCTTTCGGGCTGTAGCTGACCAGCAAGTTTTTGGTTTGCTGGTAATGAGAGAGCATCATTTTATGGTTCTCCCGGCCAATTCCGGACTGTTTATAGCCACCAAAGGCTGCGTGTGCAGGATAGAGGTGATAGGCGTTCGTCCAGACCCGACCGGCCTTAATACCCCGGCCCATTCGGTAAGCGGTATTGGCGTCTCGCGACCAGACGCCCGCACCGAGTCCATAGAGGGTGTCGTTAGCCAGCGCCAGCGCATCATCGAAATCCTTAAACCTGGTTACCGCAACCACGGGCCCAAAAATTTCCTCCTGGAAGATACGCATCTGATTGCTACCGGCGAACACGGTCGGTTCCATGTAATAACCACCGCTTAACTCCCCGCTTGATCGGTGTCGCGATCCACCGGTGAGCAACTCTGCCCCCTCCTGCCGGCCAATTTCGATGTAGGAGAGAATTTTTTCCATCTGCTCGGACGAAGACTGCGCGCCGATCATGGTGGTATCGTCCAGCGGGTGACCAGGTTTGATCGCCGCCACCCGCTGTAGGACCCGTTCCATGAACTCATCATAGATCGATTCATGGACGAGGGCACGGGAGGGACAGGTACACACCTCACCTGAATTAAGCGCAAACATCGCAAACCCTTCCAGCGCTTTATCCAGGAAATCGTCATCTTCCGCCATCACATCGTCAAAGAAGATGTTTGGCGATTTGCCACCCAGTTCCAGCGTAACCGGGATTAGATTGGTTGCCGCGTATTGCATGATCAACCGGCCAGTAGTGGTCTCACCGGTAAATGCTATTTTGGCAATTCGCGAACTGCTTGCAAGCGGTTTACCGGCTTCCAGCCCGAGGCCATTCACGACATTCAACACGCCCGCTGGAAACAGGTCACCCACCAGCTCCAGCAGTACCAGTATCGATGCTGGTGTCTGTTCGGCCGGTTTCAGCACCACACAATTACCCGCCGCTAGTGCCGGGGCCATTTTCCAGATTGCCATCAGTAGCGGAAAATTCCACGGGATTATCTGCCCCACCACGCCCAGCGGCTCATGAAAATGGTAGGCAACGGTATCGTCATCAATCTCGCTTAGCGCCCCTTCCTGGGCCCGAACGGCCCCAGCAAAGTAACGCAGGTGATCAACGGCCAGCGGCAAATCTGCAGCCATCGATTCGCGGATCGGTTTGCCGTTATCCCAGGTCTCTGCAACGGCAAGTTTGACCAGGTGCTGCTCCATCCGGTCCGCAATTTTATTCAAAATCAGGGAGCGTTCGGCCACCGCCGTTTTGCCCCACGCCGGGGCAGCCGCATGGGCAGCGTCCAGCGCCAGATCGATATCCGCCTGGTCAGACCGGGGTATCTCACAAATCACTTCGCCGGTGACCGGGGTGATATTTTCGAAATAACGGCCATTGACGGGGGCCACCCACTGACCGCCAATAAAATTCTCGTAACGCGACTTAAAACTGACCTCGGAATTTGCGTTGCCCGGTGATTCGTAAAGCATAATCTGCTCCAAAACTTTAGGTTAAAAAACCACTCATACAAACCGGATTGTACTGCGGAACGGGCGATTCAAGCTCGCGCGCCGCCGTCGTGATCAGGACGCAAGTTTTGCTACCGCTAGCGATCATTTCATGCGTTAATCAAAGTCCCCCTGTTAACCCCGCACCGGAGAAGACCGATGAGTAGATTACCCACTCGAATCATCCGATTGCTAGCGATTGGAGTGCTGACAACGCTTAGCAGCCTCGCGCTAGCCCTGCCGCCGGCCGAAGGCAGCGTCGCACCAGAATTCTCATTACCTGACCAGACCGGTACTGTGCGCAGTCTCGAGGAGTTCCGCGGCAACTGGCTGCTGCTCTATTTCTACCCCCGTGATGACACCCCTGGCTGCACCACGGAAGCCTGTGAGTTTCGCGACCACATCACCGTCATTAACGCCCTCGGGGCAAAGGTGGTGGGGGTCAGCCTGGACGATCAGGCCAGCCACGCCGCTTTTGCGGAGAAACACCAACTGCCCTTCGCGTTACTGGCCGATAGCGACGGTACGGTTAGCGCTCGTTACGACGCCTTGCGCGATCTCTTCGTGATGAAAATGGCCAAACGCTACTCGTTCCTGATCGATCCAGACGGCATCATCGCTCGGCGTTATCTGGAGGTTGATCCCGACCAACACGCCCAGCAGGTCGTCAGTGATCTCCGTGAGCTTATCGCAAAAAAATAAGCTGACAGTTAACGGTCATCGTCGGTAAAAAGTTCGATACCGTTCTGGGCTTCTAACGGCAATAACATGGCCAGGCTATCCTGATCCCCCATGCCCGCCTGCTGAGCGGCATCCACTGCAACAAAGGCCGTACGACCCATAGCGGTATCAATACCGCAATCCCGAGCCATCTCCAGTGCCAGGCGCATATCCTTGTGGAACAGGGTGTTGCGAAATCGAGGGGTCAGATCACGGGCTTTGAGCAATGGGTACATCATTTCAAGGATCACGCTGTTGCCACTGCTGCCTTTAAGTACCTGCTGCAGCTGATCCAGATCCAGTTTATTTGCCTGGGCAACCATCAACGCCTCAATCAGCGCGCGCTGATGGATACCAACCAGCTGATTATTCAACAGCTTGGCCACGCTACCAGCACCGCATTCACCGAGCCGAATTACGGTTTTACCCATGGCGGCTAGTACCTCGGTAACCGAGTCATACACGGCCTGCTTGCCGCCGACCATAATCGCCAGGGTGCCCGCGGTTGCACCACCGGGGCCACCGGATACCGGCGCATCAAGAAATTCAACGCCAATCGCTTCTGCCTGAGCCGCTATTTTGCGGTTAGTCTCCGGGCCGACGGTACTGTGATCAATCAGAACCGTACCAGCCGTCGCACCGGCTAACAGTCCAGACTCACCCAGGTAGACACTTTCCACATCTTCCGGCATTGGCAGGCAGGTACAAACCACCTCCGCCCAGGCTGCCAGCTCGGTGAGGGATGCGGCGGCTACTGCTCCCGCCTGCAGTGCCGCGTCAATCGGCGCCTGACTACGACTGCAGACCCTTACTTCAAACCCCGCCTTCAGCAGGTTTTTGACCATGGGAAGGCCCATGTTACCCAGGCCAACATAACCAATTTTTTTCATGTTTATCTGCTCCGGTTTCTACTTATCTGCTACTCAATCGTCTAACGCTGTCTGCGCGCTCGTTTTCTTCGCCGGACGAACTTTCACCATCAACACGGCGCTCTCTTCGGTTTTGATAATTTCAATCGTGTAACCACCCAGGCGAATACTGGTCCCGGCTCCCGGAATCTCCTCGAGGTAATCAAGAATTTGCCCATTGAGCGTCTTTGCGCCCTCCTCAGGCAGGGACCAGCCCATGCGCCTATTCAGCTCGCGAACATTAACGTTAGCTCGGACCAGATAGCTATTATCATCCTGCGGATGCACAAATCCCGGTAGCAGCGGCTCCTTGTCTGAAAACCCACCGACAATTTCCACCACCAGGTCCTCAAGCGTAATCAGTCCCACCGGCTCACCGTATTCGTTGACCACCACCGCCAGGTGTGAGCGATTTTTACGAAAATTCAGCAGCTGAGTCATCAGCGGAGTACCCTCGGGTACAAACCGCGCGGCCTGCATATGCTCTTCAATTAACTCAATGCCCGCATCGTCATCGTTGAGTGCGCCAATCACCCGCCGCAATTTCAACAACCCGACAAGATTATCGATACCATCGCGGCAAACCGGCAGACGACTGTAGGGGCTGGTAATAATCTGTTCGCGCAGTTCCTCCCAGCTATCATTCAGATCGAGCACGTCAAGATCCGGGCGGGGCACCATCACATCCTCCACCGCAACGCCACTCATATCCAGGGTGCGTAACAGTATTTCCACCTGGTCAGACTCTATCTGGTGACCACCAGAATCATGGAGGACCGCTCTAACCTCATCATGGCTCAAGCTCGCGCCACTGGAATCAGCGGCCGATACGCCAAACAGGCGTAACAACGAATTTGAAAACCCGTTGATCAACAGGACAAGGGGAAAGCTTAGAAACAGCATCCCGGTCAGCACCCACGAAGCCGGAAAAGCCACCCGCTCTGGCCGAATAGCAGCCAGGGTTTTCGGCGCAATTTCAGCAAACAGCAACACGACAATGGTCAGGGCACCAGTACCGTATGCGAGTCCGGACTCGCCCCACAGCCGCAGAGAAATCACCGTCGCGACGACGGTCGCGAGGATATTGACCACATTGTTACCGAGCAGAATGGTCGCTAACAATCGATCGGGGCGACTCAACAGGGCCTTCGTACGCAACGCTGCAGGAACTTTCTGCGTAACCAGATGGTTAAGCCGGTAACGATTTAGCGCCATCAACGCGGTCTCGGAACCCGAGAAAAACGCAGAGCAGGTAATCAGAAAAACAAGTAGCCCGGCCAACTGGCCGAGAGGGACATCATCCAAAGAAAAAGGTGCTCAGTAACTGTGGGAAGGGAATCTTTAATCAGCGATCAGGCCGAGTCAAGCAAGGAAAACAATTCGACCGGGAAAAACCCTATAGGGCGAGTTCCAGACCACGCTTCAGGCTCTTTAGCGCCATTTCCGGCTGCTGTTGAAGCAGATAGAGCTTTGCCAGCTCGTTACAGGCCAGCGGATCGGCATGAGTGGCGGTCAGCGCTTCGTAATAGGTCACCGCTCGATCTCGCAAATCGGCTCTGGCCGCTATTCGCCCGGCGACCCGCAGCAACATCGGATGAGTGGGCGAGTGCTGCAACCACTTTTCTACCTGTTCCAGCTGCCGCGTAGAATCCTCGGCAGGAATACTGCCATAAAGCTCCAGTAAACCATCATGAAGCCCGCGATTAAGCTCCCGTTGCAATAGGGCTATCGCTCGATCAGCCTGACCATCGGCGATGAGCACCTGCAGATACAGACCGAGCATTTCCCCATCATGGGCATATTTTTTTGGCAGGTGGCGCCACGCCTCCACCAGATTGTCGGCGGTCTTCAACAGTTGAAGATGGCATTTGCGGGTCAGCGCCTCAGCGGCTGCAGGATCAACCAGCTTCTGCTTTCGTAACTGCGGTAACAGGTCGAGCAATCCCTGCCAGTTTTCGGATTGTGCATACAAGGCGTGTAGTTGGCCTAACACCAGCGGGTGACGAGGCTCAACCTCAAGCAGCCTCTGCAGAGTATGAATCGCCTGCTCGACCTGGCCATCACTGACCAGGTATCTGGCCCGCTGCAGGCCGACGGCCACCACGGAAGTCGGCGTACAACGACTGGCTGTCGCCAGATAACGATCACGACCATCGTGATCGCCCTGACCATCGGCTGCCTGAGCCGCGCCGAGCAGTCCAAGTAGTGGCGTCTTACTTAGCCCGACACTACGCCGGAGTTTTTTTTCAGCAGATGCCCAGCGGCCCTCGGCCAGACAGAGGAGCCCGGCGAGTAAGGCCCGTTGTCCACTGCGGTCACGCCTTAAAATCCGCCGTTGCTGCCAATGGCCATGGCCACGCCGCATCGCCGCGGCCATATTGATTAACCAGTGCAACCCAAGAAACAACGCCAGTAACAGCCCAACGGCAACGACCAGATTGTTGATTTCTACTCGCCAGCCGTTCCACGCCAGCAGCAGATACCCACCATCCCGACCAGCGAGTAACGCCAGTCCGGCGCCAGCCGCCAGCACCAGCAGTATGAGTACGATTTTAACCATTAGGCAGGCCCTGGTTATCGAGCTCCTCGTCAAGCCAGTGCAGTGGTTCACTAATATCCGGTAGCTCGGGTGTTACTACCACTGCCTGCAGCTCCCTAAGTTCTCGCCGTATTACTTGAGCGGCCTGACCGGTGGCGTCAAAATACCGGCCTATCTGTTCGTCTATCTGCATCAGACGATGGTTGTATTCTGAGTCGCCGCGGAGCAGTGCGGCTTCTGCCAGCCGCAATTCGCCAACCAGTTGGAATTTAAGCCCCTGTAACTGGGGATGGCTAAGCGCTGGCAAAACTTCTTCATCGGCATGGTAAACGGTAATGTAGCTAGCTAATTCGGTTGTGACACGCTCCCAGGCTGCAGTCAATCGGGAACGCCAGCCTTCATCGTCACTACCCGCCGGACTAACAGCCGGCTCGTCACCGGCCTCCAGCGATTCGCCAGAAGCCTGCTCCGGATCACCGGTCAGCTGGGCAAACCCGGACAGAGCAACGATCTGGCTTTCCAGCAGGCGCAGGCGAATACGGATCCCCTCAATATCAACCCGCTCTACACCCTTAACAGCCGCCAGCGCAGTCAGGATTTTTTCTCGCAACGGTAGCCAGCGACGCTCCCCGGTTTTCTGCAAAACCCGGTCAGCTCGGTGCAGGGCCTCCGTCGCCCCATCCAGGTCACCGACCAGGTTTAATCGCGCATCGGCCAGAAATAAAAGATGACGAACTTCAATGGGCCGCCAGTCAGACATTTGGCGACCCATCGCTCGATTGAATTCGGAAATCAGTTCACCGATTTCCTGCTGATACTCCTCTTGCTGCGTGCCGAGAAGTTCCAGACGTTCGCCCAGTTCCTGAATAAATTTTTGATTATCGTTGGCTAGTCGATGAATTGAACGTAGCTCTGTCCGGGTTTCAGCCAGGCCATCCTCAACCTCGGTAACCTGTCCGGTTAGCAGGGTTATTTTCGGATCAGCCCCCACACCTGGTAAGGCCGAGAACCAGTGGCCGACCGGACCAGGGAAATACGTCAGCGCCACAATTCCAATGACAACCAGCAGGAGTAGGCCAGTTAACCATCTGCCTGAACGGCGTCCGGGCTGCGACTGACTGGCGTCGGTATCGACCCTGTTTTCATCAATAACGGCTTCTCCCTCTACCCCGTCAACTAATTGTGACGGCGCGGATTCATCCGCCTGCCCGTCAACTTCCTGCTGCGATGGTTGCTTTTTATCAGTCACCAGTCACTCCCAGGGAACACCCAAAATTTTGCTGCCAGACACCGCGTAACTGCTGCAATGCAGCCTGATAAACCCCACGTTTAAATTCAACAATTTCATTGACCGGTGTCTGATAATCCACCCACTGCCAGTGATCAAATTCAGGCACCGGGCTCTGATCGAGTCGGATTCGCTGCTCAGCCGCCGTGAGCTGCACCATGAACCAGATCTGTTTCTGACCAACACAGGAAGAACGCCTGCGTCGGGTGTAGCGCCGAGGCAGACGATAACGCAGCCAGCCATCAGTGCGCCCAAGAATTTCGACATCTTCAGCTCGCAGTCCGACTTCTTCCTCAAGTTCGCGATAAAGCGCCTGCTCGGGCAGCTCATCCCGCTTAATGCCACCCTGAGGGAATTGCCAGCCACTCTGACCAATACGGCGCGCCCACAGCAAACCACCGTCGCCATTACAAACTATGATACCCACGTTCGGGCGAAAACCATCCGCGTCAATCACACAATCTGGCTCCTTAACTCCACTTACAATTACAATCTCAGTCGATTACTCCGGTAGCAACTCAACGTCTTCAACCCGGCCAACCGGGTCAGCTAAGCGCTAGCATACCGTTAACCCATACCATTCCCCAGAAAATACCCAAAACAATGTCTTACCTATTCTCATGGCGATAGCACTTTTCGATTTAGATAATACTCTTCTGGCCGGTGACAGTGATTACCTTTGGGGGCAATACCTGTGCGATCAGGGCGCTGTCGATCCGATTGCCCATGCACAACGAAATACGGATTTTTATCAGCAGTACCAGGCAGGCGAAATGGACATTACGGCCTTCCTCGATTTTGCCCTTCAGCCATTACGCGAAACGCCAATCACGACACTGCTGGCACTCCGCGAGGGATTCCTCAACACTTTTCTCGACACCCTGATCTCGCCCGGAGCCAGCGACCTGATTGACCAGCACCACAGCCGGGGTGATACCCTCGCCGTGGTCACCGCAACTAACCGATTTGTCACGGCCCCGATCGTTCAGACACTCGGCATTCACCACCTGATCGCCACGGAACCAACACTGGACGCCGATGGGTTTGATGGTGGACACCAACGCCCACCTTGCTTTCAGGCCGGCAAAATCCTTAATGTCGAGCGCTGGCTGAAAACCTATCGGCTCAACGCCACCGGCAGTTTCGCTTATTCGGACTCACATAACGACCTGCCGTTGCTGGAATGGGCTGACAACCCGGTGGTTGTCGACCCAGATCCCGAGTTAGCGGCGGTGGCAAACCGGCGAGACTGGCCACTGATTAGTTTGCGCTGATCGAGCAAAAAACCCGGCCCCCGTGCCGATTAAAAAAGGCCTTTTAGCGCCCCTAAAGTCATCGATATTTTGGTGTATGATGACCCACAATTTATAAGACTATCAGCCGTACGAGATAAACTGACCTCTCGCTGAGACATTCAACCCAGGGCAGCCCCCAATCAACACTCTCCTCCGAAAAATCTGTGTACCCGCCCTGCTAGTGATCGCGGGTAGTCCGATTAATAGCGCGATGGCTGCCGACCAGTGCTATGCGGCCAACCCATTTGCAACCAGTAGACCCATCCCTGCGCCGGGTGTCACTCAGGTAACCGCTGACGAATCCGAAACCTTCGGAAACGACCAGATACAGATGAGTGGTCACGTTGAAGTA
Source organism: uncultured Gammaproteobacteria bacterium (assembly GCA_913060775.1). Lineage (GTDB taxonomy): Bacteria > Pseudomonadota > Gammaproteobacteria > Immundisolibacterales > Immundisolibacteraceae > QNFC01. The sequence goes on along the minus strand of CAJXVN010000008.1, from coordinate 12,340 downwards.
CTCCGTGACGGCACTGAAATCACTGCCGAAACACTTTTTTACGACCAGAAGACCGAAACCGTCGACGGCGAAGGCGGCGTTCTCCTGAGAGACAGTGACATGATCATGGAGGGCACCTCGCTGCAGATGAATCTGCTCAGTGATGCCGGCACCATTGAAAATGCCAGCTACGCACTGCGGGAAAAACGTGCACGGGGTAAGGCGGTTCGCATTATTCGCCACGGCGACCAACGAATTGATCTGGAACAGGCCAGCTTTACCACCTGTCCGCCCGGACTAAAGGACTGGCAACTGCTGGCGGACAAATTCACGCTCGACCAGCAGGCCGGGGTGGGTACGGCGCGCAACATGACCATCAAGCTAAAAGGGTTACCCATTTTCTACACGCCCTACGCATCATTCCCCCTGTCGAGAGAACGCAAAACCGGCTTCCTGGCCCCTTCCTATGGATCCAGTAGTAATGATGGCACCGAACTGGCGACCCCCTTTTACTGGAACATCGCGCCTAACTACGACGCACTAATCACCCCACGGGTACTGGAAAAAAGAGGACTCCTGACCGAGGTCAGTTTTCGCCATTTACTCAGAAAAAATAGCGGCATTACTAACCTGGCTTATTTGCCAAGCGACGACCTAACCGGCGAAGACCGGAAAGCATTTTTCTGGGAAATGGACGGTAAGTTAACCTCGAGACTGACCTACAACATTGACTATAACTATGTTTCAGACGACCAATATTTTGAGGATTTTGGTGACGACTTAACCGACACCAGCATTACTCACCTGCGTCGCCAGGTAACCGCTAATTACGCAGGCAAGGGCTGGCGATTACGAGCAAATTTTGAGGGTTACCAGACCATCACCGGCACCCGCCCCTACCAGCGGCTACCTCAGATATCCTTTTTTACCGATGGCGACCTCGCCAATGGCCTGCTTGAGTATGAACTCAACGCCGAGACCACCTGGTTTGATAGTGACACGCAGGTCGATGGTTCCCGCGTTGATATTTACCCTCAGCTGAGCATGCGCCACGAACGGTCTGCCTATTTCGTCGAACCGTCGCTCGGACTCCGTTACACCCGCTACGACCTCAACAACCAGACACTTGGTCTGGATGACAGTCCCGACCGTTTCACACCCATTGTCAGCCTCGATACCGGTCTGTTTTTTGAACGTGATATTGACGCCTGGGGCCTTGGACTACTGCACACGCTGGAACCACGCGCCTTCTATCTCTACGTACCAGAACGGGATCACAGTGACATCCCCCGCTTTGACACCAATGAGCAGGACATCAGCTATAGCCAGCTATTTTCTGTCAACCGTTTCAGCGGCCCCGACCGCCAGGGCGATGCCAATCAACTCACGCTCGCATTAACGTCACGAATGTTAACCAGTGGCGGCAGCGAATTGCTCAAGGCCAGCCTCGGTCAAATCATCTATTTTGAGGACCGCGAAGTCCGGTTGTTAAACGCAACTGCACCGGATAATGACAGCACCTCCGAGTACGTTGCCGAGGTCGATGCTCGACTGAGTCGCAACCTCTCCACCCGGGCCACGTGGCAATGGGATCCAGACCTTGAAGCCTCCACGAAAACCTCAATCAGCCTGGCCTATCACCGCGACGACAACCACATCATCAACCTCGCTTACCGCTCCCGCATCAAAAACCTGGAGCAGACCGATCTGTCGATAGCCTGGCCAATCACCGATGACTGGAGTTTTATCGGTCGGTCTAACTACTCGTTGCGCGAAAAGAAATCCCTGGATAGTTTTGCGGGCTTTGAATACGACAGCTGCTGCTGGGCATTCCGAATGGTTTCCCGCCACTGGGTCAAAGATATCACTGACGACATGAACCATGCCCTGATGTTTCAGGTCGAACTAAAAGGACTGACCAGTCTTGGCAATCCGGTCCGTGATCTGCTGGCCGATGGCATTCTCGGCTACCCGCTCGAGAATGATTTCAATCCCGGCCAGTAATTCTCATCTCCGATCCTCTGGTACCAACCATGACCCTGATTAACCCGATCAGCCGCCTGGCGGCGCTTCTGTTGACGCTATTATCTTTAGCACCTGCTTCCTATGCCGCCGCCGATGGCATAGTAGCCGTCGTCAATAACGGCGTTATTCTTCGCAGCGAACTCGATCAACAAATTCAACAAATCACGGCTGAAATGGCCTCCCGTGGTACCCAGCCACCGCCACGTGAGGTCCTGATCCCTCAGCTACTTGATCGGCAAATCCAGCAACTCATTCAACTTCAGATTGCCAGACAAACCGGCATTGAAATCAACGACGCGGCGCTCAACGCGACGCTGGAAAATATTGCCCAGCGCAACCAGATGACGCTCGACGGCCTGCGTCAGGCGGTCACCGCTGATGGCCTTAGTTTTGAGACTTTTCGGGAAGATATCCGTACCGAAATGACCATCACCCATTTACGCCAACGGGACGTGATCAACCGCATCGACGTAAGCGACCGGGAAATTGATGCGTTTCTTGCCCGCCAGGAAACACTTGGCGATAGCGGTAGCAACTACCGCCTAAGGCACATCATGATTAGCCTGACCGACGGGGCTACCAATGCTGAAATCGCCAGAGCAGAAGAGCGCGGAGCAGCCATCCTTAACCAGCTTGAGGCTGGCGCGGATTTCGCCCAACTGGCTATTAATAGTTCGGACGGCCAGAACGCCCTGCAGGGCGGTGACCTTGGCTGGCGCCAGCTGGGCACCTTGCCAGACCTGTTTGCCGATACCGCCGCCAAACTGGAACCCGGTCAGCATTCTGAGCTGCTGCAAAGCAGTACTGGCCTGCACATTCTTTACCTGGAAGCGATTCAGCAAGGCGAGCGCCACCTGGTAACCCAGCGTCGCGCGCGCCACATCCTGCTTAAGAACGACGAGCTCGCAACGCCGGAACAGACTCGGCAAAAACTCCTCAACCTGCTCGGGCGCATCGAAGTTGGAGAGGATTTTGGTGAACTCGCCCGTGCCCACTCGGATGATCCAGGCTCTGCAATACAGGGAGGAGACCTTGGCTGGGTCGTCTCCGGGCAAATGGTTGAGGAGTTTGATGCTGCCCTGAACTCGTTGAGGGTCGGCGAGATTAGCCAGCCGGTACGGAGTCAGTTTGGCTGGCATATTATCCAGCTACTGGAAACCCGCGAAGTAGATGACACCGACGAACAGTTGCGCCGCCGAGCAGCCCAGCAAATTCGCGCTAAAAAAGCCGATCAGGAAATTCAGGACTGGCTAATGCGCATGCGTGACGAAGCTTTCGTCGAGGTCCGTATATAAGCCTGCTGCCAACTGGAAGTCCTGAGCATGGCTGCTGACTCACACCCACCCAGGCATTCCATACCCCGAATTCTGATCACCCCCGGTGAGCCGGCAGGAATCGGTCCGGAACTGCTGGTGCGGCTGGCCGCAAACAACTTTCCAGCCCAGCTGCTGGTGGTCGGTGATCCGCAACAGTTAGCGGCCACTGCGCAGCAAATGGAAATCCCGCTTTCACTGCAACCAGCGAACCTGGATGCTCCTCGACAGCGACACCAGCCGGGACGCCTGGAACTGCTGTCCGTACCCTTCACGCGGCCAGATGTGGCCCCTGGCCGACCATCACCGGACAATGCCGCTGCGCTGGTTAGCGCAATTAAGCTGGCAACCCAAAGTTGCCAGAGCGGGACCGCGGATGCGCTGGTAACCGGCCCGATTGATAAAGCCGTGATCAACCAGGCGGGAATTCCGTTCACCGGCCATACAGAACTGCTAGCTGAACTGACCGGCACCCGAGACGTGGTCATGCTGCTGGCCTCTGAGCGCCTCAAAGTAGCGCTACTGACCACACATTTACCACTGCGTCAGGTAGCACAGGCGATAACCGCTGAACGGCTGACCACTGCCCTGCAAATCATTCACCATGACCTGATGCGGCTTTACCGAATACCTAGCCCACGCATTGCCGTATGCGGATTAAATCCCCACGCGGGCGAAGGTGGTTATCTCGGCGACGAAGAGCAACGAATTATTCAACCCGTACTCAACGAATTACGCCAGCAGGGGATGTCACTGGTGGGACCATTACCGGCAGACAGCGCCTTCACCCCTCAGGCGCTTGAGCGCTGTGATCTGGTGTTAGCCATGTACCATGACCAGGGATTGCCGGTGCTTAAACAGGGGGCTGGCCAGGATGCGGTCAATATCACCCTGGGGCTGCCCATTATCCGCACCTCCGTTGATCATGGCACCGCCTATGATCTGGCCGGCAGTGGGCGCGCAAGTACGGATAGCCTGGAACGCGCTATTCATACCGCCATCGCCTTCAGCAGCCCGGCATAGCGAGCAAAGTCCTGATGACCCAGCATCGTCCACGCAAACGGTTTGGCCAGCACTTCCTCACCGATCCAGTCGCTATTAGCGAGATCATCGAACTGGTTGAAACCAGTGCGGACGCTACCCTCATAGAGATCGGACCCGGTACCGGCGTACTCACCGGCCCGCTATTGGAACATTGCAATCGACTAGTGGCCGTCGAAATTGACCGTGACCTCGCGACCAGTTTGCGCCACCGTTTTGCCGACCAGCCTGCGTTCGAATTAATCGAAATTGATGCCCTGAAACTGAACCTCAGCGACCTGGTTGATCGCCCGGTGAGTATCGTCGGCAATCTGCCCTACAACATTTCCACGCCACTACTGTTCCACCTGTTCGGTCAGCGTAGATTGATTGAATCCATGCTCTTTATGCTGCAAAAAGAGGTCGTCGAACGCATGGCCGCCGCCCCCGGAAGCAAACAGTACGGCCGCCTCAGCGTGATGACTCAGTATTTTTGCGAAGTTGAACCGCTACTGGAAATCCCGCCGGAGGCGTTCGACCCACCACCCAAAGTCGATTCACAGATGGTGCGCCTGCAGCCACGGCAAACCGCCCCCGGCGACCACCCACTGGAAGCGGCGCTGAGCAAGCTGGTTACCGCTGCTTTTTCGCAAAGACGTAAAACCCTGCGCAATACCCTCGCCGGGTTATGTGATTCAGAGGCTATCCTGGCTGCTGGCTGTGACCCAAAAGCGCGGGCCGAAACCCTGAGCCTTGACCAGTTTATCGAGTTGGCCCGCCGGTTCAATGACCAATGAGAGTGGTGGTGACCAGCGATTAGCTCGTCAATAACTCTGCCGGACCCAGACCACTGATCTCTGCCACGGACGACTCTATCCAGCGCTCTGCTTCGGCCATGATCTGCTGCGGCGTTTTCTCCGCGACCTCAATCGGCGCGCCGATCCTGATAACCACCTCACCCGGGTGTTTAGCAAAGCCGCGTCGACCCCAGAACTGACCCGCGTTATGAGCCACCGGGATGGCGCGAAATCCTGATTCCTTTGCCAGTATTGCACCGCCCAGGCGGTAGCGCCGGTAACGGCCCGGTGGGGTTCGCGTACCTTCGGGGAAAACCACTACCGATATGCCCCGGTTGAGGCGGTCCGTTCCCTGCTCAACAATCTGTCCCACCGCCTTTTTACCGGCTTTGCGATCAATGGCAATGGTTTTTACCAGCGCCAGCCCCCAACCGAAAAAAGGTACTCGCAGCAGTTCGCGTTTAGCCACCCAGGTGAGAGGCTGAAAAATAATCTGGAGCGCCAGGGTTTCGAACGTGGACTGATGCTTTGACAGTACCACTGCGGGCCCTCCCGCGAGGTGCTCAAGGCCCTCAACGCGATAGCGAATTCCGCAGGTGATACGTAACCACATCAGTACAAAACGGGCCCAGCCTGCGGCCACCTTGAAGCGATACCTGAAAGGGGCAAAAACCAACATAAAGAGCGCAATCGCGGCGATCGGTATGCTAATAAGCATGCCCAACGAAAACAGGAGTGAACGAATCAGCTTCATTTTGCCAATTTTATCCCGGTTTACTGGCGCTGCTGGGGTTTCAGGAACCCATCAACCCAGTCACTAAGCGATGGGAAATCACCCGCTTCGCCCACCCTCACCGCCTCAATGCCAGCTCCGTTTGCCGCCTGAATGTCACGCGCTGAATCGCCTACCATGACTGCCTGGTCGGTACTAAAGTGAAAGCAGCTCATCGCCTGGTGCAGGAGTCCCGCCGCCGGTTTGCGGCAGTCGCACCCCGCATCGGGCAGGTGGGGACAGAACAGCACGCCCTCGATCTGGGCGACCCCTGCTGAATCACCAGCGGCTAGTAAACTCGCCAGTTTACGGTGCATTGCAAACAGCTCACGGCGCGGATAGTAACCTCTGCCGATACCTGATTGATTGGTAACCACCAGCAATTGGCAACCGGACCGATAGAGCCGAGCCATGGCTTCGAGACTGCCGGCAATCGGCTGCCACTGATCGACGGAGCGCACATAATCCGGCGAGTCCTGATTGATAACGCCGTCGCGGTCAAGTAGCACCCAGCGAATCGAACGCCCTTTCCAGACCGGGAAATTCATTACCCGGGATCAGCTCTGCAAACAGGAAAAATCAGCAACCCGCAGGAATAACCGGCGCATCTGCCCAAGCAGTGCCAACCGGTTAGCACGCAACGCCGGCTCCTCGGCCATCACCATCACTGCGTCAAAAAACTCATCAACCACCACCCTTAATCCTGCAAGCTGCTCACAGACCGCCAGATAATCACGTTTCTCTACCGCGGGTTGAGCGTTTTGCTCACACAGTTGAAGCGCCTGATACAGTGCCTGTTCCTGGGATTCGGTTAACAGCTCCGGATCAACGGTAAGCTCCACCGCCCCGTCCACCTTGTTCAAAATATTCGCGACCCGTTTGTTAGCAGCCGCCAGACTTGCCGCCGACGGGTTGCTACGAAACTGCTGCAGCGCCCGCATCCGCGTTTGGGCATCGAGTAGCCGCTCGGGGGCAATGGTTAGCACCGCCTCGACGGTGTCACGACCCAGGCCCTCGCTCTCTGCATAACCCCGGTAGCGCTCGTCAATAAACTCCTTGACCTGAATGGCTAACCCCTCGCTCTGCAGGGTGGTCGGCAATCCGCTCACCGCCTGTTCAAGCAGGGGCAACAGGGGCAGATCAAGCCCAAACTCAAGCTGAAGGCGCAGCACACCCAGAGCCGCCCGGCGTAACCCAAAGGGATCTTTATCGCCGGTGGGCACCGCGCCAATGGCAAAAATTCCCACCAGGGTATCAATACGGTCAGCCAGCGCCAGGCAAGCACCCAGCTCACTAGTTGGTAACTGATCGCCAGCAAACCGGGGCAGGTAATGCTCCCGAATCGCCTGACCTACGGCAACATCCAGACGCTCTGCATCCGCGTAATACTGGCCCATTACCCCCTGGAGCGCTGGAAATTCTCCAACCATGTCAGCCAGCAGGTCTGCCTTGCAAAGCTCAGCTACCTGCGTCACCTGGTGCGAATCAATATCCCTATCAGCCGCTTTGACAATTGCACTGGCCAGTTTGCCCAGCCGCTGACTTTTATCCGCGAGCGTGCCCAGCTCCTGCTGGAAGACCACGGTTGAAAGCCCCTGCGCTAACTCACCCAAACTGCGTTTGCGGTCGCTTTCCCAAAAAAACCGGGCATCGGCGAGGCGCGCGCGTAATACCCGCTCATTGCCGGCGACAATCAAGCTGGGATCATCCACATCCAGATTAGCCACGGTAACAAAACAGGGTAGTAGCCTGTAATCGCTATCCAGCAGGTGGAAATATTTCTGGTGGTCACCCATGGCAGCCACCAGCGCTTCCGCCGGCACCTGCAGAAATTCGGGATCAAATTTCCCCAGGACCGCCTGCGGCCATTCGACCAGGCTGGTCACCTCGTCAAGCAGGGCCGGTTCGAGCACTGCTGACCCCTGTTCTGAGGCTGCCAGCGTCTCTACCTGGGCGATAATTAAATCCTGACGCTCACGATAATCGGCAACGACATGGGCTTGCCGGAGTGCTGTCAGATAATCCCCGGCGGTATTCAGTACTACGTCATGATTGGCGTGAAAACGGTGGCCACGACTCTGGCGCCCGGAGCGCACACCAAAAAGCTCAAAATCAACGACCTGTTCATCGAGCAGCGCTACCAGCCAGTGTACCGGGCGGACAAATTCACCATCGCCCGCACCCCAGCGCATACGGCGATCAATGGGCAGCTGGCGCAGGGAATCCTGAACCATGGCGGGCAGCAGCTCAGTGGCCGGGTTGCCTGCCTGAATATTACGGTAGACCAGCCATTCGCCCTTTTCGGTGGTGAGTGTTTCCAGCTGTTGCGGCTCAACTCCGCAGGAACGGGCAAACCCCTGAGTCGCTTTAGTGGGCTCACCATTGTCATCCCAGGCGGCCTTAACTGCTGGACCGCGGCGCTCTATCGGCTGGTCAGGCTGGCACTGGGCCACCGCCTCGACACTCACCGCAAGCCGCCGCGGCGCCGCGTGCCACACCACCTGATCAGCGGCACTAATTAGCTCAGCATCCAGTAATTTTTGGGCCATGCCGTCAGCAAATGCGGTCGCCAGTTGCTTGAGCGATTTAGGGGGGAGTTCTTCGGTGCCAACTTCAATCAGCAAAGTTGCCCGGTTATCCACGGTTTGAACCCTCCGCGTCAGCCAGTGGCTCATGGACCTCATCACCCTCATCCAGTTGGCCAGCGGCATATTTTTCCGCCACCGCCCGCGCCAGCGTGCGCACCCGCAGAATATAGCGCGCCCGTTCAGTCACCCCAATCGCCCGTCGGGCATCCAGCAGATTAAACGCATGAGACGCTTTTAAAACCTGTTCATAGGCTGGTAATGGTAGACCTGCCTCGACCAGTGCCATGCACTGACGTTCATTGGCGTCGAACTGACTTAGCAGCTGGTCCACATCGGCCCACTCAAAATTGTAAGCAGACTGCTCCACCTCATTCTGGTGAAACACATCTCCATAGGTCACCACGCCACTGGGGCCATCCACCCACACCAGATCGTATACGCTATCGACCCCCTGCAGATACATGGCAATTCGCTCCAGCCCGTAGGTAATTTCGGCCGTTACCGGACGACAGGGGATGCCGCCAACCTGCTGAAAGTAGGTGAACTGGGTCACTTCCATGCCGTTGAGCCAGACTTCCCATCCCAGACCCCAGGCACCCAGCGTCGGGGATTCCCAGTTATCTTCGACAAACCGAACATCGTTACTGAGGGTGTCAATACCGAGCGACCGCAAGGACTCCAGATAAAGATCCTGAATATTAGCCGGCGACGGCTTGATCACTACCTGATACTGGTAGTAGTGCTGCAGTCGGTTCGGGTTTTCCCCATAACGTCCGTCGGTGGGCCGGCGCGACGGCTGGACATAGGCCGCCGCCCAGCTGTCCGGTCCGATGGCCCGCAAAAAGGTCGACGGGTGAAAGGTGCCAGCGCCCACCTCCATGTCGTAAGGCTGCAACAACACACAACCCTGTTCAGCCCAGTATTGTTGCAGACGCAACAGCATATTCTGAAACGTCAGCTTGCCAGATGCCGGCGCCTGTGTAGAAGCGATCATGATTCGGGTACTCAATGCAAAAAGGGGCCACCCGATAAAAAACATACAACGGGATGGGGGCGCAATTATACGGCTGCCAGATTGCGAACGCACCTGCCGGCTAGCCGGCCAGCCGCCATCCGAGCAGCGATTTAGCGATCTTCAAAGAGGCTGATCCCGGCAATGCCCTGACCCCCGCAATGCCATGCCTGCGGCAGGTCACCGACACTCATGCCACCAAGTGCGTAGACGGGGACGGTTGCGGAACCCGCCAGGTCGCCAAACTGCCGCCAGCCCAGTGGCGTAGCGGTTGGGTGAGTACCGGTGGCGGCCACCGGCGACAGGGTGACGAAATCGACCCCCAGATTCGCGGCATGATCTAGCTGTTGTCGATCATGACAAGCCGCTGACCACCAGCCTTTGATGGTTGGCGGTCGTTCCCTGGCTTCCATCAAGCGTTTGGAGTTGAGATGAAGAACATCCGCGCACTCAACCACCGGCAAATCCGCCGCGCAGTTAACCATGACCTGACAACCACCTTCCTGCAGGGGCAGCAGCAATTGCGTGGCGATGCGTTGAAATTCTCCGTCTGAAAGTCCAGGATCGCGCAGGCAGATTAATTTCACTCCGGACTCCAGGGCCCGCTGCCAGCGTCGCAACAAACTTTTGACGGAACCGGCCAGATCAGCCGTAACCATCAATCGGTCTGGCAATCTCAACGCCCTTAGAATGGCGGCATTAGCTGCTGGGAAATGTTGTGGTTCGAGCCCCTGACTGTCCAGCCATTGCCACTGGCTACCCGGGGGCTGGTCCATCTGCCACCGGGTCACCAGATAAACGCTGATCCTGAGTAGCCGTTCACCCCCTGTGGAATCAGCGGCATACCGGTGAGGAAGGGTGATTAGCGGCCGATATTCCAGGCCGACTAACCCGGTCTCTTCATGCAGCTCACGTAGCATCGCCGTTTCGGCCGCTTCACCCGGTTCTGCTTTGCCACCCGGAAATTCCAGCAAACCACCCTGGTGCTGCTGCCGGTGGCGGCGACCAACTAGTACCTGACCGGCAGAGTTTCTGACAACAGCCAGGGCTATGGCGATTTCATCATCTGGCAATAACTTGCCCCTGGCAAACACCTGCAATCACATTAACCACCCAGCGCACTTGCCTCGCCTGCCGGGCAGCACCATCGGCTTAAGTACGATACTCGGCGTTAATGCGCACATAGTCGTAGGAAAGATCGCAGGTCCAGTACTGAATGCTCTGGTCACCGTCGTTTAAATCGATAGTGACCGTGATATCGGTCTGCGCCATCACCTCGGCCCCGGCGGCGTCCTCATACTCGTCGGCGCGGGCTCCCTGCCGAACAATGCAGACATCGCCCAGAAACACCTCAACCCGGCCAATATCGAGCTCGGTGATCGGCGCGTATCCCACCGCCGATAAAATTCGTCCCCAGTTGGCATCCGATGCAAAAAAGGCGGTCTTTACCAGCGGCGAATGGGCTACGGCCGACGCAACTGCTCGGGCATCCTCGCTACTCCGGGCACCGCGCACCTCGATGGTGATAAATTTGGTGGCTCCTTCGCCATCGCGAACAATGGCCTGGGCCAGCGTCTTGCAAATCGACTCCAGTGCGGCCAGAAAGCGCTGCCAGGAATCAGTGTCGGCATCGGCGAGCAAGGGGTTACCCGCCGCGCCCGTGGCGATCAGCAGGCAAGCATCATTAGTCGACATATCACCGTCAACGGTGATGCAGTTAAAACTTCGTTGCACCGCCTGCTCAAGGCCCTGCTGCAGTAATGCGGGATCGATGGCTGCATCAGTGGCAATATAACTCAGCATGGTCGCCATATCCGGACGGATCATTCCAGAACCCTTGGCAATTCCAGTCAGGGTGACACTCACACCGTCAATTTCAATAACCTTTGAGCAGCCTTTTGTCACCGTGTCGGTGGTCAAAATAGCCTCTGCCGCAGCCGACCAGTTATCGGTGTCGAGTCCATTCACCAGGTCAGGGATGGCATCAACGATGCACTGATCGGGAAGCGGCTCGGCGATCACGCCGGTGGAAAAGGGCAACACCTGTTCAACGTCAACCCCGGTGGCGTTAGCCACCGCGGAACAGCAGCGTCTGGCTGCCTGCAGGCCCGCATCACCCAGACCACAATTGGCATTGCCACTATTAACGAGCAAATAACGAGCAGCCGCCTGCTGAAGAAACGCTTTGCACAGGAGCACCGGCGCTGCCGCGAACTGATTGGTAGTAAAAACCGCGGCAACCTTGCTCTCAGCCGCCATCTCCATCAGCAATAGATCAGGCTTACCACTTTTCTTGATTCCAGCAGCCACCGAAGCTAAACGAATACCCGGTACCGGAACCAGCGGTTCCTGCGGCACTAATCCCGCCGTCATGACACTTCCAGATAAGTGGTCATCAGTTCAACTTACCGTGGCATTGTTTGTATTTTTTACCGGAACCACAGGGGCAAGGTTGATTACGGCCGATTTTCTGATTCGGACGAGTGAAGGGAGCTGGCGCAGCATTCCCACCTCGCGCCGGAGGCGCGACAGGCTGAGCCGGTTCAGGAGCACCGGGCGGCATCGCCTGTGGGTGCTGCATCGCAAGCTCAGCGCTCTGCCGACGCTGCTCGTCAATGGCCTCGGCATCTTCTTCGGCCCGGAATTCCACCCGCATGAGTACGCTGGTCACCTCGTGTTTAACCCGTTCCAGCATCTGCGTGAACATCTCAAAAGACTCACGCTTGTATTCCTGCTTGGGGTTTTTTTGTGCGTAACCCCGGAGGTGAATACCCTGGCGCAAATGATCCATCGCCGCGAGATGATCTTTCCACTGGCTGTCGAGCACCTGCAAC